>JANOXL010000163.1:0-9077 GCA_031418395.1 Rhodoferax sp. | reverse complement strand
TGCCACAACCCGGCGCGTAAAAAATGCTCGCTTTCGCAGATGCGCCGCGCGGTCGCCATCAAGAGGGCAAAGCCAAAATCGGCGGTGGTTTCGGTCAACACATCGGGCGCGTTGGTGGCGAGTACACCAGCGGCGGTCATGGCGGGAACGTCAAAATTGTTGTAGCCCACGGCCATGCTGGCGCAGATTTTCAAGTCAGGGCAGGCCTTGATGACCTCGGCATCGATCGGTTCACCACTCGTGCTGAAGAGGCCGGCCTTGCCTTGCAATTTCTGGATCAACTCGGCCTTGCTCCACATCACATCGGCCTGGTTGGACTCCACCTCAAAGTGTTGCTCAAGTTTGCTGATGATTTCGGGAAAATTGGCTCTGGCGACTAAAATTCTTTTTTTCATATTTTTTTAGCTAAAAAATAACACATTAGGTCTTCAAATTATTACAATAATTGCTATTAAATTATAGTAATTTATGGTTAAATTATAATCTAAACTTTAGTCTTATTCCAAAAATCTAACCAGACAAAATTTACCGAAACCAGATCAAAGTCATCACGATAAACAGCGGGATCAGCACGGCGCCGGACCATAACATGTAGCCGAAAAAACTCGGCATTTTCACGCCGCGATCATCCGCGATGGCCTTGACCATCAGATTGGGCGCGTTGCCGATGTAACTGTTGGCACCCATGAACACCGAGCCCGCCGATACGGCCGCCAGTGTCGTGGCTAGCCCGGTCATCAACACCGCCGGATCGCCCCCCGCTAAATTGAAGAACACCAGGTAAGTGGGCGCGTTGTCGAGAAAGGAGCTGAGCAAACCCGAGGCCCAGAAGTACATGGCGGGGTCGGGCTGGCCGTCAGGGCGGGTAACGGCCGCCACGATGGCTGAAAACGGCCCGTCTGCGCCTGCGCGCAGCATGGCGATGACGGGAATGATGGTCAGGAAAATGCCCGCGAATAATTTGGCCACCTCCTGCATGGGCCCCCACGTGAACTGGTTGTCGGAATGAACCTTGGCCGCGGTGATTTTCAGTGAAAGCAAGGTCACCAGGACCAAACCGATGTCGCGCACCAAGCCGGGCAAGCCCACATCGGTGCCTGCCACATCGAAGGAAATGCCAGGCTTCCAGATTCCGCTGATCAATACCAGAACGACGACGACGCCCAAAAGCCAAAAATTGACGGCGCCATCGATGCCGAACCGGGGCGTATCGGGCGTTGGATCTCGTGCCAGCACCCCTTCGTTGCGGTAATACCAGCGATCCAGAAAAAAGAAAATGGCCAACAGTGAACCCACCAGAAACAGGGTTTCAGGAAAGATGTGGCGAACCGTCCAGAAAAAATCGATCCCTTTGAGAAAACCCAAAAACAGGGGCGGATCACCCAGCGGGGTGAGTGATCCGCCAGCGTTGGACACAATGAAGATGAAGAACACGACGATATGGGCCGCATGTTTGCGGTTGTCATTGGCCCGGATCAAAGGGCGAATCAACAACATGGAGGCGCCAGTCGTGCCCATCACGCTGGCCAGCACAGCGCCCAGCGCCAGGATGCCGGTGTTGAGCTGTGGGCTGCCATGCAAATTGCCCCGGATGAAGATTCCGCCCGCCACCGTGTACAGCGCTGTCAACAAAATGATGAACGGAATATATTCCGCCAGCAGGGCATGCACCAGGCTCGCAGTCATAAGGCCTGGCCCAAACACCAGCGCAAAGGGCAACAAAAAAGCCAGTGCCCAGGCCGCAGAGACTTTGCCGAAATGGTGATGCCAGAAAACTGGCGTCAACAAAGGACAAAGCGCGATCGACAGCAGAATACCGACAAACGGAGCAGCCCAGAGCAATGACATTTGACTGCCGTTGATTTCTGCAGCCTGCGACATGGCGGGCCAAATCAGGAGGGCCAGACACATTTGCCAACGGAAATTTTTCATTTGTAGTTTCGTTTTCAGACGGGTTACAGCGCCAACTTTCAGCCCGCAATTTCAAACACCTGGCGCAAATACGCCAGATATTTTTCATCGTCACACATGTTCTTCGAGGGCGTGTCAGACAACTTCGCGACCGGCTGGCCGTTGCAGCGCACCATCTTGATCACGATTTGCAGCGGCTCGTACCCCAGGTCATTGGTGAGGTTGGTGCCAATGCCAAAGGCCAACTGCGCACGGCCCTTGAACTGGTGGTACAACTCGATGGTGCGTGGCACGGTCAGGCCATCGCTGAAGATCAGGGTTTTGGTTTTTGGATCGACGCGGTTGTGCAAGTAGTGCTCGATCATGCGCTCGCCCCACTGGAACGGATCGCCGCTGTCGTGGCGCGCGCCGTCAAAGAGCTTGCAGAAATACATGTCGAAATCGCGCAAGAAGGCGCTCATGCCGTAGACGTCTGAAAGCGCGATGCCCAGGTCACCCCGGTACTCACGCGCCCACGACTCAAAACCAAACACCTGGCTGTCACGCAGGCGCGGCCCGAGTGCCTGGGCGGCCTGCAAATATTCATGCGCCATCGTGCCCAGAGGCGTGAGGCCGAGTTTCATTGCCAGGAGGGTGTTGCTGGTACCGGCAAGTTGGCCCTGCACGCCGTTGGTTTTGCCAGGGCTTTGCAAGGTGCCGAGTTTGGCCGAAAGCACCCGCAGCACCTCATCTTGCCAGGCCCGTGAGAAACGCCTGCGGGTGCCGTAATCGGCGATTTTCAAATCGCTCAAACCGGCGCCGCGCAACTGCTCGATTTTTAAATCCAGGCGCTGGCGGCCTTCGACAAAATTGGGCACTTTGTGCGTATTGCGGAAATACACCTCGTTGACGATGGCCAGCACCGGAATCTCGAACAAGATGGTGTGAAGCCACGGCCCTTTGATGCTGATGTCAATCTCCCCCGAGGGCAGAGGCGTGACGGTGATGTATTTCTCGTTGAGTTTGAAGATGCCCAAAAAGTCGACGAAATCGCTTTTGATAAAACGCATCGAGCGCAAAAACGCCAGCTCCGCCTCTTGAAAATGCAGGCTGCACAAGGCGCGAATTTCATCGCGGATCTCGCCCACATGGGCGGCCAGATTGACCTGCGCAATGCCGCTCGCATCGACCTGGCTGTTGCGACACTTGAATTTGTATTCAACCTGCGCGCCCGGAAACTGGTGCAGCACCACCTGCATCATGGTGAATTTGTAGAGGTCGGTGTCGAGCAGGCTCGAAATAATCATGTTGTTTGTAATTCAAAGCGCCAGATACGGGCGCTGCGCGTTGTCCAAGGCTCGCAGTTTAGGCGCAGACAAGGCCCTCGGGCGCAAACTGCCCAGACGGGCTTTATCAATGGTGCATACCGGTTGGGCCATGGCTTTGCCGCAGATCGATCTGGCCAGCGACAAGTGTAATGACCCGGTCGGCCCGACTGGCGAGAATTTGGTTCTGCTCGGCCACCAGCATGGGCATGCCCTGCGCTTTCAGACTCAGCAATGCCTCGGCAATCGATTCGACCAACACTGGCGCGATGCCTTCGCAGGGTTCGTCCAGCAGCAGCAATTGCGGCGCGGTCATGAGCGTGCGGGCAATGGCCAGCATCTGCTGCTCGCCGCCGCTCATTTGGCTGGCACGGCGGCCAAGCATGGTGCCCAGCGCCGGGAACAGGGTCAGCGCCTTGGCCAACCGATCGGCCGTGGTGGCGCGGTTGGAACGGGTTGCGATCTCCAGGTTTTCACGCACCGTCAAACCGGCGAACAAGCGGCGGTCTTCGGCGACAAAACCCAGCCCCAACTGCGCGCGCCGGTGCGCGGGCCAGTTTGAGACACTCTCATTTTTGTAGCTGATTGCGCCCGTTAAACGTGGCCCGATACCCACTATTGCCTGAAGCAATGTGGATTTGCCTGCCCCGTTAAGCCCCTGAAGCACCACCAGCTCACCGGCCTGCACCGTGAGCGAAATATCGAACAGGGCCTGCGCTGCACCCCACCAGGCGTTGAGGTGTTTGACGTCAAGCATGGGCGCCACTTTCTACTTTGGCGGCATTCGGCTCGCCAACAACTTGCTCGAAAGGTTGCCCGAAGTGATGTCCAAGGTAGCGACTGCGCACTGCGGCGTCGTTGGCAATCTCGTCGGGGCGTCCTTGGGCCGCGATCTCGCCATCGATCAGCACCAACACGCGGTCCGCCACGCCAAAAACGGCGTCCATGTTGTGCTCGGTGTAAAGCACCGCAACGCCGGATTGGGCAAGCGACTTCACCACACGCATCAAGTCAGCGCGTTCAAGCGCGGCCAAACCAGCGGCAGGCTCGTCCAGCAGGAGCAATTTGGGGGCGCGCGGATTCCCGACAGCGGTGGCGCCTTGCGACGTGATCCCCGCCAACGCGATGGTCAATTCCAGCCGCTTCTTCGCGCCGTACGCCAGGCCCAAAACTTCCGCGTCGGCCAAATCCGCCAGACCGACCTGCGCGAGCAAGGCCATCGCCGCTGGCGCGTTCTTCGTCTCCAGGTGTCGCCAGGCCGACAAACCGCGCCCGCCCGACATCGCCACTTGGAGCGCTAACTGCACATTGCGCCTCACCGTCAGCGCCTCAAAGGTCTGCGCGACTTGAAACGTACGCGCCACGCCGCGTTGCAGTCGCACCTGCACTGGCAACTGGTCCAGGCGCTGGCCCGCCCAAAACACTGCGCCCGAAGTCAGGCCATGTTGCCCGGCGATACAGGCAAAACACGTCGATTTACCCGCGCCGTTGGGGCCAATCAGGGCAACACACTCGCCCGGATTCACTTCAAAACTCACGCCCTTGACCGCTTTGACGCCCTCAAAGTGTTTGACCAATTGTTGAACTTGCAGGCTCATGGTTTTAAACCGGTCGGCGCTTTGCCCTGCAATTTGCCTTGTTGCACATCACCACGCCTTTGCCGCGGGCCGCGCAACGCACCTAGAAAAACCAAAAGCCCCGAGGGCGCCACAACCATAATGAGCATGACAAAAAGACCCAGCGCCCCGCGCCAGTAGTCAAAACTGCGGCCCAACTCCGCCCCGGCCAGCACCAGCACGATGCTGCCCGCCGCCACACCCCATAACTGGTGGACACCACCGAGCAAGACCACCAAAAGCGCATCCACCGAGGTGGCCACACTCGCCGCCGACGGGAACACTGCACCTTTATGTGCCGCAAACAAACCCCCTGCCAGGCCCGCCAACACGGCGCTTTCTACAAACATGCGGTATTTGATCCAATTCACCCGCAGGCCACTGGCTGCCGCGCGGGCGGGCACGTCGCGCACCGCCTGCAAGGCTGCGCCAAAGCCGGATTCGCTCAAACGCGCCAACATCCATACGCTGAAGAGCGCCAGGCCCAACAACAACAGGTAAAACACCGCGCGTGTTTCGGGCGTGACCAGGGCCAGGCCAATCACGCCGTTGTCACCGCCCGTGAAGCCCACCCACTGTGACGCCGCCGCCCAGATGACCTGCGACAAGGCCAGCGACAACATTGCCAGATACACACCGCCACTGCGCACCACCACTGCGCCAAACAGAGCCGCTACCAACAATGCCGCGGCGCAGCCCACCGCCAACGCGCCGGGCAGCGAGACGCCCCAGGCGGTGTGTGACAGCGCAGCACCATAAGCGCCCAGCGCAAAAAAAGCCGCGTGCCCAAAACTCACCAAGCCGCCCAAAGCCATCACCGCCTGCAAGCTGATGCCAAAAATCATCAAGATCAGCGCATCGGCAGCGAGTGAGCGCCAGTAGTCGCCCGCCAGCCAGGCCAAGCCCGCCAACAGCAAGGTACACACCACAACGGCCGCGCTTCCCACACGGTTCGTGGGCATTAAGTTAAATTTTTGCGCCAGTTCTTTCGGCCCGGCATCCTGCGGCGCGCCCATGAGCCCCTGGGGGCGAATCGCCAACACCAGCGCCATCGTCAAAAACACCAGCACGAGTGTGGACTGCGGAAAATACGCCGTGCCAAAAGCGTGAATCAGCCCGATCAAAAGCGCTGCCACAAAGGCACCGCTGATACTGCCCAGCCCGCCCGTGACCACCACCACAAACGTCTCGACCACCACATTCACGTCCATCTGCAAAGTGGCAGGCTCGCGTGGCAACTGCAAAGCGCCACCCAAACCGGCCAAAAAACAACCCAACACCACCGCGCCGAGCATCAGTGGTTTGGGGTTGACGCCCAAGGCATCGAGCATCACGCGGTCTTGCGTGGCAGCGCGCAGCCGTCTGCCAAACTGCGTTTTGTGGAGCAACAGGTGCAAACCCAGCCAGACCAGCGGCCCCAGCAGAATCGTCACCAATTGGTATTGCGGGAAAAATTCACCGGCAAATTCGACCGAGCCCTTCAAGCCGGGAAAACGCGGCGCAAACACTTCGTCGGGCCCAAAGCCCCAGCGCATCGCGTCGGACAAAAACAGCGTCAGCCCAAACGTTGCCACCAGCTGGTACAACTCGGGCACGCCGTACATGCGACGCAGCAAGACAAACTCGACAATAGCCCCCGCTATGGCGGCACAAGAGGCTCCCAAAAGCATAGCGGCAAAATACAGCGCCGGGCTTTGCCCCCAGGCAGGAAACCAGTTCGTCACCCAATGCGCCGTCAACAGTGCGCCGAGCATGAAAAAGCTGCCGTGGGCAAAGTTGACGATACGCGTCACCCCAAAAATCAACGTGAGACCCGCCGCCATGAGGAACAGCGTGGTGGCGTAACTCAGGCCGTTGAAAAACTGGAGGGCAATCGCGGTCATTGGAGAGACTAAATTCCGCTCATCAAGAGACCCTCGAAGGGCCCTTCGTCAGGCTCAGGTCGAACGCAAACGCCGCCCAGGCTCGTCATTCCAGCCACTGCGTGAACCCAGCCACGGGCTCACGCGGGGAGCGGTAGGTGTTGACGTGGGCGTTGTCGTCGGCAAACCCCAGTGCCATGCCGCACACCAGCATTTCGTCTGGCCCCGCGCCGATATGCGGCAAAATGATTTTGGCAAACCCATTCCATGCCGCTTGCGGGCAGGTATGCAGGCCGCGCCCACGCGCCGCCACCATCAGAGCCTCCAGGAACATCCCGTAATCCACCAGGGAACCGCGCTCCAGCACGCGGTCAATGGTGAACATCAGCCCCACCGGCGCATCAAAAAACCGGTAGTTGCCCTGGTGCTGGGCATGCATTTTGTCTTTGTCGCCCTTGCCGATCCCAAGCAAACTGTAGAGGCCCCAGCCGTTTTCACGGCGCCGTTCGATGTAAGGGCTGGTCCATTTGGTGGGGTAATAAGCGTAGGCCTCCACGTAGTCTTTGGCCAATTCCGGGTTGGCGCGCACCGCGTCGTGGGCGGCGCAGACTTTTCCGACCAAGGCGTCGCGGCTGTTGCCCTGCAAAACATACACCTTCCAGGGCTGGGTGTTGGTGCCCGACGCAGCGCGGCTGGCGACTTCCAGCATCTGCACAAGGGTCTCGCGCGGCACAGGCGCCTGGGTGAAGGCGCGGGTTGACCTGCGCGAGGTGATGGCCTCATCGACAAAGCGGGTCATCTCGGCTTGTTGTGCGGCGGCGGTTGCAGAAAGTGTCATTTAAAAATGCGATTGAGTTAATCTAGCGTTGAGAAGGAGACTATTCCATTGTGAAATCAACGCTGTAGTTGGCGTGGCGACGACTGTGCTTTAGCACGGCTGGGAGCCACAACGCCCTACAGCCCTGATTTGACAATGGAATAGCGATTCTGCCAGCGCTGTGCGTATTCCTGCGCCACTTTGAAGGTATTGACCTGCACCTGCACAGAATCTTCCAGCTCTTTGCCATAGCCGCCCGCCATCACAAAAGCCAGCGGAATCGAACGCTCAAAACACCAGTCAAACACCCGCCGGTCGCGCGCCATCAGGCCGTCAAAACTCAACTTGAGCCGCCCCAGGCGGTCGCCCTCGTGCGGGTCGGCACCCGCCAGATAAATCACAAGTCCCGGGTTGAAACGCTGGTCCAGCTCAAATAAAGCACCTTCCAGCGCACCCAGGTAGTCCACATCGCCACAGCCGTCGGGCAACTCCACGTCCAGATCGCCGGGCACCTTGCGAAACGGGAAGTTTTTCTCGCCATGCATCGACAAGGTAAACACCGAGCTGTCGTCCTGAAAAATCGCGGCAGTACCGTTGCCTTGGTGAACGTCCAGATCAATCACGGCGATTTGCAAGGGCGGACGAGCTGTATTCGACGTCAGCCACTGTGCCTGCGCAAAGCGGGCCGCCACCGCGACGTCGTTGAACACACAAAAGCCACTGCCCTTGTGGGCCGAGGCGTGATGGGTGCCACCCGCCAGGTTGGCCGCCACACCTTCGACCCTGCCCGCGCCCTTGCTCGTGCCCCTATCAGCGCTTACCGCGAGCACCGCGCTGACGGCCGCTACCGTGGCGCCCACTGAACGGCGCGAGCGTTCCACCATAGCCAGGCTCCACGGAAAGCCGATTTCGCGCATCGCCGCAGCGCTGAGGCTGCCGCTGGAGATTGCCTCGATGTAGGACGGCTCGTGCGCCAGCGCCAAGGCGGCATCGTCAGCGCGCGGGGCCTCCAGCATCTGCACCTTGGGGCACTCCAGCGCCAGGCGCTCACGCAGGCGGACATATTTGCCCATGGGGAAGCGGTGCCCCGGCGGCAGCGGCAAAACAAATTGACCTGAATAAAAGGCTTTCACAGCAATGAAATACTTCCGCAATACAGTGGCGTTTTAGAAATTCGACTCTAATCAAGCTCAAAAATGCTGCAACGCAACAAAAAGAGCTTGATCTTTTTCGGGTTAACCCTAAAATTCAACCCATGCTGCACTGCAACATGAACTGAGCCCAAGGGAGAGCTTCGAAGGGGACAAGTTGGAAACGGTTACGGCGCAGACAGGTTCTTTCTACTTTTTTTAACTCACTGGAGATTTTCATATGTTTACCGTTGACCAAGTTGTTGCTGCTCAAAAAGCCAATGTCGAAACCCTGTTTGGCCTGACCGCCAAGGCTTTCGAAGGCGTCGAGAAAATGGTTGAACTCAACCTGACGGCCTCCAAAGCTGCCTTGTCTGAAGCCACCGACACCGCCAAGACCATTCTGTCCGTCAAAGACGCGCAAGAGCTGTTGGCCC
>JANOXL010000162.1:0-7146 GCA_031418395.1 Rhodoferax sp. | reverse complement strand
TTTTTTGTTTCTTGACCCAAGGAGATTGCCATGAGTTTGATGGATAAATTCGCCCAGGCCGCCGGTGTGAGCGCCGCCCTGTTGCTGGCCATCGCTGCCAACGCCGCCGAGTTTCCGGCGCCGAAGGAAGGCGCCTACATCCTGAAAGATTTCAAGTTCCACACCGGCGAAGTCATGCCCGAACTGCGCATGAACTACACCACCGTGGGCGACCCCAAAGGCGAGCCGGTGCTGGTGATGCACGGCACCACCGGTTCGGGCACCGGCATGCTGAACCCGGCCTATGGCGGCCAATTGTTCGGCGCAGGCCAGCCGCTGGATGCCACCAAATATTTCATCATCCTGCCGGACTCGGTGGGCACCGGCAAATCCAGCAAACCGTCTGATGGGCTCAAGGCGAACTTTCCCAAATACAACTACAACGACACAGTCGATGCGCAATACCGCCTGATCACCGAACACTTTGGCATCAAGAAGCTGCGGCTCGTCACGGGCAATAGCATGGGTGGCATGCAGACCTGGGTGTGGGGCACGCGTTACCCCGACATGATGGACGCCTTGATGCCGATGGCGTCGCAGCCCACCGCCATGTCCAGCCGCAACTGGATGATGCGCCGCCTCATCACCGATTCCATCCGCAACGACCCCGAATGGATGGGTGGTAACTACGCCAAACAACCCAGAAGCGCGGCATTCGCCTCGGTGTTTTACGGTGTGGGCACCAATGGTGGTGACCAGGCGTTGGCCAAGGCCGCACCCACTGCAGCAGCCGCCAATCGCCTGCTGGATGCGCGCCTGAGCGCCCCTTACACGGGAGACGCCAACAACCACCTCTACCAGTGGGACAGCTCGCGTGACTACGATCCATCGCCCCATCTGGAAAAAATCAAGGCGGCGCTCCTGGTGGTGAACTCCGCCGACGATGAGCGCAACCCGCCGCACACCGGTTTGATGGATGAAGCGCTCAAACGTATTCCCGGCGCCAAATACCATTTGATTCCCGGCAGCCCTGATACCGCTGGCCATGGCACCACCGGACAAGCACGGTTTTACAAAGATCAGTTGGCGGAACTGTTGCGTACCGCGCCCAGGAGGTAAACCTTTAGTTTGCCGCCTTGCGACGCGCCTTCCAGGCACCAAACAGCACGATCAATCCCGGCACAAAAATCATCGCCCAGATGATTTTGTCCAGGTGAGTTTTCACGAATGGCAAATTGCCAAAAAAGTAGCCGACGGTGATGATGCCCCCGACCCAAAGTGCTGCTCCAGTCACATTGAAGAAACTGAACTTGGAGCGCCCCATCTCCGCCACGCCAGCCACAAAGGGGGCAAACGTGCGCAGAAACGGCATAAAGCGGGCCACGATGATGGTGATGCCGCCGTATTTTTCGTAAAACTCGTGTGCCTGGTTGAAAGCCCTTCTATTGAACCAGCGTGTGTTCTCCCACTGAAACACCTTAGGGCCAAAGTGGCGCCCGATGCTGTAATTGCACTGGTCACCGAGCACCGCTGCAACAAACAAAAGGCCAACCGCCAGCGGGTAACTCATCAAGCCCAGGCCGCACATCGCACCCACCACAAACAAGAGCGAATCGCCAGGCAAAAACGGCATGACCACAACACCGGTTTCGACGAAGATGATCAAAAACAGCAGCGCATAGACCCAAGCGCCGTAGTTGGTGACAAAGGCTTCGAGATGTTTGTCGACGTGAAGAATAAAGTCGATGAGAAAAGTGGCAATTTCCATGGAGACGGATTATCCCTGCTCGGCAGGCGTTTTTCGCCGAACAGGAAACCAGGTGCACCTTGGTCGCAGCCCTAAAATGAAGTGGTGAACGCTTTGTTGTCCTCTTCCACTCATTTACCTGCGGCGGTTACCCGCCGCGCCATCCGCGAATTGCCGGATGAACTGATCAGCCAGATCGCCGCCGGTGAGGTGGTGGAGCGGCCCTCCTCGGTGGTCCGGGAGCTGGTGGACAACGCACTGGATGCTGGCGCGACCCAAGTCACCGTGCGCTTGCTAGCCGGTGGTGTGCGATTGATCTCGGTCGAAGACGACGGCACAGGCATCTTGCCCGATGAGTTGCCACTGGCGTTCAAACGCCATGCCACCAGCAAGATTGCAAGCTTGGTTGATCTGGAGTCGGTGGGCACCATGGGGTTTCGGGGCGAGGCGCTGGCGGCTATTAACTCAATAGCTTATTGCGCAATTTCCACAAGACCAGCAGGTCAATTGGATGCCTGGATGCTGGACGGGCGCTCGGGCGAGATCACCCGCGTGGCGCGCAGCCAGGGTACGACCGTCGAAGTCAAAGAACTGTTTTACAGCACGCCCGCCCGACGCAAATTTTTAAAGACTGACGCCACCGAGTTGTCCCATTGCATTGAAGCGGTGAGACGCCATGCGCTGGCACGGCCCGATGTGGGTTTTGCGATCTGGCATGAAGGCAAATTGGTCGAGCAATGGCGCGCTGTGGCGGGTCAAGTCGCCACTGCCATCGACCAGCGCCTGCGCGATGTATTGGGCGACGATTTCGTTGAGCGATCCTTGCGTGTGGACTACACCAGCACACCACAATACGGCCTACCCGTGCGCGTGTGGGGCCGCGCCGGTATTCCGGATGCCGCGCGCGCTCGAGCCGACCAGCAATTCGCTTACGTGAATGGACGTTTCGTGCGCGACAAGGTGCTCGGCCATGGTGCGCGCAGTGCGTATGAAGACGTCCTGCACGGCCACCGCCAGCCGGTGTACGCGCTCTACGTGGAAATCGACCCGACGCGGGTCGACGTGAACGTTCACCCGACCAAAATCGAAGTGCGATTTCGCGATAGCCGCGAAGTGCATCAGGCGATGCGCCATGCAGTCGAGGACGCGCTGGCCAAACCCCGCGCAGGTGGCGCGGCTGTTGGGAGTTCAGTGTCTGAGCATTCACCGGGCCTTCAGAGAAACCCAAATTTGGAAGCATTGCGGCCGACAGGCCCGTCCAATTGGCCGCAAACAGCGATTCATTTCGGAGCAAATCAAGCATCGCCTTTTGGTCATCGTGTCGAAGACATCGGCGCTTTGTGGCAATCAACCAGGCTCGCCACTTCGCCTGCCTCAGCCAGTTCACCGGCCACAGTCACTTCAGCCACTTGGGCCACTTTAGCCACTTCAGAGCTGCAGCCAAGCCATCGCCAAGAGGTACAGACGCCGCCCAATCCCGCAACATCACTGGATCAAGCTCACGCCATTTGGCCTCTGGGCAAAGCCCTGGCGCAACTGCAAGGCATCTATATCCTGGCTGAAAACGCACAGGGCTTGATCATTGTGGACATGCATGCGGCCCATGAACGCATCGTTTATGAACGCTTGAAAACGCAGATGGAGGCGTCGCCAGACAAACGTATCGCCAGCCAGCCTTTGCTGATTCCGAGCACCTTTGCAGCCACGCCGCTGGAAGTAGCCACGGCAGAAGCGCATGCCGAGTCGCTCGCGCAATTGGGTTTGGAGGTCAGCACGTTTTCACCCAAAACCCTGGCAGTACGCGCCGTACCCGCCTCGCTTGCCCGCGACAACGCCGAGCGCAACGCCACCGAGTTGGCCCGCAGCGTGCTGGCCGAGTTGGCGCAACACGATGCCAGCAACGTGATCGAACGGGCACAAAACGAGCTGCTCTCCACCATGGCCTGCCATGGGGCCGTGCGCGCCAATCGCCGCCTGACCGTGGAAGAAATGAACGCGCTTTTACGTCAGATGGAGGCGACCGAACGCTCTGACCAGTGCAACCATGGCAGGCCGACTTGGCGGCAGGTGTCGATTAAGGAGCTGGATGCGCTGTTTTTGCGAGGGCGGTGAAGTCCGTTCACCCCACCTCGCGCCATTGCGAACGTTGATATCTGCAATCGTTCAATATGATTGTTAACATGGGTGTTAACATGGGTGTTAACATTTTCCCGCATTTTGACTTATTCATCAAAAAAAATGAATATTTTTGGCACTTAGGTCTTGCTTTTATTGGATTTATTGCTATCTATATAGTAGCAAAACACGCTCTAACTCTGTGCAACATTGCAGTCCCGACGCAACAGCGCCGTGGCGTCTTTCAGCTCATAGTCGTGGTCGCTGAGCAAGCGGCCTTGCGCATCGTCAAAAAAATCTTGCCACATCTGCAAGTAGCCGCTTTGATAGTGCGCTGGGGCGTTGCCCAAAATGTAGTGAGGCACCAGCTCGGGCTTCATACCGGATTTACGGACCTTGCGCACCAGCGCGGCGGCGGTTTTGTCAGTGAGCAAGGTCTTGTGGGCACTGCCTGCTGCGATACAAAGGAAAAGTGTGAGCAGCGAGCCGTCGTCACTGTGCCCCCCGGTGGCCTTGTTCCAGGACGCGGACGCGGCACGGTCAAAGTCATCCACCTGGTTCAGGGCGTCTTCGATCCAGAAATAGCGCCCCATGAAGGCGGGGGTCTGATCAAAAAGCTTTCTGGCTGGCAGGGTGCTGCCCAGGATTTTTGGCAAGTCCGAGATGATTGACTTGCGCACACCCTCCACCACCGTTTTGAATTCGGCCGGTAAGTCCTTGGGCAGCGCAACGCTCGAATTGGCTGTCTTGGATGCAGCGGCCTTTTTCTTCAAGGCTGCCATCGTCTTCTGGAAAACCACCCAGTCAGGAAAGCTGGTCTGGCGCATCGCCAGCGCCAACAGGCCGGAGCGGATCACCGCTTCGGCATCGCGGCCAGAGTCTTCCAATTCTTCAGCGTCCATGCCGAGTTGACCGGCGAACCACAAAGCAGCCTCAACCAGGCGCGCGACCTGGCTGCGCTTCTTCAGCTCGGCCTGGTATTGCGCCAGGCTGCACAGCGACCATTTGGCCAACTGTGGAATGTGGTCGTCACTGAATCCGCCCTGTTCGTGCATGCCAAAGTGGCTGCTCTGCGGCATAACGATCAGGGCTTTTAGCATGTCGGACGCGCCCTTGGAGCGAGACAACAAGCTGTTGTCGCGAAGCAGATCGGCGGCTTTTCTCAGGTCACCCTGGCTGCCGAGCTCCAGGTTCAGGCTGACCAGATTGACGAGCCGCTCACGCGCGCGCTCCAACTCGGGGCGCAGAAACTCGCTGCCGAAATAACGCGCAATCTGCACCATGCCTTTGGGCGCTTCGGTCTCGATGGCGGTCAGCTTGGCCTGGTCGATGAGGCCGTGTTGCAGGCCATAGACCAAGGTTTTTTCGAAAAAAGGCCGCGCGTCAAACAGTGCAACTGTTTGGGCCGCTGAGGCAGAAACCGTTTCGCTATCGGACAGGGTATCGGACATTGTTTTCTGATGTTTTCAAAGGCGCGCTATATCGCCGATTCTTCATCGGCTTCCAACGCCGCTGGTGTGGCCTTGCCACGATCAGTTTCACTGGTGTCGAACTTGCCGTCGTTGCCGTCCTGTTCCTGGGCGGGTGTTTCTTCACTGTCACCTGCATCATGGGCGCGGGCCTTGGCGCGCAGCACCAGCAGCGTCTCGACAAAAAGATCAGGGCAATCGTGGCGCAACAGCCAGGCCAGTTGCATCCAGTCGCGGTCGGCCACTTCGTCTTCGTCCACGCGCGGTTTCACATAGGCGTTGGCCAGCAAGGCAGCTTCCGACAGGATTTCGCCATCGTCCTCCACCGTATCAAAGGTACCACTGCGGGCAAAGGCCTCGATACGGGCCCACTTCTCCGTAAAGTAGTCCGCCAGCGCTTCGGCGCCGCCCTCCAGCTTGTCGATGGCGTTTAGAAATTCCAGTGGGTCCGCGTCTTCACGGAAGATGATGGAATTGACCATGCCGCGCAGGTGCGTGTGGCTCAAGTCTTTGTACTGTTTTTCGATCACCACGGCGCGGGCAAACTGCTCGGGCGAGACCAGCAGGTTGATGACCGACTCCCTGGAGTTGTCGTATTCGCGGATCACGGCCAGGATGTCTTTGGGTGGCAACTGCTCCAGCACCACCATCAGGGCATTGTCGCCCTCAGCATCGGCGAGTTCGACTAGCGCGGCTTCGGCCGCCACGATGTCGCCAGCGGCGATGAGGCTTTGGGTTTTGGCAATCAGGGCAAGGGCGTTCATAAGTTGGTCTCATTCCGTTTCTAAATCATCCGTGAAGTAGGCGTGCCGACGACGACAGTGCCACAGCACGGCTAGGAGGCACAACGACGTTCACGGATGATTTAGAAATGGAATCAGTCTTTGCGGTCGAAGCCTTGCTCCGCCAGCCAATCGTTGCCGGCATCTTCGCGGGCGCGGGCACCGGCCTCTTCTTCGTCGTGGTCTTCGGTGTGGGTGTCGTCATGGCGTTCATTGCGCAGGTCGTCGCGGTCGCCTTTGCCGCCCGTCTTGCCCGCAGATGCGCCTTGGCCTTCTCCGTCATCACTGTCTTCATCGTCGCTGTCAAACTGCGCGCGTTCTGCCGCCGTCAACGGTTTGTGGTGCATGTATTCGAGCGCGGCAGCGATGGTCATGAACCAATCGCCCTGGGGCTCTTTCAAAATGGTTTGCACGATGTCACGCGCCCACGGCGCGATCTCCACCGTTTCGCTGATCGCCGCCCATTCGGGCAACTCATCGGCATCCTGCGCCACCAGGTGATCCATGGCGGCGGGGATCGTGAAGCGAAAGGCCCGGTGCAAAACAACCGCCACCATTTCGGGGCTGAGTTCCATCATCTTGACCAGAAAACCCATCTCACGGCGCTTTTCAGCGAGCCGTTTGTTCAGCACGTCGTGCCCGTCAGAGTCGGTGCAGAGGTCGTCCAGTTCAGCTTGGTAGGCTGAGCGCAGATTGTGGAAAAAAGAAGAGGTGCTCAATGGGTGGGTGCTCTGGTAGGAGATCGTTGAAGAACGACGTAGCGGGGTTCAGCGCGCCGCGCGAATGAGCGGCTCAAAATAGGCTTGCCAAATCTCACGCGCCGTCTCGGCCGGGTCGTCCAGCAAATTGCGGCGGCGGTTGTCGTCGTAGGCCAGGCGTTTGGCGTCGTCTGCCAAAACTTCGTAGGCCTCCTGCACGGCACGGAATCGCGCGGGCGCGTCGGCGTCCGGGTTTCGGTCCGGGTGGTACTGCGCCGCTTTTTGGCGAAACGCTTTCTTGATGTCTGCAAGCGTGGCAGAACTTGCAAGGCCCAATGCGGTGTAGTGGTCTTTCA
>JANOXL010000161.1:0-1970 GCA_031418395.1 Rhodoferax sp. | reverse complement strand
CGCACGATATGGCGGTGACGGAGCACTACACCATCCTGCATGATTTTCCGTTGTGGCCGGACACAGAAGCCTTGGCGGCCGGGCGCTACAAGGTGCGTTTTCACGCCGACCAGCCTTCGCGTTTTGCCGTGGTGCCGCGCTTCGGCTCGGCCCAAGACATTCGCTGGTTTGAAGCCAAACCCAATTACATGTTGCATGTGGTTAACGCGTGGGAAGAAGGCAAAAAAGGCGAGGAAGTGGTCGTGATGGTCGGCACACCCTACCGTATCCACACCACCACCAGCGGCGAGCTGGACGCGCGCCGTCTGGAGCACACCATCAACCAGCGCCAGCGCGACTTCCTGCTGTACGAGTGGCGCTTTGACCTCAAAACCGGCGAGACCCACGAACGCATCATTGACGACGTACTTAACAGCGAATTCCCGGTGATCAACGGCGCCTACCAGGGGCGCAAGAACCGTTATTCGTACAACATCTTGTTTCCACAAGGGGGCCGCGAGGAGCCGCGCTTCCCCGGGCTTGTGAAGTACGACCTGAGTACCGGGGGTTACGTGGCCTACAGCGCCGGGCCTCGCTACTTTTACAACGAGCCCGGCTTCGCGCCACGCGATAACAGCCAAAGCGAAGACGATGGTTACCTGGTCACGCCGGTGTGGAACCCTGCTGACGAGCGCTCGGAAATTCAGGTGTTCGACTGCAAAGGCGCACGCCTGGCAGAAGGGCCGATCGCCCGCATCCTCTTGCCGCGCCGCATTCCGCATGGTTTTCACGCGAGTTTTGTCAGCCAACGCACACTGGATCGCTGGAAATAATCCATGATTGTGGTGCCGCAAGGCAAGATCGACGAATACACCGGGCAAGGCTGGTGGGGCGCCCAAACGCTGTGGGGGCAATTCCTCAACAACCTGGCTGAATTTGGCAATCAAGAAGCGGTGGTCGATGCACCTAACCGCAACGATTTTGCCCATGGCCTGCCGCAACGGTTGACCTGGCGGCAGCTTGCTGATGCGGTAGATGGCTTGAGCTTGACACTGATCCACAACGGCGTTCACCGAGACGATATCGTCGTGGTCATGCTGCCCAATTGTGTGGAGCAGTTCGTGGTGTACCTGGCTTGTGCGCGTTTGGGCGTGGTGGTGTCGCCTGTTCCGGTGCAGTACCGCGAACATGAGTTGGATCAAATCCTGGCTGTCACGCAAGCGGCGGCGGCGTTCACTTTTCTGCACATCGGCAAGGCGGGTCAATCCCATGCGGCGGCCCAGATGTTTTGCACCTTGCGCGCTGCGCACCCCTCGCTCAAAACCGTTTTTGCATGGGGTGACGTGGTGCCAGGTGCGTCGACAGGCGACGGGGTAAATCACCTCCACACCTTAGGCAGCGCACACATCAATGCAGCGCAGCGTGAGCAGCTTGCCTTGGCCGAAAAGACGGCCGCTGTCAACGCCAACGATGTCTTCACCATCTGTTGGACCTCCGGCACCGAGGCCGCACCCAAAGGCGTGCCCCGCAGCCACAACGAGTGGCTGATCGTCGCGCCCAGCATCATCGAAGCGGCATGCCTGCCGCGCCAAGCCAGGTTGCTGAACCCCTTCCCGTTTGTCAATATGGCTGGCATTTCCACCGCGTTTGCGGCCTGGCTGGTGTTGGGCGGCACGGTGGTGCAGCACCACCCGTTTAACTTGACGGTATTCCTCCAGCAATTGCGCGACGAGTCGATTGACTACACCGTTGCGCCACCAGCGGTCTTGAACATGTTGTTGCAAAACGAGGCGCTGCTCGCGGGCATCAACTTCAAGCGCCTCTCGCGCATTGGCTCGGGAGCGGCACCACTTTCAGAATGGATGGTGCGTGGTTTCGGCGAAAAGTATGGCGTGCAGATCGTCAACTATTTCGGCTCCAACGAGGGCGCGGCGCTGTCAGGCAGCGATATCGACATTCCTGACCCGGCCCTGCGCGCCCAGTATTTTCCG
>JANOXL010000160.1:0-10245 GCA_031418395.1 Rhodoferax sp. | reverse complement strand
GCGTGTGTACAGCTGAGCCATCATAGTAGATGGAAAAGTGGATGCAATGCCTGAGTTTGCAGACTCGATTTTCATGTTTTACCGCAAAGACTTGTTAGAGAAGCACGTCTTGATAGAGACAAATACATGGGATGAACTTGTCATAGGTGCTAAAAAAATTCAAACGGCTGAAAAAGCTGCCAACCCCAATTTGCAAGGCCTCTCCATCCAAGGCGCCCCCATCGAAGGCGCGGTTTGCACATTCCTACTGCCCTACTGGAGCCAAGGCAAGGCTTTCAATGATGCCAATGGCAAACTGACATTGGATAAAGCCGCCGCCGTTAAAGGTATGGATATGTGGCTCAAAATGGTTGACGATGGCGTGATGAAGAAAAACATCGCCGAAGTAACTACACCCGTAACTGTCAATGAATTCAAAGCAGGTCAGGCTGTTTTTGCAATTAACTGGGGGTTTGCGTGGGATCGTTTTAAAGACGACGCTGATACACAAGTTAAAGGCAAAGTTGGCGTGATTCCACTGCCTGCTATGGCTGGCGGTCAGAGTTCGACTTGTGTAGGCGGTTGGCAATGGGCTGTCAGTGCTTTCTCTAAAAACAAAGCTGCTGCAGCCAATTTGGTGAAGTTTTTGAGCGCCCCTGCAGCCAGCAAATTCTTGGCGGTTGAAGGCTCATTGCTTCCAACTTATGCCAATATTTACACCGATGCAGACGTACTCAAACAAGCACCTTGGTTTAAAGATGCAGCAGCCGTTGTGGTGGCCGGTCAGGCACGCCCTATAAGCTCACAGTATGGCCAAGTGAGCGACATCGTCCGTACCACGACCAGTGCCATGTTAGCTCGCACAAAAACGACAAAAGATGGCGTCGATGAAATTGAAAGCCGTGTCTCCCGTTTGATGCGCTAATCGCTCAAAACTGCGAAAGGTATTTGTGTTGCTTGCGAAACTGCGCGACCCTTCCGACAAAACGCTGGCGTTTATCTTACTAGCGCCAGCGTTTTTGTTGCTAGCGCTCATTGTGGTTTATCCGGTTGGGCGTTTGATTTACAACAGCTTCTTCGATTTGCGCCTTAGCGGTGGCTCTGGTCAAATAAAGTTTGTTCTATGGAACAACTACAAAGACGTATGGGTGGACAAACAGTTTTGGGGTGCACTACGAAACACCATCTTGATCACCATCATCACTGTGCCTGGCGCTTTGGTGGTGGGTCTTGGCATGGCCTTGTTGGCCAATTTGCCTTTCAAACGTCAATGGCCTGTTCGCCTCTCGCTATTGTTACCTTGGGCACTGCCTCTTAGTTTTGCAGGTCTCATTTTTGCGTGGTTTTTTCATACTGAGTATGGCGTTGTCAATGACGTAATTCGCCGCGTCACGTTTTCTGATTACGTGGCAGAAAAGCAAACCATGTGGCTACTCAAACCCAACTGGGCTTTTGCCGCCATTTGTCTCACCATCATTTGGAAGACCAGCTCCTTTATGGCACTTATTTTGCTGGCTGGTTTGCAAATGATTCCTAAATCTTTGTATGAAGCAGCCGAAGTGGACGGTGCCTCCAAGTGGGTACAGTTTGTACACATCACTTTGCCCATGCTCATGCCCAGTATTATTGTGGCGCTCATTTTTCGAACGATTACGGCGCTGCAAACCTTTGATATTCCCTATACCATGACCAAGGGAGGGCCTGGTGACGCAACTGAAACTTTAGCCATGCTCATTCACAAAACCACCATTGACTATTTGGATGTGGGTTATGGTTCGACGCTCGCTGTTTGCATGTTTGTCCTCTCCTTGATCGTGACATCCTTTTATCTCAAACGGATTGGAAGAACAGCGTGATCGGTGAATTGTGGACAGCCAAGCGGCTGCGTTTTATAGCGGCTGCTGTTATTGTGTTCAATGGCTTCTTTCCAGCACTTTGGATTTTGCTGACCTCCTTAAAACAAGAGGTTGAGCTCGTCAAAAAACCCATCACATATTGGCCAGAGAATTTGACCTTTCAAAATTACGTTCAAGCGTTTACTGATCAGCCTTTATTGACCTATCTCGGCAACAGTTTGATTGTCTCCAGCTTAGCCACTTTTTTTACGTTGATAGTAGCCTCGCTCGCAGCCTATGCCATCGCGCGGCTGAACCTCAAACATCGTCAACTCATTTTGACTGCCATTGTCGCCAGCAGTATGTTCCCGCTTGTTACTCTCTTGGTCCCCTTGTTTGAAACAATGCGGGCATTGAAATTACTCAATACCTATACCGCTTTAGTTCTGCCTTACATCGTGCTGAATCTACCTGTTTGCACCTTAGTACTCGTGAGCTTTTTCTTAAGTATCCCTAAAGACTTAGAAAATGCGGCCATGTTAGACGGGTGCACGCGATTTGGTGCCCTTTGGCGTGTGGTGGTTCCGTTATCTGCGCCAGGCGTCTTCACGGCAGGCATCTTGGCTTTTGTCAACTCGTGGGATGAGTTCTTATTAGCGCTCTCGCTCAATTCCAGTGCCTCTATGCGGACTGCACCTGTTGGCATCACCCTGTACCAGGGTGAATTTTCATTCCCATGGCCCATCATTAGTGCGGCGCTCATTGTTGCTATCGTTCCTGTGGCTTTATTGATCGCCTTCTTTCAAGAGCGAGTCGTTGGCGGCTTGACGCAAGGTGGTTTGAAAGGCTAGCTGAGCACACGATTAAACATCAGCAGCTTCGCCAGCGGAACGGCAATCGTGTGAAATTACCCTGCTAATGACACTCACCGCTTGCAAAGTCATGCCACACTTTATCTGCGAGCAGTTTTGGCAAATGGACGTAGCGCTTTACTTGCCCCGGTTGGGTAGTAGGGGCTACCAAATATTCGCTCCCCAACATGAAATCATCCGAATCCTTGAAGCACTCTTCATCATCTTGATAGCCATAAGACGTCGGTCGGATAATAGTGAATCGCCCCGGAATTTGAGGAGGCTCCAACCTTTGAGAAGATGGAGTCATGAGCAACAAATCAAACCGTTTTTCCGCGGAAGTGCGCGAACGTGCCGTACGCATGGTGCAGGAGCATCGTGGCGAGTACCCCTCCCTGTGGGCTGCCATTGAATCAATCGCACCCAAGATTGGCTGTGTTCCCCAGACGCTGCATGAGTGGATTCGCAAGCAGGAAATCGACAGTGGCCTGCGCGATGGCGTCACCAGCGAAGAGCGTGACCGCATCAAATCCCTCGAACGTGAGAACAAGGAACTGCGACGGGCCAACGAAATCCTGAAGTTGGCCAGCGCTTTTTTTGCCCAGGCGGAGCTCGACCGCCGACTCAAGTCTTGAGGGACTTTGTGGACAAGCATCGCCACACCCACGGGGTCGAGCCGATCTGCAAGGCATTGCAGATTGCCCCATCCGGGTATCGGCGCCATGCTGCTTGCCAACGCAAGCCTGAGTTGCGCAGTGCCCGCGCCAAGACGGATGACACCTTGATGTCCCAAATCCAGCAAGTCTGGCAGTCCAACATGCAAGTCTACGGTGCCGACAAGGTCTGGCACCAAATGAGGCGTGAAGGCATCGGGGTGGCCCGCTGCACCGTTGAGCGGCTGATGAAGCGTTTGGGCTTGCAGGGTGCGCGCCGGGGCAAGGTCGTACGCACCACGGTGCCAGACAAGGCGGTGCCATGTCCACTGGACCGGGTCAACCGCCAGTTCAAGGCCGAGCGTCCCAACCAACTGTGGGTATCGGACTTCACCTACGTCTCGACCTGGCAAGGCTGGCAGTACGTGGCCTTTGTGATCGACGTGTATGCCCGCCGGATTGTCGGCTGGCGGGTCAGCAGCTCCATGCGAACGGACTTTGTACTGGACGCGCTGGAGCAGGCTTTGTATGACCGCCAGCCGGATCAAAAAGCATTGATTCACCACTCAGACAGGGGCTCGCAGTATGTCTCCATCCTCTACACCGAGCGCCTCGCCCAAGCCGGGATAGAACCCTCGGTGGGCAGTCGTGGTGACAGTTATGACAACGCCCTGGCCGAGACGATCAATGGCCTGTACAAGACTGAATTGATTCACCGCCGTGCTCCCTGGAAAACGAAGGAGTCTCTGGAACTGGCCACCCTTGAATGGGTGTCCTGGTTCAACCACCACCGACTGCTGGAGCCGATTGGGTATATTGCACCGGCCGAGGCTGAGGCAAACTACTATCGGCAACTCGCCTTGAAGACCGAAATCCAAGTTTCACTTTAACCAACTGGCCTCCATGAAAACCGGGGCGATTCAGCTGGTGGGTGGGACGTATAACGTAAAGGCCACCGGCGACAGTCCGCGTGGGCCGTTAAGTTAGGGTTTAGCGGCAATGAACTGGACATATGCAACTACAGCGGCGGTGATTGTGCTGATAGTAATGGCAACGATTGCCCAAGTTCGAGCGCTTCTGGCTATATCGTTTGCCTCAGAGGCGAGGGCTAAATCTCTTTCTTCTCTTTGTTCCCGCCGATACTCTGAAGCAGAGTGTGATGCCTTCTCACGGGAAGCAGAGATTGCAATGGCTAAGGCGCGGCGATTTGCTAATCCGAAATGGCCTTTCTGCTGTGCAAGGGCCAAAGATATTTCATCAACGGTCATGCCGTCTAGCATTGCCCTAAATTCTTCCTCCCAAGTGTCCATAAACCCTAACGTAATGTATACCGCAAACACTTGCAATATAACGTGGCAACATGCACCATAAAAACCCAAATGTTCCCTTGTATCATATAAATAGTACGCTCTAATAAAAATAGCGACAAACCCGGCAAGACATCAGTAGCAACTTATTATTTCGAATAGCCAATTCTCACCTTAAACCCGCGAGTTGAACACCCCAGTGGGAACGAACCACTTCAACTGCACAAGCCGCTTTTTGACTTTTTGCAACCTCAACAAACAAGAACAGAGCACGGTGGCAGGGAAATGCGACCGGGCTTTGCTTCGAAAGGTGCGTGGTGGCAATCTGTCCGGCACCCCAAAAAAATGCCCAAGCGCCAGCTTGACGCATTTTTCGTGGCCGCGCGTGATTTCGAAGCAAAATCGCATGCGCATTGCCGTGTCGCCGCGCGGGGCCGACGGCAACGAGCCATCGACTTGAATAAGCGAAGTCCTCCAATCTCCCTACTCGCGCGTTGAAGCACGGCTCAGGGAATTCCCTGATAAAGTTCCCTCACTGGAGAAATCATGAAACGTTTTTGGATGTCGGGTTTGGCGAACGGTTTGGCCACACATTTGGTTCTGGGCGCGGGTTTGAGCGCAAGTATGGTCGTAGGCACTGCCGCGTTCGCGCAGGCAGGCAAACCCATCAAAATTGGCGAAATCAACAGTTATTCGAATATTCCGCAGTTCACCACGCCTTACAAACAGGGCTGGCAACTGGCGGTGGAGCAGATCAACGCGCAGGGCGGGCTGCTGGGCCGTAAAGTTGAGGTGATCGCGCGGGACGATGGTGGCAAGCCTGAGGAAGCGTTAAAACACGCGGTGGAACTCACGTCGAGTGAAAAGGTCGACGTGCTCGCAGGCGGGTTTTTGTCGAACGTAGGCCTGGCCCTGGCCGACCACGCGCAGAAAAACAAACGCCTGTTTGTGGCGAGTGAGCCGCTGACCGACGCAATTGTGTGGGACAAAGGCAACCGCTACACCTTCCGCCTGCGCCCCAGCACCTACATGCAGGCCAACATGCTGGTGGAAGAGGCAGCCAAACTCCCAGCCAAACGCTGGGCCACGATTGCGCCGAATTACGAATACGGCCAAAGCGCCGTGGCGAGTTTCAAGGAGTTGTTGAAAGCAAAACGGCCTGACGTCGAATTTGTCGGCGAGCAATGGCCGGCGCTGGGGCGACTCGACGCGGGCACGACGCTGCAAGCCACGATGCAAAACAAGCCGGATGCGATCTTCAACGTCACCTTTGGCGCCGACCTGGCCAAGCTGGTGCGTGAAGGCAACCAGCGTAATATCTTCCCGAAAACGCCCGTGGTGTCGATGCTCTCGGGCGAGCCAGAGTATTTGGAGACCTTGAAAGACGAAACGCCCAAAGGTTGGATCGTCACTGGGTACCCGTGGGATCAGATTGACAAGCCTGAACACGCCTCGTTCACCGCGAACTATTACAAGAAGTTCAACGAGAACCCCAAAGTCGGCTCGGTGGTCGGTTACGCCACCATGCAGGCGATCTTCGCGGCGATCAAAAAGGCCAATTCGACAGACAACGAAAAACTCGTGCTCGCCATGCGTGGCCTGAAGTTCAACACGCCGTTTGGCCCGGCGGAGTTCCGCGCGATCGACCAGCAGTCCACGATGGGCGCCTATGTGGGCAAACTCGACCAGGTCGGCGGCAAAGGCACGATGGTGCAGTGGCGTTATGCCGACGGCAAGGACTACATGCCCACCGACGCCTACGTGCGTGCGCGCCGCCCGGCTGACGCGATGAAGTGAAGCGATGAAATAATAGGGAAGAATGGGGAGCGGGGAGGCCGCTCCTTCCTTTTGGGTAAATAAGCACTTGATTTTCCGGGCGCAGTCCCGTCAAATAGAAACATGCTCAACACGGTTTATGTCAGAGTTGTCGGTTTTCGCGACGTCGAACGCCACGCGCTCAACACGGTTTTTCGCCTTTCGCAAGATCGCTCGTCCAACTACGTGTTGTGGTCGGCCGAGTCACCTCAGCAGCCGCATTTGGTGCTGCTCGATACCGACAGCTACGAAGGCGGCATGGAGCTGGAGTCGCCCGGGTTCAACAAACATCTCAAGCTGATCGCCGTGGGCGAGCGCCCGCCTGAAGGTGCCTGGCGCGCCTTTGCGCGGCCGATCAACTGGACCGCCGTGGTGCATGCCATGGACCAGCTCTTCGCGGGGGCGACCGGCTCTGACATCGACCTTGAAACCGGCGAAGTGGCCCAAGGCATCGCGCCGCCTGGTGTGCGCCAGACGCTGATTGTCGACACCTCACGCGACCGGCGCATGTACCTGCGGGCGCGGCTCTCACTGGCGGGTTTGCTGGAGATCTCGGACGCTATCAGCGCCCCTGAGGCGGTGGATTTGGCGCGCAATCGGCATTACAACCTGGTGATCCTTAACCTGGATTCACCTGAGCTGGACGCCTGGGCGCTGGTCGAACGCCTGGTGGCGCTGGAGCCTGCCATCGGCTCCATCGTGCTGACCTCAACCAAGGTTTCCTGGCACCTGCAGCAGCGCGCTGAGCAGGCCGGTTGTATGGGTGTGCTGGAGATTCCGTTTGACCCGACTTTGATTCAGGCGATGCTACGCAAAGTGTAGCGCTTTGTGCCTATAGTACGAGACCTGACGGCCTAAAAGGCTTAAAAACGTAGGCAAGAGGCTGATGAGGACAATATCGTACCCATATTGGGGTTTTATTGGGACACATTTCAACTGGCCTGGCTACGCGTCCAGTGCCCGCGCCAATGACGCTTCAATGGGCCAAGGCTCCCCGTGCAGGCGCGCCGCCAACAGCTCGGCACATAACACGCTCCATGTCAGCCCGCGCGAACCATAACCGGTGTTGAGCCACAGGCCGGGTGCAAGCGCTTTGACGAGCGGCAGGCGATTGGGCGTGGTGCAACGTATGCCGCGCCAGGTGTTGATGTCGCCCGCTTCAAAACGCCCCTGCAATTGCGCTGCGGTGCGGGGCAGCAGTTGCTGCAGGCGGGCGAGATTGCCTTGATGCGCGATGGCTTCGTCCAGCGGCTGCAGGGCATCTTCAAAGGTGGCAGCGGCCAGCCAGGCGCGGGCGTGCGGGGCCGTCGCCATGGTTCGATTTTGCGAATCGCCAGGAGTTGCCTCACCCCGCACCCCCGCACACCCGGCACATTCGGCAAAAAACTACCCAATCCGTTCACCGGCCCTGGCGGCATCCAGTCCAGATCGCCCTCCCGCTGCAGGCCCCACGAGACCTGGCCGGGCACGTCCGTCAGTGGGCCAAAAGCCGATAACTGGGCGCCATGGCTGGCTTGCAAAAGCGCTGTAGATCTGCCGGCCGCTGCCACCACGATCAGCGGCGCGCTGGCAATGACGCGACCGTGACTATCCAAAACTTCCCACATCGGGGCTTGCATCTCTGAAGGATGGCCTTGGGCGGAATCGCTGGGGTCATGTTGCGCAACACCTTTCAGAACAGGTTCAACGACAGGTGCCACATCACTTCCCGCACGGCGCTGGGCGCCTAGTACACCAGCAGGTAGGCCAGGAGGTAGGCCAACATGCACGCCAACACGTTCGACCGCCCTCACGGGTGTGCATCTGAGCGCCGCCACCGTTACCCCGCCGGTGAACTCAATGCCCGGCGCGGCCAGCCATGCCTGGATCAGCGCTGCTGGTTTCACCCAAGCCGCGCCAGCGTGCCGCTCGGGCGGGACGCCGGGTTTGAGTGTCAACACGCCGCTGGCTTGCCAATCCTGCCCTTCGACCAGCAAACGGCGGCTTTGCTCGACGGTCAAATGCAGGCCCGCGCGGCTCATGCGAGAGCGCGGGCTGTCGTCTGCGGAAGTGTGCGCGACAAGCAACCCTGCGGGCAGGCTCGATGCCCCCATCGCGGGTTGCAGGTGCGCGTCAATCACTTGCACTGCCCAGCCGCGCAGTGCCAGTGCGAAGGCGCAGCTAGCCCCCGCCAGACCCGCGCCGATCACGATGCAACGGCGATGGGTCGTGGGCAGCGCCAGTGGCACTGAAAGCGGGTCCTGAAGGGCGTTGCGACGATTTTTAGGGGTCCAACGCGGGTTGTAAATGCCCTGGGCGAAGGTGTTGTCGCCCGTGTTGGGGCTAGCGCCAGTGAGACTGCCATTGACACGGCCAACCCCTGCGCCGCCGATGTGCTGCGTCAATTCAAACCCCTGGCTGCGAAACAGGGTCAAAATGGCGTCGAGTTCCGGCACAGCGACCGACGCGCTGGCCTCCAAATGCAGCCGTGTGCCCCGGCGGCAACAGCGTGCCAGCAGCTTGACGGCCCAGATGTCCCAATTGAATGCGGCCCCTGCAGGCTGAACTGCTGGCGATCCCAGTGGCAACACCACCCGATCCGCTTCAAAACGCAGCTCTTTCAGAGCCGCCGTCATCGCGCCGCCGCACAGCGTCAAGAGGACTCGGCCATGGTCGAAAGTTTGCCGCTGAAACCCCGCAGGCAGACCGGGTACGAGCGCAACGTAATGCAGCAATCGGGGGCGCTTGCTTGAATGGCTGGTGTCAGCCCGCCAGGCCGCGTAGGTGGCGCGCCAGCGACTGCCGTCACCAAAATCAAGATCGAGCAGGGAAAAGCTGGCCTGGCCCGTCCAGCCTTCCGTCAAGTAGGGACCAGGCCCAATGAAATTGGCGCCGTTGACCTGGAGATCGTCGAGGTGCTTCGACAAATTCAGCTCGAGGGGAACTTCAAATTGCACCGATCCGGATCAACGGGACGGTGGCAGGTCAGCAAAGCGTCGGCTAGGCAGCGGGCGGCACGTAACCGGCAGCCGCGTCGGCACCGTCGCCGAAGAAGTGATTTTCCATTTGCCGCGCGAGGTACTGGCGCGCGCGCGCGTCGGCCAGATTCAGGCGGTTTTCATTGACCAGCATGGTCTGGTGTTTGAGCCACGCGGCCCAAGCCTCTTTGCTGACGCCTTGCCAGATACGTTTGCCCAGTTCGCCGGGGTAGGGCGCGTAATCGAGGCCTTCGGCTTCTTTGCCCAATTTGATGCAGTTGACGGTACGTGCCATGCGAGCCTTTTTCAATTTTTAGTCGGTTTCAAAACCTCTCGATTATCGCGTCGCAGCGCAGTCGCGACAGCAGGGCGGCCAATCCGCGATAAAATATGGCCTCGTCTAACTTTGGAGTGACCCGTTCAATGTCAAGAGCTGAAGCCAAAACCGCCGTCTTGCCAGACGGTTTGCGTTACAAATCCAAAGTCTCCGGTTCGCCGTTCGCTGCTGCTGCCTCGTTTGGCGGCGCCACGATGTCGTGTTTTATGTGCGGTAAACACCGTGCTCGTTCCCTGATGGGCACCCGCAAGGTGCTGGGCAAGGCGCAAGCCGTTTGTTCCCCGTCTTGCAAAGAGCTGGACGCGCAGTTGGCGAAGAACTGACACGCCGGCAATTCCGAAGAGGCCAAAAATTCGCAGCGGCCCTGAAGGGTCGCCGCGAGTGGCTGGGTGAAGATTAGGCCAAGGGGTTCGACGCGTCCGTACAGAAACGTTCTTAGACCCAATCTGTCTAAGCAACCAATTTCAAATTCGTTTGAGTTTTGACGGTCTGACTGTAAATTCAGCAGGTT
>JANOXL010000159.1:0-1782 GCA_031418395.1 Rhodoferax sp. | reverse complement strand
GCGGTAGTGGTCAAACAACTCGTCGCCGTCTTTGGCCAGTAGCGAAGGCCAGTCGAAGCCCTTGGTTATCGGGCTGGGCTGGCTCCACGGAGGCTGGCTGCGCTCGTCAGCCATTTTGAGAAACAGCAGGTAAGTGAGCTGCTCGACATAGTCGCCGTAACTCATGCCGTCGTCGCGCAGCACGTTGCAGTAGTTCCAGAGTTTCTGGACGATGGTGGCTGAGTTCATGGAGTTTCTTGTACCGGAGGAAATACAGCCTGGGCCAGTTGGGCAGGTGAATAAATTGTGACGCCATCAAAGCTTTTGCCATAGCCGGGGCCAAAGTGCGTGCGGTCGCCTGTGACCAAAACATCACACTTCAACGCCATGGCGGCCACCAATACCGGCCGGTCTTTTTCAGGCAACCAAAGCACGGCAGTCTGCGCCACGGATGGGTGCTGCACAAGACTCACATCAATCTGGGCCAACAGCGCTTGCAGATAGTCCACGGCCTCGCTGCCAGCCTTTGCAGCAACATTTCGGCGGGCCTCGGTGGCTACGTATTCGTCTGCCACCAGAATGTGCCCGGCGGCATGCAACGCGTGGACCAGCAGGCGAATGGCACCGGCCGACCTGGCGGCGGAAAACAGGACGTTGGCGTCCAGAAAAATGCGCATGGGTTGAGGTGGGCTTTACTGACTCTACTGCCGGGTTTTCAGCTTTGGCAGCACGGCAGCGAGCTCAGCCTCAGCGTCGTCAAACTCCTGCAGGCGCTCGGGCGTGTAAAGCTCCAGCGGCAAAGTGACCGCCGGGCGCAGCAACAGGCCCTGCGGCGTTGTTTCAGCGATCAGCTGGTCGTCCGTCTTTAGCCCCATGGCCTGGCGCAGTTTGGCCGGCAAGGTGACCACGCCGCGGCTATTGATGGTGAGTGTAGCTTGCATGCTTGCAGTTTAGCTGAATTTCAGTATTTCTGCAATGCGGCCAGTTTGACCCGGGCTACATCCCCAGGCTTGACATCGCGATCTGCGACATCAAGCGCCCGCACCACCAGTTCGTCAAACCCCGTCACCGCATCCGCCTCGCGAGAAAACTCCCATTCGGGCAACAGCGCCAACAGCACTTCTGCCGTGGTGCGCACGATGCAACCCGCAGCCACGCGCCCACCCAACACCTGGCCGGTGGCGGTAGACAGCGCCATGTGCAGGTGCGAACTGCTTTTGACGCCATCAAACGCCACCGTGCCCGACAGGCTGAGGACTTCCATATCGCCCGTCAGGCGCTCGGGCTGCTCCGCGCCCGCAACGCGAAGACCGGCGGCGGACAGGCTGCCAATGCCCGAGAGCACAAAGGCGGCGCGGCAGTCCTGGCTTTGAACGGCAGCCTCCAGCGCGGGGCGCAGGTCCTGACCAGGGTTCGGGCGGATGGGAAGGGGTTTCATGATGGCCTTATGTTAAATCACCAGCTAGCCATCGTGAAATATGCGTAGACAGCTATCAAACTACTAGCGTTTTGCAGACCTGCCCGTCACATCCGCCGTAAACCCAATAGGCCGATTGGCCGGTTTGGGCTGCACCATCAGGGCTCGAATGGCTTCAATCACCTCGGCCAAGGAGTTGTCGTGGTGCGAAACCCGCCGTTCCAGCGCGTCCAGTTTGTCGGCCAGCACCTTGTGATCCAGCAGCACTGAGCGTAGTTGCACAAAGGCGCGCACCACGTACACGCTCATCTCCACCGCCCGGGCCGAATTGAGCACGCTGGCGGCCATGATGGCGCCGTGCTCGGTGAAGGCCAACGGCAAGTACC
>JANOXL010000158.1:0-6361 GCA_031418395.1 Rhodoferax sp. | reverse complement strand
ACTTGCCGCCGCCGCTGATCCAGTAGGTGAATGGCGCCACACTCGCGCCAAACCTGCAGGCGCATAGCCCGGTTGCCGCTGGGGGCCTATGGGACGAGGTAATGACGTAGTGGTAACACGAATGTTAACACCCATGTTAACGATTAAATGGTCTTAAGGTTTTGTAGCGAGATTTTAAGAGTTTTCGGCCCCCAGGTCTCGTGCAATGGCGCTAAATTGCTACTATTTTAGAAGCAAACAATCAGCCCCGGGCAACTCTCAAAAAGGCCCAAAAAAAAGCCACCCGGCCTTACGGGCTGGATGGCTTGTCAAAGTCCCCGAGGGGACGTCGTTGGAAACTCCTGAACTCTTGAAGCTATTGAGTTGGCCGGTGCATCATCGGCCTCGGGTAAACGAATCGGCTTCTGAACCACCTGCCTGAAAACACTGTGACAGCAGTGGTATCTATTACAGCCGCAAAATAGAAAAGCGTCATCCCTCAAATGGGGGATGAAATTGCAGTTAGTCGCAAAACTTCACACTTCCCAGCGTGAATTTTGTTACCAAAGGTTTGCGCCAGGCGACTGGGCGGAGAACCCCCGCGATCACACGCGCGTTAGCATCTACGCGCCTGACGCTGACGGGCCTTCTGCGTGTGCCCTGATCGGCAATGTCAAGGTGAAGCTGGCACCGCCACCGGCCCGGTTGTCTACCCGCACGTTGCCGCCGTGGCGGGTCGCGATTGATTTGACCAAGGCCAGGCCCAGCCCCACGCCACCGTCACGTTCGGACGCACCCGGCAAGCGGAAAAAAGCGTCAAAAATACGCGCCCGATAGGCCTCGGGTACGCCCGGCCCGTTGTCGCAGACGGTGATTTCCGCCACATCGCCCAAGCGCGCCAGCCGCACACTGATGTTGCCCGCGCCATGGCGTCGCGCATTCTCCAGCAGATTGCGCAGGGCGCGGCGCAGCAGCTTGGCCACGCCCTGCACGCTGAGTTCTGCGGTGCCCTGCAGGGCGCCGTGCGTTGCACCCGTGCCCAGGCTGACGTCAAGGTCGGCCTCAAAACGGGCTGCCTCTTCGGCTGTCAGGCCCAAAAGGTCCACCGCCTCCACTGTGCCCATGTCGGCCTCTTGCGCATCCAGGCGACTGGCCAGCAGAATCTCTTCGATCAACTGGTCCAGCTCGGAGATATTGCGGTTGATTTCGTGCAACAGCGCCGAGCGCGAAGCGACAAGCGTGGGGGCATAATTTTCCGACGGGCCGCCCCTAGGGAAATTGGCCCCCTCGGGGGGCAGCGCAGTACGCGAAGCGGCAAGCGTGGGGGCCACATCCTGCATCAGCTCCAGGCCCATCCGAATACGCGTCAGCGGCGAGCGCAACTCATGCGAGGCGTTGGCGAGCAAGGTTTTTTGCGAGGCCAACAGCACCTGCTGCGAGGCGACCAACGCTTTTTGTGTGCCCAGCAAGGTCTCGATGCGCTCAGCCGAATGGTTGAAACGCCGCGCCAAAAAAGCCACCTCGTCTTGACCGTCTTCCGGCAAGCGGGTCGACAAATCGCCCGCGCCCCAGCGTTCGACGCCCAGTTGCACCGTCTCCAGGCGTTTGGTCAGGCGCCGCACGATGGGGTAAGTGCCCAGCGCCACGGCCACGGCCAAAAGCGCCATCATCCAGGCGAAATTGAAGGGCAGGCGCGGTGGCGGCGAGGGGCGACCGCCCATGCCACCCATGCCAGGCCGCACGTCACCCTCAGCCGAGCCAGGCGGGCGCGGTGGCCTGGAAAACTGCACGACCAGGGTCGAGCCGTCATTCATCGCCACCTGGAACTCGGCACCCTGGCCCGGCACCACATTGGGCCTGGCCCGCGTTTGGCCCAGCACCTCGCCCGAGCTGCTCTTGATGGTAATTTCACGCCCTGGACGCTGCGAGCGCTCGCGTTCTGCCTCCTGGCTCCCGAGCCACCCGGCGACCAGCGTGACGACCGCAATCGTCACCACCACCGCCAGCCAGATGCGCAAATACAGGCGCTGGTGCAGAGGGGTGCTCATGAAATTGACCACACGCAGTGGGCGACCGTGGGGGTCATACAGTTATTCTTGCTGGCGCGCAAAAACATAACCGACACCCCGCACGGTCACGATGCGTTTGGGGTTCTTTGCGTCAGCTTCAATGGCCGCACGAATGCGGCCCATGTGGACGTCGATGGAACGGTCAAAGGCGTCGAGTTCACGGCCACGCACGGCTTCCATGATCTGATCGCGCGTAAGCACCCGCCCGGCCCGTTCGGCCAGCGCCACCAGGAGGTCGAACTGGTAGGACGTCAACTCACACATGGCCCCGGCCACGACCACGGTGCGCGCATCACGGTCAATCTCCAGGCTACCGAAGCGCAAATGTTTGGCAACGGGCGCGGCACCTTCCCCGCGTCTGCGCAAGACGGCGCGGATGCGCGCCAGCAGCTCACGCGGCTCGAAAGGTTTGGGCAAATAATCGTCCGCGCCCATCTCCAGGCCAACGATGCGGTCCATCGGGTCACCTTTGGCGGTGAGCATCAATATCGGCACTTTGGCGGTGGCGCTGGCGAAAGCGCGGATGCGCCGGCAAATCTCCAGGCCGTCCATGTCGGGCAACATCAGATCCAGCACCACCAGGTCAAATGCGCCTTCGGGCTGGTTTTGCAGCAAATCCAGCCCGGCCTGGCCGGTTGGCGCGTGGCTGACCTGGTAGCCCGACTGGCCCAGATACCCGCCCACCATCTGGGCCAGGCGCATGTCGTCTTCGATCATTAACAGGTGGTGGCTCATATCGGGGTCAGTCTAGCGCGCAGGCGGAACTCCGGGGTTCCAGGGCCTTGAAGTTGCGGTAAAGATTGCGTAAAAGTTGAACAAATCGTCGGCGTAGCGAATTCAATTTGCAATAAAAATCGTCGTTGTAGTTGGCGTACCGACGAAGGCAGTGCTGCCGCCCAGACTCCTGGCAGGCGCAACGACCTACTGTGATGGTTTGGAAATGGACTCCGAGGCAAGTTTGGCTCGTGACGCCAGCCACACTAACAGCAAGACCGGCAGACCCAATAGGGCGGTGGCCACAAAGAAGTGGCTGTAGCCAAATGTGTCCACATATTTGCCCGAATAACCCGCGAGAAACTTCGGCAAGAGCAGCATCATGGAGCTGAAGAGTGCGTATTGTGTGGCCGAATAACTGACGTTGGTCAGGCTCGACAAATACGCAATGAAGGCTGCCGAGGCGATGCCGCTGCTCAAGTTGTCGGCGGAGATGACAAAAATCAGCGCCGTCACGTCATGTCCGCGCAGGCTCAAGGCGGCGAACAAGAGGTTGCTCGCCGCCGAAAGAATGGCCCCCAGCATCAAAATGCGCATGACGCCAAACCGCATCGACAACACACCGCCAATAAAGGCGCCGACCAGCGTCATGATGACACCGTAGACTTTGGTGACAGCGGCGACCTCGTCTTTGGTGAAGCCCATGTCAACGTAAAACGGGTTGGCCATGATGCCCATCACTACATCGCTGATGCGGTAAACGGCGATCAACGCGAGGATTAACCCGGCTTGCCAGCGGTAGCGGCGGATGAAGTCGGCAAAAGGCTCGACCAGCGCGCTCCTGAGCCAGTCGGCCAGGTTTTTGGAGGGCAGCAACGCGGCGCGAACTGGCTCGGGCGAGAAGAGCACGGTCAACATGCCCAGCAACATCGACGCCGCCATGACGAGGTAGGCCGTCTGCCAGGCGCTGTGCTGGTAGTTGGCCACGTTGGCAACCTCAGCCCGCGCGGCAATCCACAAGACACCCGCACCGGCCCAGATCATCGCCAGGCGGTAACCGGTCTGGTAGGCGGCTGCCAGCGCGGCCTGACGCTCCGTGTTGGCCGATTCGATGCGGTAGGCGTCCAGTGCAATGTCTTGTGTGGCCGAGCCAAACGCCACCGCCAGCGCGCCCCACACCACAGGTTGCAAAGCGATTTTGGGGTCGTTGAACGACATCGCGATCAAGCCGGCCATGATGGCCACCTGCGCCAGCAAGAGCCAACTTCGCCGGCGGCCAAGCCAGCGGGTCAACAGCGGGATGGGCAAGCGGTCCACCAGCGGCGCCCAGACCCATTTAAAGGCGTAAGCCAGACCCACCCAGCTCAGGTAACCAATCGTGGTGCGGTCAATGCCTGCTTCACGCAACCAAAAACTCAGGGTGCCCAGCACCAAAAGCAGCGGCAGCCCGGCGGAAAAACCCAAGAGCAACATGCGCAGGGTGGCCGCCTCCAGATAGACTTTAAAGGTGTCGCGCCAAGGAGGGCGCACACGCGGGTTCCCAGGAGAATTCTCGAGGGAAGTAGTTGACGGGCTTGCCATGGGGGAATAATACGCGGTAGGTCAACCGTAAACTGGCCCAAGCGAATACGTGCCAAGGAGGACTCCGTGAACCCATTGCCAATGATGACGCCACACATGAACCCATTTGCCAAAAACCAACCCCGCGTCAACCGCCGCTTCGCGAAATGGGCGCTGGCCCTGCCCCTGGCCCTGCTGTTGGGCTCCTGCGGCGAGCCGCAACGCGCCCCGGCGCGGGACGGCGGCGTGAACGTGGGCGGCAACTCGTCGTTCACGCAGCTCGTGCCTGCGGCAGACATTGAGCAATCGGCCACAGCGCAATATGTGAAGATGATGAACCAGGCCAACCAGCAAAAAGCGCTGGCTCCGGCCAATCACCCGCAGGTGATCCGCCTGCGCGCCATTGCCGCCAAGATCATCCCGCACGCGCTGGTGTGGAACCCGCGCGCGAAAGACTGGAAGTGGGAGGTCAACCTGGTAGCCTCCGAACAGATCAACGCCTTTTGTATGCCCGGCGGCAAAATCGCTTTTTTCAGCGGCATTCTGGACAAACTCAAGCTGACGGACGACGAGGTCGCCATGATCATGGGGCACGAAATCGCCCACGCTCTGCGTGAACACGCCCGCGAACGCATGGGCAAAGGCGCTGCGACGAATATTGGCGTGAACATCTTCAGCCAGTTGTTTGGCCTGGGCGAACTCGGCCAGACGCTCAGCAACTACGGCGCGCAAATTCTTACCCTGCAATTCAGCCGGGAGGATGAGACCGACGCCGACCTGGTCGGCATGGAGCTTGCCGCCCGCGCTGGTTACAACCCGCGCGCGGGTGTCACGCTGTGGCAAAAAATGAGCGCAGGCGGCGGCGGCGGCCCCCCCGAGTTTTTGTCGACCCACCCGGCGGGCAACACGCGTATTGCGGAAATTGAAAAGAACTTGGCGGCAGTGATGCCGCTGTATGAGCGCGCGCGGCAGACGCGGTGACGGTGGACAGACCGTTAAGCCTCTAGAAAAATAGAGATTTTATAAAAATATTTGCATGCTGTTTAGACATAATTAGTACTAATTTAATAGCTAAATATGCACATAATACGAGACCTATAGGCAGAATATGAGCGCTATAGGACTTTCTAAATAAATATTTATACTGTTGACGCTCATGCCTGCCCCCGCCCCAGTCGCTCGTACGCCTCCTTGAGCCGCTCGCGCTGAGGTTTGCCATCACCATTGCGCGGGATTTCGCGGGTCACCACCAGGCCCTGCGGCACGTGCCAGCGGTCCAGGCGTTGCTCCAGGTAGGCGCGTAACTCGCCCATCGGCACGTTTTGGCGAAACACCACAAACGCCACGGGGATTTCCCCGGCTACTTTGTCCGGGTAAGCCAGGATGGCCGCGTCTTGAATGCAGGGGTGCGACAAAAGCGCCTGTTCCAGATCGCGCGGACGCACTTTGACGCCGCCAAAGTTGATCACGTCGTCCATCCGCCCCAACAGTGTGAGCTGGCCGTCTGCGCTGACCGCGCCGTAATCGTCGGTATAAAACCAGCCGTCCCTGAACACCGCCGCGCTGGCCTCAGGATTGTGCGCGTAGGCGGTGAAACTCCACGGTGAACGTATGCGCAATCGCCCCGTCGCGCCGCTGGGCAAGGGCTGTCCGTAGGCGTCACAGGCGCTGGCTTGCACGGCGCTGGCCAAAAAGAGCTTGTCACCTGGCTTGGCATCGTTGAATGAGGCCAAATGCGCGACGATGCCGGTCTCGGTGGCGCCATACACCCAATGGACTTGCGCATCAAAGGTGGCGGCGACGCGGGCGATTTCCTCTGGCTCAATAAAGGCACCAGTCGTGCAAACCAGGCGCAGTTTGTCGGGCATGACGCGGGCGGGCCGTGCGGGTGTTAGGGGTGCAGTCGGCTGCGGCGCCGGGGTCGCCAGCAGGCCGCGCAATTGGCCGGGCGAGGCCTGCAACACGTTCAGCCCGGTGCTTCGGATCAACTCAGCCAGCGCCGTGCGGCTGGTGGGCACGGCTTCGAGGACACAAGCGGC
>JANOXL010000157.1:0-24466 GCA_031418395.1 Rhodoferax sp. | reverse complement strand
TTTCATTACCTGCACAAAGATGTGGATGGTCAGCCCTACGCCGACCCGCTGGAAATGTCGCTCGCACTGGTTCGTGCGGCGCAGGCGACGGGCATCGGCCTCACGTTGTTGCCCGTGTTGTACATGCACTCCGGCTTTGCGGTACAACGAACGGGCGGCGGTTTGCGCGATGACCAGCGTCGCTTCGCCAGCACGCCCGATTCCGTGCTGCGTATCGCCGAGGTGGTGAACCAGATGGCCCTGCCCCGCGTGAACGCCGGTCTGGCCCTGCACTCGCTGCGCGCCGTGGATCCTGGCGCTTTGAAAGAGGCCAGCACCGCTGCGGCCCGTCAGGGCTGGCCGATACACATTCATATTTCTGAACAAACCCAGGAAGTCGATGACTGCATCGCCCATCACGGGCAGCGGCCCATCGAGTGGCTGCTCAGCCACGCGGCAGTCGACGCCCGCTGGAACCTTGTCCACGCCACCCACGCCAATTCGCAAGAGCTGGCGGGTCTCCAGGCAGTCGGTGCCAGCGTGGTTCTGTGCCCCAGCACCGAGGCCAATTTGGGCGATGGCGTGTTTGACCTGCCGACCCACCTGCAGCTCAAAGCGAACTGGTCAATTGGCTCGGACAGCCACGCCACCCGGCGCTTGAGTGAGGAGCTACGCCTGCTGGAATACTCCCAACGTTTTGCCCGCCGACAGCGCAATGTGGCCGCGCGCGCAAGCGGGGCAGACAGTACCGCGGCGGCGCTTTTCAACGGTGTTGTTCTAGGTGGCGCTGCCGCCAGCGGTTTGCCCATGGGCGGTTTGGTTGCTGGGCAACGCGCCGACTTTTGCGTGCTCGACACGAGCGCCGCTTCCCTCGCGGGTATCCCGGCTGAGCGCCTGCTGGACGCCTGGGTCTTCTCCAGCCCCGATGCGCTGTGCAGCGCCAGCCATGTGGGCGGGCGCGCCGTGCCAGCGCCAAAACCCGCCTGGCAAGCCGGGTTCACCAAGTCAATGCGCACGATTTGGGGCGATTAACGCCCGCGCCGGAAGCCATTCGCCGCCTGCGCCTTAAGATAGACACAATACGCCCGTACAACCGTGCGCGCTGACGCTCGATCCGCCTTAAGCATCGAAAGCGCGCACCTGAAATTCCGGAGACTCAACATGCCCGAATTGGCCCACGCCACTGCCACTGCCGCCACCCTTGAACAACGCGCCGACGCCATCCAGACCGTGCTGCGCAACAAAGGCATGAAACCCGACGAGTTCATCGAACAGGCCAATCACCTGATCGAAGAACAATGGCTGCCGCACAATGGCGCCCGTGTGGTGGCCCGCGCCTGGACGGACCCGGCCTTCAAAACGCGCCTGCTGGCCAACGGCAAAGCCACGGTGACCGAGATGGGCCTGGAGATGCCCAAACACCACCGCCACCTGGTGGTGCTGGAGAACACGCCTGCCGTACACAACGTGATCTGTTGCACCCTTTGCAGTTGCACCGCCTTCACCATCATCGGCCTGCCGCCAGACTGGTACAAAGACCTCGAATACCGCGCCCGCGCGGTGCGGGAGTCCCGCACGGTGCTGAAGGAAATGGGGCTGGATTTGCCCGCAGACGTGGAAATCCGCGTGTGGGACACCACCGCCGACACGCGTTACATGGTGCTGCCCGAGCAGCCGCCGCACACGCGGGGCTGGAGCGCTGAACAACTCGCCGCCCTCGTCACGCAAGACGCCATGATCGGCGTGGCACGGCTGTAAACAAACAAGGATTCACCATGGACGGCATGCACGATTTGGGCGGCAAACAGGGCTTTGGCCGGGTGCGGTATGTGCCGCACGCGCCGGCTTTTCACGCCACGTGGGAGAAACGCGTCAACGCGATGTATTCACTCGCGGTGCGCCTGGGCGTCTTCAACATGGACGAATACCGCCACGCCATCGAACGTATGGAGCCGCGCCACTACCTCACCGCTGGTTATTACGAACGCACGCTCACCAGCCTGGCCACGCTGTGTGTGGAGAAGGGCGTGACCTCGCGCGGCGAGCTGGAGCAACTGGCCGGGGGCGGCTTCCCGCTGGCCTTGCCCATCGCACCTGGCCGCTCGAACGCCGCGGTGCGCGAGCGTTTCCAGGTGGGTGACCGTGTCACCGTGCGCGCCGACTTCGTGCCCGGCCATATCCGCTTGCCGGCCTACATTCGCGGCAAAAGTGGCGTAGTGGTCGGCGAATCGCCCGCCTACCCCTTCCCCGACGCGCATGCCCATGGCGTCGCGGCCGACGACGAACCGACGTTTGACGTGCGCTTCAACACGGCGGACCTCTGGCCCAACGGGGCCGAGGCCGCTTTTGTCCACGTGGGCGTGTTCCAAAGTTACCTGTACCGTCAAAATTGAAGGCTTGCGCAAGGTTTTTGCGCCACTTATCGCTTTTGTGATGCTATGTTATTTATAGCTATAATCGTATATTTCACGAGACCTATAGGCCATTAATTCGTAAATCAATGGTGAGAAGCAGGTAAAAGCGGTCATTATTAACACCCATGTTAATAATCAGTTTCCAGCCTTGGAAAAGCGTATAAAAGCCAAGTTTGCAGCCGGGCCATGGAGAGAGAATCAATTGGCTGTTCGTTTTTTTCACAGCTCATCCACAGCTTAATCACAGGCTAATCACAAGTTATTGATACGCCCTCTTGAAACCTAAAACTTCCGTAGGGCACCTCTCGAAAATTTTCGGCAAGTTCAACCCGAACTGAACTTAAACCTTCCTGGCATCTGCTCAACTAGGCAAATTTTGCTGCGGATGAAATCAACGATTTAGACAAAATGAAACCCAGGTTTGGCGTGACTGTTTGCCAAAATTAGACGAGCAGCAATATTCATCAATCGTCAGAAGGCTGTACTGCAGATATCGGCCACAAGCGGTCTTTGGCGAATGTCGGCTTCGGTTTGGTGAAATTGGCACAGGAGAGCTTTAACTTTTCAGCAACGCTAGTTCTGCTTCAGGCTGGGTGCGGAAGTACGAACAGGTTGTCTCGAAGGTCTCCTAGGTGCTCACTAACGGACTTCGGAGTGAATTGCTGACCTAGCGCGAGAGAGGTACTTGTCGGGCCGCGTTTTGCGGACTCGGGGGATGATTTGGACGCTGATCGTCCTGGTCATCGGAAGACATTAAGGAGATCCTTAGCGATCGTCATGTTCAGCACGGTCGTCAAAGCCACATTGCAGGTTCACCTTTGCAGCTTTGTGTAGTGTTAGGGGTATCTCTCGTGGTCATACAACCCGTAGATCATGGGCCGCATCAGAGCCGCCCTTTGAGGTACTTTCCCGCGTCGCCCGATAGCTCGTTGCGGTTGATGAGCTTGCCTTGAAACTGGAAGTTCCGGTCAATGCGGACGATCAACAACTTCTCAAAGTCGCCCTGGCGTTTAACCAGTACGTGGTGGCTGGTCTTCTCAGGAGAGATGGTCTTGACCTCAACCCGCTTGCCGTCAATCGTGCCGTCAGAGCCAGGCGCGTGAGTCGCGTGACGGCGGAGCCCAAACTTAATCTCTGCGTAGATTTCGCCCAGCTCACCCCAGACCTGTAGATATCTGCCGGTGTTCTCGAAGTGCCGCACGGCACACTCGACCAAGTTTTGGAAAATTTCTTTCTGCTGAAGGATACTGAACGGAAAACCCTCCCTGCTCCGTAGAGGTTGAACTGATGCGGCAGCCTCGTCAGGCTCGCCCTCAAGAAGCTCTTCAGCCCACTGCCTGTCGACGTACTCCCACTCCCAAGGCGCGGCACCTCAGGACGCAGCATCTGCGATGTCCTCGGCGCTGTAGCCTCGGTCGTGCATTTCGTGAAGAAAATCCCAATCGCTCACTTTGCCTCGTGGCGTGCTTAATACGTGATCTGCCCCCCAACAGCCGTACCGGTTTGAAGTTAGTGAAGTCCGTCAACCACGCGCAGCCGTCAAACACGATTCCTTGGGTGGGAACGACGGAAGCAGACTAATGTGAGCCGACAATATAGAGTGAAACGAAATGGGTGAAACGAAATGGGTGAAATCAATATTCCCCGCAGCGAGCAGGATGCGCTGAGGAGCATTGACTGCGAAGCGCTTCGCATGCGAGTCGAACAATGCCTGCAGGAAGAGCGAACGACTGCGCTTCGACAGTTCCGTCTGGACGACTGCGGGACTTTCGTCTCGACGAAATGGCATGCCTTTGTGCGAGAACTCGACGCGTACGGGAAGGCGAAAGCCGACAAGAAACGTGCGGAGACTCTGCGCGACGCGCGCAGCGCCGGTAGCAGCCTCCTAAATGCGGTACAGCAAATGCAGCACCGTATGTTGGTTGAAGCAGAGGAGGGGGAGCGCTTCTATATCGACGACCTGATCACGCCCCCCCATGCATTCAGAGCGCCATTGTCAGTGCGCGTGAGCTATCGATGGCGCCCTTCTCCAGCGGAGCCATGGGTACACGGCGACATCACCTTCATTTATGACGTCGAGCTGCGACCCGACTACACCCGGCCGCCGCCGGCTCGCAAGCCGAGCGCAGCAAGGCAGGCGCAGGAGCGACAGGAGGCCCTCTACCGCGAGTGGAAGCACCTCAAAGACCAAGCGCTGTTTTGCGTTCGGGACTACTTGAGGGAAGGTGGTACGGGTGCGAATATCCCGAAGACCTTCCAGGTGAAGCTCGATCCTTATACACGGGGGCTCAACAACTTCAGTGCCAAGTTCTGGCACGACCGGAATTGACGCCAGCGTCTAGTTGGATGCATCGCTAACTCGCCCCCTTTTGAAGGAGCTCCGGTGTGTCAATGCACTTGGATCGTGTAAGGCAAGATTGATCTCGCGATGTGCTCGAACGGGCAACGAACTCGACATTAGTCAAGACGCTTTGGCGCAGGCTTCTGGAATGACAGCTTCCCCAACGAGGGCGGTCTTTAGATGGTTCCATGCGAACGACTGCACCCGCTGCATTTCAGCCAGTCACCAGCACGACCGAAAAACGACCGTCAATGTCGGCTTTAAGGCAGTCGATTCAGACTCCTAGAATACCGCTTTGGGGTCGCTTTCTGTCATGCAACAAGCCAGCATCGTGTTTGCTCTGCCCCTTGGGTTTCGTCAGAGTTCGACGCTACCTTTGGTGAGTATTTGGTTTAATTGGGGTGATGCCCACCTTCAGCGTGCTGAAGCCGTCGCCACTGGGCGCTCACCCATTTTCAAGAATTTTCTGTAACTTGGACTGCCCGCATCAACGCAGCCAGTTTGACTGCATCCAGCCGACTTGCGCCGTCGATTTGGCTGCGTACGCCGCTGCAAATGTCCAGCCCATAAGGTCGCACAGACGCCAGCGCCTGGGCAGCATTGCCGGCGTTGAGGCCACCGGCCAGCCACACCGGCACGGGCGATTGCGCCACGATCTGCTGGCTCAAGCGCCAGTCATGCACACGCCCGGTACCGCCCAGCTCTTTGACCGCCAAGGCGGGGTTGCCGGAGTCCAGCAGCAAGGCATCGACCAGCGGAGCCAGCGCCAACGCCTGTGCCAGCGACGCCGCATCCCGCACATGAATGACCTGCACCAGCTCTGTTTTTGGAAGCAGCTGGCGCAGCTTCAGAAGCTCTTCAGGGGCGACATCGTCGACGAGTTGCAGCGTCGTCGTGTTGCAGACCTGATGCTGCTCGGCGATCCCTGCTGCGGTCTGGCGTGAGGTGAGCAAAAAAGTTTTGACAGCGGGTTCTGCTGGCGCGGCCTGCGGTGTTTCGCCATGCACCAGGCGCCGTGTTTTTTGCTCCACGTTGTATCGCCCCACCTCGGCCGCGATCTGGGCGATCAAGCTGTCGGCAATCACCCCGGGGCCACTGGGCATGCTCGAGACCAAGCCCAGCGCCCGCGCCCCGGCGGCCACGGCCAAACGCGCTTCTGCCACGCTGGCGATGCAACAGATTTTGACAAAAGCCGGTTGAGTTGGCATAGTTGAAAATGCCGTTTATTTATTTTTTTACACCAATTTTAGTATAAAAATACAGTCAGTTTGGTAAAATTAGTATAGCAATAAATCTATTTATTACGAGACCTAACTGCATTTTTCATTCATTTATCATTAATAATAATAAATATTTTCACTTTTAGGCAGACAAGCCCCGCTGTCGGCAACGCGTTTAAACGCTTTGTACGCCTTGTGCCATCACTTTAGCCGACGCTGCAACAGCGCGTCAAAAGACCATTTGCCCGGCCCATAAATCGCCAAGGTAGCCAGCAAAACGCCCCAGGTGATGTGCTGCTGAAAAGCCGCCGGTGCGATCTCCATCAGGCTGATCACGGCCACAAAATTCACCACGAAAAGCCCCAGCGCCGCAAACCGACCGCCCAAGCCTAGCACCAGCAGAATCGGCAGCGCAATCTCCCCGGCCGTGCCCATGGCAGCGGCGAGTTCGGGCGACAACAGAGGCACCTTGTATTCGTCGGTAAAAAGCGCCACGGTGGTGCCCCAATCGCGCAGCTTGGTCAGCCCTGAGCTGAAAAACACCTGCGCCACGTACAAGCGGGCCAGCAGTGCCGCCAGCGGTTGCGCGGCATTGAGCGCGGCCACCAGCAGCGCATAGGCACTGCGCAAGGGCTGCAGCCAAGCAGCCTGCAAAAAGCTGGCGGCGGGTTGGTTGTTGCCGATGGTTGCGGGTGAATGCGCTGCGGCGGGGCTTTGAAGGCTTGTTTTCATATTGAAAATCCGGAGAAATTAAGGAGAAGGGAAAAATTAAGGAGCGGGCGTGTCGGCTTAGCCTCGCTTCACGACCCCCAAGAGCAGCCCGCTTTGCACCGCTATCGGCAGCCAGCCACCAAAGTCCAGCCCGGTGGCCAGATCCAACGCCCGGCTGAGGTCGCACATGTCGCCGTCGGTGGTGGGGCCAACCAGAGCGCTTAGAAACGCCGCCTCGCCGGGCATCGCCTCGCGCACCCGGGGTTGAAGATGTTCACGCCACACCACGGCGGTTTCTGCGACTTTGGCTTGCAGTTTTCGGCCCACCGCTGCGAGGCTGGCCCCGAAGCTGCCATGGGGGCTTGCGCCTAAGCTGGCGTCAAAAGGAGCCGGGCTCGATGCACCCGCTAAGTCAATCTGAACGTGGGCCTGCCAGATGCTGCTAATCGGCCAGGCACTGACCACCACCGCGCAGCCGGGGGCCAGGCTGAGCGTCAATTCTGCCGGGTCGTGGGTTGTCAAGAGTGCCCAGCTGGCGGAATCTGCCGTAACGTCTGCCGCACTGGCACACTGATGCAAGGCCCATTCCAGGCGCGCCACGTCTGGCAAATACGGCTCATCGGCCAGTTGTTCACTGCCTTGAATGAAGTCGGCCAGGTGCCCACCCCATTGCGCCAGGTCGCCCTGCTCAGGCGGGTGGGCATGCCACAAGCTGCGCGACAGCGCCGCAAAACTTTCATCGCCGATCAGTTGGGCCAACACGGGGTAGGCCGCTTTCAATGCGCGCTCGGCCAAACCGTGGCCGTTGGCCTGGTAGGCCAACAAGCCTCGATGCTGATCGCCGGGCAAAGTGCCAAGCTCGGCGTACCTCGCCAACTCGTTCTGGGCGGACCGCGCAGCAACGCCCGGCCAGGCAAATAGCGCCTTGACGAGTGCGTTTTGTTGGGCGGCAAGGGGGCTCATGGCACCACCCGCTTTGCCTTAGCATCAAACCGGCCATTACGTCGCGCGATATCGGTTTGCGCCAAGAGCGTTTGCAAACTGGGCAGGTCGGTGTCCCATTCGACCAAGGTTGGCACGGCACCGAAGCGCTGCAGGGCCTGCGCGTGGAGTTGCCAGACGGCGTCACACACTTGGCTGCCATGGTCGTCAATGACGATCTGGCCATGCGCATCATTGACATGCACATGCCCGGCGACATGAAGTTCACCCACGACAGCGGGCGGGATTTCATCAAGCCAGCGTCGGCAACTTTCTAGCGGGTCTTTAACGGCTACCGATGACGCCAACGCGGCTGGCGTGTGCGCACGTAAATTAGCATTCTGCGCGTTGACGTACAGATTGTTCACGTCCACCAAAAGTTGGCAGCCGGTGCGCCGCGTCAGTTCGGTCAAAAAGGCAGTTTCTGGCCATTCCGTCTGCTGGGATAGAGGTTTCCAGCGGATGTAGGCCGAGAGGTTCTCCACCAGGATCACGCGTTTCAATCGGTCTTGCACAGTCTGCACGTTGGCGCACAACACATCGAGCGCTTCGCTGCTGAAGGGAATCGGCAGCAAGTCGCTGGCATGCACGGCGGCGCTTTGATCCTGATCCATCGTCTCCGGATGTGGGTCGCCAGCAGGCTGCATGCGGGCCCGGGCAAAACAGGCGTGGTCGCTGACCCGTACCGGCTCGATACGCTCGACGAGTTGGGCCAATTTGTCCAGATGCCAGGCGTCCACTCCCAAAGCGGAGCCTAGCGACAGCCCCACGCCGTGCAGGCTGACGGGGTAGTGCGTCCGGCCCTGCATCAGCACCGCCAACGCAGCGCCACCTTCGCCAAAGAAGTTCTCCGAATGAACCTCCAGGAAATCGACCGGCGGCTGTTGCGTGAGCAGCTCGCGGTAGTGCGGGTGGCGCCAGCCAATGCCGACAACAGGGGTTTCATTCGGCACGGTTGATGCCTGCACTCAAAGGGCTCGCAACCAGTGATGCAGGCGTGGTCTGGCCATCAGCCCTTTTTCATGCCCTTGGCTTCGTCGGCCGAGAGGCCTTTCATCGATTTGCAGGTGCCTTTGGCGACATATTTCCACTCGCCTTTGTCCTTATCGACCTTGGACTGACCCGCACAGGTGTGTGTGCCCGCCAAGTTGGCGCAGTCGTTTTGACCCGCTTTGGCAACGCCGTAACACTTTTCTTTTTCCTGTGCGGCGACGGGTGCAGACGCCAGCGAGAGAGTCAAGAGCGAGGCCGCAGCAGCGGCAATCATGGCACGTTGGTTCATTTGTTTCTACTCCAAGGAGGGTTAATAAATCACCAGGCGCCGACTGCAGGATTTGCGGCCCAACTGACTGGTTAGAGCTTGGTCAGCGTCCATCCGATTTTCTTACAGGGCTTTCATTTTGTCTCCCTACAATGCACGACATGTCTACCCCAACCACCCTGAGTTTTGAGCAGCAGCTCGTAGACAGCCGCACCTACTTGATGCGTTTTGCGCGTTTGCAATTGCGCAACGACGCCTGGGCGGAAGATGCGGTGTCTGAAACCGTGCTGGCCGCGCTGGCCAAGCCACAGTCGTTTGGCAACCGCTCCCAACTCAAAACCTGGCTGGTCGGCATTTTGAAGCACAAAATCATTGACGCCTTGCGCCACCACAGCCGCGAAGCCTGCACCCTGGATAAGCACGAGGACTCCGACGCTGACCCGCTGGATTTCATCGCCTTCAAAGCGGATGGTCATTTTTCCGAAGCACCAGCAGATTGGGGCAACCCGGAGCAGCAGACCTCCAGTCGGCAGTTTTTTGAGATGTTGGAAGCGTGTTCCAGCAAATTGCCGCCGGTGCAAGGGCGGCTGTTTTTAATGCGCGAATGGCTGGAGCTATCCAGTGAAGAAATCTGTAAGGAGTTGGGTCTCACGCCGACAAACCTGTATGTCCAGTTGCACCGGGCGCGGCTCAGGTTACGCGAATGCCTGGAGCTCAATTGGTTTGCCCAGACTAAAAAAGCATGATTCCCCTCAAACGCAGTTGTAAAGAAGTCACGGCCTTGGTCGTTGCCCGCGAAGACCGGGAGTTGAGCCTCCTGGACCGCCTGGCGGTGCGCATGCACATGGGCATATGCGCCGCTTGCCCCAAGTTTGAACGCCAGATTCTGCTGATGCGCCATGCCATGTTCCAGTGGCGTCACTACGGCAACGATGCTTCGGCCGAAACCACGACCGACGCCTCAGGGCGTGCCAAGCGGGATTAAAAAGGCCCCAAATTCGCCGATCCGGCGACAAAAACGGGCTATAAACCGCGCCAATAAAGGCTCATGACACAAATAGTTTGCGTTTTATAACAGAAAGCGCATAATAACTGGGTATTTTCAGCCGATTTAGGTCGGTTGAGGTACGAGTTTGCGGTGTTTGTCAGTTTCCCCGTCTGCTCTCAGTCTTGCCTGGTTTGTTGCCGGTTGGTTGATAGTCTTTGAATAGTGGTTATTGGACTCCATCGCGTTTTTGAGTCATTTTGAGGAGTCCCTTGATGGGCAACAAACTTTACGTGGGCAATCTGCCTTATTCTTTCCGTGATGATGACCTGCAGCAGGCATTCGCAGCGCACGGTTCTGTCTCCAGCGCCAAAGTCATGATGGAACGCGACACCGGTCGCTCCAAAGGCTTCGGTTTTGTCGAGATGGGTTCTGACGCCGAAGCGCAAGCCGCTATCAGCGCCATGAACGGTCAACAATACGGCGGGCGCGGCCTGGTCGTGAACGAGGCTCGTCCGATGGAGCCACGTCCCCCACGCAGCGGCGGCTTCGGCGGCGGCGCTGGCGGCGGCGGCGGTGGTGGTGGTTACGGCGGTGGCGGCGGCGGCGGTGGCCGTAGCGGCGGCGGTGGTTACGGCGGCGGCGCTGGTGGCGGCCGTAGCGGCGGCGGCGGTGGTGGTGGATATGGCGGCGGCGGCGGTGGCCGTAGCAGCTATTAATCTGCTCAGCTAATCTGCGCTACTGAATCTGCTTTGGGTTGTTAACCCGCAGAATTCAAAAAAGGGACCTTCGGGTCCCTTTTTTTGTGTCTCCCATTCAGCGGTGGGCTTGGCCGCGTTAGGGTCTGGCATCAAGTGCCAGTCGCGCGTGGCTTCCTAGCCCGACCGGCAAAGGCCCTGTCAAAAACCCAATTCGGCAATACGCGCAAGGCTTTGGCGACCACGCCCATTTGCCAGGGAATCACCCGGTAACTGACTTGCGCTTCGATGGCGGCCCAGGCCCGTTCGGCAAACTCCTCGGGTTGCAACAGAAACGGCATCGAGAACTGGTTGGCTTGGGTGAGCGGCGTCGCTACATAACCAGGGCAAATCGTCACTACTTTGACGCCACTGGCCCGCAGCTCCAGCCGCAGGCATTCGAGGTAATTGACCATTGCCGCTTTGCTTGGGCAATTTGCACCATGTCCGGCAAAACCGCGTACGGCATTCACACTGCCCATGCCCACCAGCGTGCCATTTCCCCGCGTTTTCATGGCCGCCAGAAACGGATGAAACGTCGCTGCCGTGCCCAGGTTATTGGTGGCAAAGGTTCGCGCCATCACGTCCAGATCAGTCCGCTGCCCGGTGTCCACGCCGATACTCATGCCCGCGCAGGCCAGCACCACATCGGGCACCCCTTGCGCGTCCAGGCAAGCAAGGCCTGCAGCGACGATGCTGTCGGCCTGTGCCACATCTGCGCTATAAATACAGTAGCTACCGGTCTTGAAACCTTGTCGCCCCGCCCAGGTTTCGATCTGCGCCGCGCGCCGCCCAACCAAGGCCAGCTGGTAACCTGCCAGGTGGTAACGCCGGGCCAGCGCCTGACCCAGTCCGCTGGACGCTCCGGTGATAAACGCCAACTTGCTCATTCACATTCCTTTTTCTTCGCGGCACGTGCAATTGGGATCGCGCTGGCAAGCTGCCGCGCCTTCAGGGCTTGGGTTTAAGGTTTGGCGTCCGGTGTCAAGATGCCTTTGACACGCCCGCGCAGTTCGATGACTTGTTTGAGATTGTCGTAATCCATGTTGTCAGCGACAAAACGGTCGTTGCCCCGAATCAGGGTGACCGTTTGATCGGACGTAACACGTTCGGTTTTCAAAAACGCGTGCAGGAATTCACCCCGAAACTCCAGCCTGGGCGTGGTTTTGACGTCGGGGCCGGCTTCCCGCACGACCAGGGCATTGCCTAAAAGGCGTACTTCAGTGCCCTCGGAGTTGGTCAGCGCCCGGTTGGCAGTGGCAGTCGTCAAATGACCCTGGTCGTTGAAAGAGCGGATGCGCACCTTGTCGATTTCCAGTAAGTCCGTGTCCGGGTAATGGCGCGCTTCCACGCCAGAGACCTCACTTTTGAGCCGCCCGGCGGCGTCAAAAGCACTGACTTTGAGCTGTTTCATGAAGTAGTCGGGCTCATGGGTCGGTGGGCGTGGCGCGCTAGGTGCCAGGAGTTCAGGCGTGCTACGCACCAGCCAGTAGGTACCCAAGGCCAACACACCCATCAGTACGATGGGCAAATACAGCGACAGACGCTCCCATACCGCGCGCAAAACGCTGATCATGTGGCGTAGTCCTGCAACAAACGGGCGTAGTGACCCGTGGCCACCAAGAGCAGATCACACAATTCGCGGGCCGCGCCTGCACCTCCCTGCACAGCGGTGACGTGGTGAGCGATGGCACGCACTTCCGAGTGCGCGTTGCTGGGCGCGCAAGCCAATGCAACGCGGCGCATCACCGGCAAATCAGGCCAGTCGTCACCCATGGACGCCGATTGCGGCCAGCCCAGGCCTAGAGTCTTCAGGATCACTTCAGCGGCCGGGCGCTTGTCTTCAGTGCCGTAAACCGCATGCGTGATGCCCAGCGCTTCGAGTCGCGCCCGCAGCGCTTTCGAATCGCGACCTGTGATGACTGCGGGTGTGATGCCCGCGCGTCGCAATAACTTCAGGCCCTGGCCATCCAGCGTGTTGAAACGTTTGAGCGTTTCCCCGGATTCTGAAAAATACAAACCACCATCGGTCAACACCCCATCCACGTCGAAAAATGCCACTTTGACGCCTTGGGCCCGCAACAAAAGCTCGGGCGGGAATGTCAGTGAAGGGGTCATATCACTTTGGCCCGCAGCAAATCATTGCTATTGAGCGCGCCGCAGAGGCGGTCGTTTTCGTCGACGACCAACACACTGGTAATGCGGTTTTGCTCCATTAGCGTCGCCGCTTCGACTGCCAGCGCATCTCTTGAAATTGTCTTGGGGCCCACGTGCATGAGGTCTTGTGCCGCGATGCTGCGGATGTCCACGCCTTTTTCAATCAAGCGGCGCAGGTCACCGTCTGTAAAGATGCCCAAAACCTTGCTATCAGCGTCAACGATGGCGGTGGCGCCCAAGCCTTTGGCGCTCATCTCGCGCATCAACTCGCCAAACCCTGCTTCAGGCGGCACGGCAGGCACATCAGCCCCCGAACGCATGACGTCACGCACATGTGTGAGCAGTTTGCGACCCAAGGCACCACCCGGGTGGGAGCGGGCAAAGTCCTCGGCCTTGAAGCCGCGCGCATCCAACAGCGCAACCGCCAGCGCGTCACCCAATGCCAACTGGGCAGTGGTGCTCGCCGTTGGGGCCAAATTGAGCGGGCAGGCTTCTTTGTCGACGCCGCAATCCAGCGCGATGTTGGCGTATTTGGCCAGTGTCGATTCGAGCTGGCCCGTCATCGCCACCAAGGGCACGCCCAGGCGCTTGAGCACCGGCAAGATGGCCACCAACTCGTCTGACTCGCCGCTGTAAGAAATCGCCAGCACCAAGTCCACCGGTTTGATCATGCCCAGATCGCCATGGCTGGCTTCGGCGGGATGCACAAACATCGCCGGGGTGCCGGTGGAGGCGAGTGTGGCCGCAGTTTTGCGGCCAATGTGGCCACTCTTGCCCATACCCATCACCACCACACGCCCGCGCACGTCGAGCATCAGGGCCACGGCGTCACCAAAGGCGGGGCCGACGCGCTTTTTGAGACCCGAAACTGCGGCAGCTTCGATTTCAAAAGTCTCACACGCCAGGCGGATCGCCCGCTGTGCCTTGGACTCAGTCAACGGTGGATCAGCGGCACTCATGAGCGCATTTTATAGAGCGGTCTGCTGCCTGCCTGGCAAGGGCATCAAATTTCCGGGCTAGTATGCGGGCATGAATGCGCTGGAGCTGACGCTGATGTACCTGCTGGCCGCCGTCTTGGGCGTGGTGGCCTGTCGCTCCTTGAAGCTGCCACCCATGCTCGGTTACCTGGTTGTGGGGGTGGTGATCGGCCCCAATGCGTTGGCCCTGGCACAAAACTCCGAAGGTGTGCGTTACCTCGGTGAATTCGGCGTGGTGTTTCTGATGTTCGTGATCGGGCTGGAATTCAACCTACCCAAGCTGCGCGCCATGCGCCACCACGTGTTTGGCCTGGGGCTTTTCCAGGTGGTGCTGACGATTGCAGTCGCCACCGCCGCCTCGTTGGCACTGGCATGGATGGCACCGGCCTGGTGGGGCATGAAGTGGCAAACGGCGCTGGCACTCTCCAGTGCACTGGCGATGAGCAGCACCGCCATCGTCATCAAGCTCATGGCGGAACGGCTGGAGCTGGAGTCCGAACACGGCAAGCGTGTCATCGGGATCTTGCTGTTTCAGGACTTGGCAGTAGTCCCTTTGCTGGTGCTGATTCCGGCCTTGGGCGCTACCGCTGAAACCATGCTGGAATCACTGGCATTTGCGGCGTTGAAAGCAGTCGTGTTGATCACCGTGTTACTGGTCGGTGGCCAACGCGTCATGCGCTGGTGGCTCACCCTGGTGGCACGACGCAAAAGCGAAGAGCTGTTTGTGCTTAACCTGCTCTTGGTCACACTGGGCCTGGCCTGGTTGACGGAGCTGGCGGGGCTGAGTTTGGCGCTGGGTGCGTTCATTGCCGGCATGTTGATTTCCGAGACTGAATACAAACACCAGGTGGAAACCGATATCCGGCCTTTCCACGACGTGTTGCTCGGTTTGTTTTTCATCAGTATCGGCATGATGCTGGACTGGCGCTTGGTGTATGAACGCTGGCCACTGGTACTGCTCTTGGTGACGGTACCCGTGTTGTTCAAAACCGCGCTAGTGACCCTGCTGGCCCGCGCCTTTGGGGCGGCCGACGGCGTGGCGCTGCGCACCGGCCTGTACCTGGCGCAGGCGGGGGAGTTTGGTTTTGTGCTGATCACACTGGCAGGTGCCCATCAGTTGGTACCGCCGGCATTGTTTAACCCGATTCTGGCCAGCATGGTGCTATCGATGTTGGCCACGCCTTTCATCATCATGTACAGCAACCGCATTGTGTTGCGCCTGGTCAGCAACGAGTGGCTGATGCAGTCTCTGCAAATGACGACGATTGCACGCAAATCGATCAACGTGAGCAAACACGTGATTATTTGCGGTTACGGCCGTTGCGGGCAGAACCTGGCGCGCATGCTGGACGGTGAAAGCATTCCCTACATGGCACTCGATTTGGACCCCGATCGCGTGCGCCAGGCCGCCGCTGCCGGCGACTCAGTTGTTTTTGGTGATGCTGCGCGCCTTCAGGCGCTGATGGCTGCCGGCTTGGCGCGGGCCAGCGCCGTCGTAGTGACCTATCTGGATGTACCCAGCGCCATCAAGGTCTTGAGCCATATCCAGAGCCATGCGCCGCAGGTGCCCGTGATCGTGCGCACCCAGGACGATCACGACCTGGAAGCGCTGCAGCAGGCGGGCGCGACCGAAGTGGTGCCCGAGGCGATTGAGGGCTCCTTGATGCTGGCCAGCCACGCCCTGGCGCTGGTGGGCGTGCCGATGCGGCGGGTGATTCGGGTCGTGCAGGAGCAGCGCGACGCACGTTACGGCCTGTTGCGCGGGTTTTTTCACGGGGCCGATGACGATGGCGTGGACGAGTTGCACCATGAGCGCCTGGCCACTGTGGCGCTGCCAATGGGGGCCGTGGCGGCGGGTCAGCCCATTGGCCATTTCGCACTGCACAGCCTGGGCGTGCGGGTGGTGAGCCTGCGGCGCGCCAACGGCAGTACCCGTGCACCTGCTGACGATGTGCTACTGCTCAGCGGCGATACTCTGGTGCTCTCCGGCAAAGCCGAAACGCTGGCGATTGCCGAAGAAAAACTCCTGCGCGGCTTGTGAATCGAACCATCATGCAAAACCTCAGCCACACCACCACGACCAGCCAATACCTTCAAAATAACATCCGCACCGTGCCGGACTGGCCCGCGCCGGGCGTGCAGTTTCGTGACATCACGCCGCTCTTGCAAAACGCCAAGGTGTTTCGTGTGCTGATTGACGCCTTTGTACACCGCTACATGGACCCGGCCATGCGCCCGGATGTCGTAGCCGGTCTGGATGCGCGGGGCTTCATCCTCGGTGCCGTGGTGGCCTATGAGCTCAACGTGGGTTTTGTGCCAATCCGCAAAAAAGGCAAACTGCCGTTCACAACGGTAGAGGAAACTTACGAACTCGAATACGGCAGCGCCACTGTGGAACTTCACACAGATGCCGTCAAATCGGGCGACCGGGTGCTGCTCATTGACGATTTGATCGCCACCGGCGGCACGATGATGGCTGGCAAAAAACTGCTGGAAAAACTCGGCGCCACCGTGATGGAGGGCGCTGCCATTGTTGATTTGCCCGAGCTGGGCGGATCTGCCAAACTCAAAGCCAGCGGCCTGGCGCTTTTTACGCTGGTAGATTTTGCTGGCCACTGACATTGCGCCACGGCGTTCTTTGCCGCAGGCCCTCGGCAAAACGCAGGCTCAGTTCAGTTCACCGTACTGCGTCGGCCCTAAAGGTGACACTCGGTCTTCAAGATCCACGCCGTCCGCCAGTTGCGGCCTGGGCGATGGCACAGTTCGTTGGCCCGACTTCTGGATTTGACCTGATGAAAACAAGGGCGTACCTTTGCCCTGTGACGCAAATGCATTTTTGAACGCCTGCACTTCGTCTGCACCAATGGGTTCCGGTTTTCGCACAGGTCGGGGCTGTGCATGCGCTTCAGTTGGCTGTTGAGTTGGGGCCACTGCTTGAGCCGCTGCAGGCACCGCGACCGGGATGGCCGGCGCTACCTGCGCCGCTGAACCTGCCTTGGCGGTGTGTGAAGGCCGACTGGTCAGGCCCGCCGCCACGTAGTCGCTCAAACGCCAATAGACGGCGGCGACCACAATGTCAAACCGGTTTTTGGCATTGTGCGCAATCAAGGACTCAATTTCCGACATCCGCGACGGGTCTTCTGCCGCCTGGCTCACCATGTCCATCATCACAAGGAAGCTGGTGCCGCGCGAGTCCAGCGACAAGACTTTGAATTTGTAACTCGCTGACAAGACACCGGCCGATGACATCGCATGCCGCACGACAGCATAAAGCTGCTCGCGGCGTTCACTTCGCTCGGCCCGACGACCGCCTGGGGGACGGGAGTCTGGCCCCGATGCAGCGGGGGGCTCGGACGAAACGGCTTCCACCGAAGCCGCCTGCGCTTTGGTGGCCGATTTTTGAGAAAGCCAATCGATCAATGACATAGTGGGAGGCGCAAATCAGGTGACGGAAACGCGTTTGCGCCGGTCGGTCATCCGTTTGGTAAGAATCGCGCCCAAGCCCATGGCCAGCGCCAGCGCGACACGTGGCAATTTTTGCGACATCTCGGTGTATTTGATGTAGGTCAGGTTCCAAAGTTTGCATTCAGCCACCGCCTGCACAGTCGCATTGCGAGGCGTATGTGAGAAAAATCCGCCTTCACCCACTGCGGCACCGGCATTGACGATCGCCAGGTGAACCTTGCCGGCACCGTCTTCAAAATGCACCGAGAGGCTGCCAGACTCCAGAAAATACAGGGTGCGATCCAGCGAACCCTGGGCGATCAACATCTGGCTGGGTGCCAATGTGAAGGTCTGCATAAAAGGTGCCATGGCTTCCCACTGCGCGGGCGCCATCGATTTGGAAAGGGCGTCCTCGACCGTATTGCGATTGATGGCGTCAATCAGGCCTTTGATGCTGGGGGTATTCGATTTGTTGGCTTGCTCGAAAATTGCGTTCATAGGTGGCGCGCCGTCCTTGCCTCTAAATTATTCTACAACCCGATATTACTGCCAAAGGTGGGTTGCGCGCACGCCCCGGGGGGTGCAATTTCGCCTCAATTTCAGGCCTATTTGCCAATGCAGAAGTTGGAGAATATTTCCCCCAGCAGGTCATCTGCAGTGAATTCACCAGTAATTTCGCCCAGGGCGTTTTGCGCCAGGCGCAGTTCTTCAGCCAAAAGATCCAGGGCGTGTTCAGAAGGGGCAAGCCAGTTTTGAGCCAAGCGAAGGTGCTCTGACACCCGGCTCAATGCCTGCACATGGCGCGCCCGTGCAATGTACACACCTTCTGCGCCAGTTTGCCAACCCGCCAGCGCCAACAGGCGTGCACGCAGGGCGGGCAAGCCCTGGCCGGTTTTGGCGGAAAGGTGGATCACATCCGGCGCGGGCTGTGGGTCTGGCGCTAAAGCCAGGGTCGAATTGTTTGCCTCTGCCGCCGTGAGGTGAGGCATGTTGATTGGCACGGAAGGTGTCGCGTCGGCCTTGTTCCAGATCTCTAGAAGGGGCACTGAACTTGCCAGCGCCGTGGCCAATTCCCTGCGGATCGCTGCATCGCACTCTTGGTAGGTGGCACTGCTTTGGCGCGTGAGGTCGTGCAAAAACAGCACCACGTCGGCACTGGCAATTTCAGACCAGGCGCGGGCGATGCCGAGGGTCTCGACTTCGTCAACGCTCTGACGCAGGCCCGCCGTATCGACCACGTGAATCGGTACGCCGTCAATCTGGATGGTTTGTTGCACCTTGTCGCGGGTGGTACCCGGGATCGGTGTGACGATGGCAAGCTCCGCGCCTGCCAGCGCGTTCAGGAGTGAAGATTTGCCGACATTAGGCTGACCCGCAATCACGACCTTGATGCCTTCGCGCAACAAAGCGCCCTGGCGCACACGGCCATGCACCGCCTGCAGCTGGGCTTGCAGGCGCGAGAGTTGACCCTGCGCATCGGCCTTTTGCAGGAAATCGATGTCTTCTTCGGGGAAGTCGAGCGTTGCTTCGACCAGCATGCGCAGGCGAATCAAGGCGTCACGCACGTTATGGATTTCGTTCGAAAACTCGCCCGACAAGGAGCGGCTGGCACTGCGCGCGGCGGCTTCGGTGCTGGCATCGATCAAGTCGGCGATGGCTTCGGCCTGCGCCAGATCGATTTTGCCGTTCAAAAACGCGCGTTGGCTAAATTCACCCGGCTGCGCGATGCGGATCGCCTGAGCACCGTTCGCCCCAAACTTGTCACCTAACGCCTCAGCTCCTGTTTCACCCCTTGTTTCACCGATCTCCAGACAACGCGCCAACAACAACTGCAATATGACCGGTCCGCCATGCGCTTGCAACTCCAGCACATCCTCGCCTGTAAACGAATTTGGGCCGGGGAAGTGAATCGCCAGACCTTGGTCGATGGCGACGCCCCGGGCGTCGAGAAAAGGCAGGTAAGTCGCCTCACGTGGCTTGAGTTTGCGCCCACAGATCGCGTCGATGACACCCGCCACCGCACAGCCCGACACCCGAACGATGCCCACGGCACCACGGCCTGGTGCGGTGGCAATGGCGGCTATCGTGTCGGTAGAATTTGACATGTGTTGAATGCTATACTATTGATAGCTTAATAGTGCCATTTCACGAGACCTAACTGATGAATTGATCACTCGACCTCGTTTGCGGGCTGATTTTTTGCGTATTGTTAACACCTATGTTAACAAATGAAATAAAAGCCTCGAAACGCCACGGCCTAATGACAAACAAGGCGCTAGGTCACGCATTATAGACACAAGCAGCTACAGTATTTATAGCAACAGAATCTCGCAGATACACGCCCTTCGTCACCTGTGGGCCAGGGTTCGCGCAGCGTCTTGGCGACGAATCCGGCTCGACGGCGGGTTCAAGCCGGGCCGCGCTTGCCTTACTTGCGTGTTACCTGCGCGTCACCCAAACGTTACCCCGGCGTCACTTGAAAGACGGCAAATTGAACTGCGGCGGCACACCCATACGCGTGTTGATAATCCACTGCTGCGCAATCGACAAAATGTTGTTGGTAATCCAGTACAGCACCAGGCCAGACGGGAAAAAGAAAAACATCACCGAAAACGCCAGTGGCATGAACCACATAAGTTTGGCCTGCATGGGGTCTGGCGGGGCCGGATTCAGTGCGGTTTGCAACATGGTAGTGGCGGTCATTACCAGCGGCAGGATGAAATAGGGGTCCGGCGCCGAGAGGTCTTTGATCCACAAAGCCCACGGTGCGTTGCGCATCTCCACGCTGGACAGCAGCACCCAGTACAGCGCAATAAACACCGGGATTTGCACCATGATCGGGAAACAGCCCCCCATCGGGTTGACTTTTTCCTCCTTGTAGATCCGCATCATTTCCTGCTGCATCTGCTGCGGATTGTCTTTGAGGCGCTCGCGCATTTCGGTGATGCGCGGGTTGATGGCTTTCATTTTGGCCATGCTGGAATAGGCCTTGGCATTAAGCCAATAAAAAGCGATTTTGAGCAACAAGACCAGGGCCATGATGGACCAGCCCCAGTTGTGGATAAAGCTGTTGAGCCAGTCGAGCAGCCAATAGAGGGGCTTGGCCAGCACGGTGAGCCAGCCGTAGTCTTTGACCAGCTCCAAACCCGGCGTCAGGGTTTCGAGTACTTTTTCTTCCTGGGGGCCGATGAATATTTTCGACGTCAGCGCGCGGCTGGTGCCCGGTGCCAGGGCGTCCAGCGGCACGAGCATACCGACGGAATACAAATTGGTATCGACCTTGCGCATAAAGAGTTCGCGCTTGATTCCGTCTGCCAGGATCCAGGCGCTCACAAAGTAGTGCTGCGCCATCGCCACATAACCATTCGTGGCCTGTTTTTCAAATTCGGCCTTGTTCTTCTCGATGTCGGTGAACTCGACCTTCTGGTACTTTTGCGCCTCGGTATAGACCGCAGGCCCGGTGAACGTGGAGTAGAAGGCTGATTCACCCGCCAGTTTGTTGCCGTCGCGCACCAATTGCTGGTACACCTGCAAAGACACCGGGGCCGCGCCCTGGTTTAGCACTTCGTGTTTCACGCCAATCGCATAGGAGCCACGGGTGAGGGTGTAGGTTTTGACGAGTTTCACGCCGCCTTGCTCGGGCGACTCGAGCGTCATCACCAGCTCGTTGACACCGTCTTTGAGGCTGCGCTCACCCGGCTGCACCGTCATCAGGGTCTTGTGGGTCGGGAAACTGCCGCCGCCTGCCAAGGGGATCAGACCCGTTTGGGCCAGGTAAATGCGGTCTTTGCTTTGCTCCAGCAAAAGAATGTTTTTGCTTTTGTCTTCGGTATCGACGTGTTTAAGGAACTCCGACCGCACCAGCGAGCCGCCCTCGGTATCCACGGTGAGTTTGAGTACGTCCGAGCGCAGTACGATCTGCTCACGCGCTGCGGGCGCCGCAACAGGCGATGTTGTGGGCGCTGGTGCGGAGGAAGCGGCAACACCCGTCGCTTGGCTGATGGCGCCTGCGCCAGTCGTGGCACCTAAAGGAGGCGCAACACCGCCTGGCACGGGAACGGGCACAGCCGAGGCAGGTGCAGCCGATGAGGCGGGCGCTACCGCCGTTTTCGCCGGTGAGGGGAAAAACGTGGCTTTTTGGCCATTGAAGACCTGCCAGTTGTCCCACAACATGACCATTGAAAAGCCAAAAATCACCCACAAAATGGTGCGCCGGATATCGTTCATGGTGTCGGTCTAAATAAAGCGGGAAAAAAGCCCCGGGGGTTTGGACGGCACGGGGTCATGGCCGCCCTGGCACCAGGGTTGGCAGCGCACTAGTCGCTTGAGGGTCAAATAACTGCCGGTGCCAGCACCATGTTGTTGCAAAGCCGCAATGGCGTAGACCGAACAGGTCGGCTCAAAACGGCAAGCACTGCCCAACCAGGGGCTGAGCCAATACCGGTAGGTTTTGACGATTGAAATTAAAACAGCGCGCATCATGCGGGCGCTCCCCGCCCTAAATGGCGCATTACGTCCACCAACTGCGCCAACTCGTCACGAACGGCCGTTTTGAGCAGCTTGGAAGACGCGCTCTTGAAGTGGCTTTTGTCAAACTCTGCGCGCAGCCGAACCACGTAAGCGAACCCCGGGTTTGGGGGCGGCATATCAAGTTGGGGCTGGGCCATCAGGGTGAAGATTTGTCGCTTGATCATGTTGCGCGTCACGGCCCGTTTGGCCCACCGCTTGGGTATCACAGCACCTAAACAGATGCCAGAACGGTCAAAGAGTGGGTCAGTGCCTGCCGTTGAAAGACTCAGCCGATGCAAGGCGAAGTGCCGGGTCTTTGCAGCAATGCCACCGGCCATAACCGCCTGGAACTGCGCCCGGGTTTGGAGCCGCTGCACAAATGGAGAAGGCAAATGGGGGTAGCTCTACACACGGCGACTGCGCTGACCTGGGGGACTGCTGTTCTTACTAGCCTAGAGCTCGCCAGCTAGTTCGCCACGCGGGTCGCTAAACAAGTCAAAAAGCGGGTCACAATACAAATCCCTTTGTAGATCGCCGCTCATGAAGCCGCACCATAGTGGCTTCAAACAGGCAAACCAGGGCGCTTAACCGGACAGATCAAACCAGGCAAATGTTTAAACCGCCAGGCTCAGACGGCCAAGCGTTTGCGGCCCTTGGCACGGCGTGCGTTGATCACAGCGCGGCCACCACGGGTTTTCATGCGAACCAGAAAGCCATGGGTACGCGCGCGACGGATCTTGGAGGGTTGATAGGTACGTTTCATTTTGATGTATCCAAAGGTCTAAATCAGCTAAGCCCTCCATTATCGCAAATTTCTGCTGCTTCGGCAATGGTTTATGGCTTTGTCTTAAGGTGAGGCCTAAAGTCGGGGCTGGTTTTAATTGCAACCGCTGTGCTTGTCTGAAAAAAATGTGAATAAGGTATTGATAAGTTCTCGCATCCTGAGCCTGTAGAATCAAGGTATCCACAAAAAACAGGCCATGCAAAAATGAGTGAGGCGTTTGACCGCTCGTCCGAAATGACGGGCTTGGGCACGGGCCAAGGCCTGTGGCAAACCTGCGTCGACCAGCTCGCTCAGGAGTTGCCTGAACAACAATTCAATACCTGGATCAAACCGTTGTCGGCCGTCGTGGCGCCGGATCTCTCCAAAGTCACGATCCTGTTGGCCAACCGATTCAAGCTCGATTGGGTGCGTGCCCAGTACAGCAGCCGGATCTCCAGCTTATTGGAAAAAATTTACGGCCAGGCGGTCGAGCTAGAGTTAGCACTTGCTCCTCGGGAAACGGCCACCAGGGTTTATGCGGTGCGCCATGAGGCGGAGTTTCTTCCGGTCGAAGAATCGGTCGACGCGCTGGAAGACAAAAGTCTGCAAAGCACCAAAAACCGCCTCAATTCCGCCTTGAGTTTTGACACGCTCATCGAAGGCACAGCCAACCGCATGGCCCGTGCCGCCGCCATGCATGTTTCGACCATACCCGGCCAGCTGTACAACCCTTTGTTCATTTACGGCGGTGTCGGTCTAGGCAAAACCCATTTGATGCATGCGGTGGGCAATAAGTTGTTGCAGGACCGCCCTTTAGCCAAGGTTCTCTACATCCATGCCGAACAGTTTGTCTCGGATGTGGTTAAGGCCTACCAGCGCAAGACTTTCGATGAGTTCAAAGACCGTTATCACTCGCTGGATTTGCTGTTAATTGACGACGTCCAGTTTTTTGCGAACAAAGACCGCACCCAAGAGGAGTTTTTCAACGCCTTTGAGGCTTTATTGGCCAAAAAATCCCACATCGTGATGACCAGCGATACCTATCCCAAGGGTCTGGCAGACATCCACGAGCGCCTGGTGTCTCGTTTTGATTCGGGCTTAACCGTCGCTATCGAGCCGCCCGAATTGGAGATGCGGGTGGCTATCCTGATCAACAAAGCGCGTGCCGAAGGCACCGAGATGCCGGAAGAAGTCGCCTTTTTTGTCGCTAAAAATGTACGCTCCAACGTTCGTGAGCTCGAAGGCGCCTTGCGGAAAATACTGGCGTATTCGCGCTTTAACCAGAAAGAAATATCGATTCAACTGGCGCGTGAGGCCTTGCGTGACCTGTTGTCCATTCAAAATCGCCAGATTTCAGTCGAAAACATCCAGAAAACAGTCGCCGACTACTACAAAATCAAAGTGGCAGACATGTATTCGAAAAAACGCCCTGCCAGCATCGCGCGGCCGCGCCAGATCGCGATGTACCTGGCTAAAGAGTTGACGCAAAAGAGCTTGCCCGAAATTGGTGAACTGTTTGGGGGGCGTGACCACACCACAGTTTTACATGCGGTTCGCAAAATTGGTGGCGAACGCCAGCAAATGACGGAACTGAACCAGCAGTTACACGTGCTGGAGCAGACCCTCAAGGGCTAAGACCGGCATGACTACGTCACTTTTTGCGTCATTGAACAAAGGTGGGGATAACTCATATGAAAGCCAGGACTTATCCACATGACTGACCCTAAACTCAAAGTTATTCATTTTCGTGATACATCGAACACATCGCCTACCCACAGCTTTTCAAAGTAGCCAAGTGCTTGATAAAAAAGGGGAAAATGTAGCTATGCACAAGTAAGTGCCGCCCTTATCTACTACTACTAACTTAAATTAAAGAAATTAAAGAAGAGGTTGACATGATCGTCCTGAAGGCAACACAAGACAAAGTGTTATCGGTTTTGCAATCGGTATCCGGCATTGTTGAACGTCGACACACCTTGCCGATTCT
>JANOXL010000156.1:0-8468 GCA_031418395.1 Rhodoferax sp. | reverse complement strand
TTTGGCGATATCGACCTGGTTGAAGGTGATCTGATGCGCGCCTTTGCCGCACAGGTCTTCAAAACTGATGCCGCTGCGCCCCAGGTGCCGCTCAGCCAGACTCGCCAACCCATGCGGCTTGTGGACCTCCAGCACGTAACTTTGCAGCATGGTGTCGTGCGCGTAACCACACCTCAACGCCGTGGTTGGCAAAGATGTGGCGGTCGTATTTGACGTGTTGGCCGAGTTTCTTTTTGCTGGCGTTTTCCAGCCAGGGTTTGAGCCGGGCCAACACCTCGTCGCGCGGCAATTGCGCGGGTGCGCCGGGGTAGTCGTGGGTCAGCGGAATGTAGGCGGCCTCGCCCGGTTTCACGCTGAAGCTGATGCCTACTATCTCGGCCACCATTTCATCGAGCGAAGTGGTTTCAGTGTCTACCGCGACCAAATCTGCCGCTTCAACTTTGGCCAGCCAGGTATTGAAACTCTCCCAGGTGAGAAGGGTGTCGTATTTCAAGCTGCCTGCGCTGGAGCGGGCTGGCGCGAGCAAAGATGCGGCGCCAGGCTCGTCAAACAGGCCGGGCGACTGCAGCTGCGGATTGGCTGCGGCACCAGCCGCGTGTTTTGCGTCGGCGCCCTTGGCGCCAGAAACCGAATCGTCCACCTTGGCCAGTGAACGCGCCAGGCCTTTGAAGCCAAATTTCTCATAGAACTCCGCCAGAGCCGCCGTATCAGGCGTGCCAACAGCTATCGAATCAAGAGCGGGCAGGCCTGCCACATGGCCGTTCAATTCGCAGTCGGTTTTCACCGTCAAGAGTTGCCGCGCCGTCGGCAACCAGCCCAGCGCCTTGCGCAGGTTCTCGCCAACCACGCCGCCAATGTTGGCCGCGTCGGCCACCACCGCTTCGAGTGAACCATATTGCTGCAGCCACTTGGCCGCCGTTTTCGGGCCGACTTTTTCGACGCCGGGCACGTTGTCAACCACGTCGCCCACCAGCGTCTGGTAGTCCACCATCAAGCGCGCGGGCACGCCGAACTCGGCCTCCACGCCAGCCAAGTCGCGGCGTTTGTCGTTCATGGTGTCGATCATGGTGATGTGTTTGGTCACCAGTTGCGCGAGGTCTTTGTCGCCGCTGGAGATCACCACGTCAATACCTTGCGCGTCGGCGGCCACGGCCAGGGTGCCGATCACGTCGTCGGCCTCCACGCCGGGCACCACCAGCACCTTCCAACCCAAGAGCCGCACCACCTCGTGGATGGGCTCGATTTGCGAGCGCAAGTCGTCCGGCATGGGTGATCGTTGCGCCTTGTATTTGTCGTAAATATCGTCACGAAACGTCGGGCCTTTGGCGTCAAAAACGCAGGCGGCAAATTCGGGGTGCACTTCCTTGCGCAGCTTGGCCAACATGCCGATCATGATCTTTATCGCCCCTGTCTTTTGCTCGGTGCCATCGGCCAAGGTGATGTGCATCGAATCACCCCCTGCAAAAAACGCGCGGTAGAGGTAACTGGAGCCATCAACCAGCAGCAAAACAGCCGGTTTACCGTTTCCAGACGGCGCTGAAGTGGGGGAAGATGTCGTCATGGGGGGAGATTGCAGGTCGCTCATGCCCGCATTTTGCGCCGCATTTTGGGCAGTTTTTGCAAAGGCAGGCCCTACAATTGGTACATGCTCCATCTCCCAGCCCAAGTCGCTCTGGCCACCCTTGTTTGCTGTTTCGGCGTCGCAAGCGCTCAAACGGCGCAAACAGCGGCGCCGGCCAGCAATGCCGCACGCCCGGCGGCGCCTGAGCAGCCCGCCAACTCAAATCCATCCAGCAGCAACCAGCTGATCGAACGCATCCGTGTTGAAAATTCTGAAGTGCGCATTGACGAAGTCCGTTTTGGCGGTGAAACCCGCAGCATATCTGTGGTGCCCAAAGGTGGTTTCCCCGCCTATGACGTTCAGCCCAGAACCGGCGAACGCACCTGGAAAATTCTGAATTTCTAAGCCTTGCCCACCAGCGTTTTCAAGTAGCTGATTCATGGCGGTGTACACCGAGGTCTCTCACGACGAGGCCAGCGAACTTCTCGCGGACCTGCGCCTTGGCCAACTCCAGCGTATCGAGGGTTGTGCGGGCGGTATCGAAAATACCAATTATTTCGTCACCACGGATCAGGGCGCTTATGTGCTCACGCTGTTCGAACGCCTCACGGCCGCGCAGTTGCCCTTTTACCTGAAGCTGATGAAACACCTGGCCCGCCACGGTGTGCCGGTGCCCGACCCCGCTGCAAACCCTCGCGGTGATTTGCTCTACATGGTCAACGGCAAACCGGCGACGGTGGTCAACCGCCTGCGCGGCAAAAGTGAATTGGCGCCGTCGGTGCAGCATTGCGCACAGGTGGGCGCCATGCTCGCCCGTATGCACCTGGCCGGCCGCGATTTTGAACTTGAACAACCCAATTTGCGCGGCCTGCCGTGGTGGAACGAAACAGTTCCTGTCATCTTGCCTTTTTTGGACGCCGCTCAATCCCGGCTGATAAAAAGCGAGCTGGCCTATCAAAACCACGTCGCCGCGTCGCCCCACTACGCGGCCCTGCCACGCGGCCCGGTACATGCTGACTTGTTTCGCGACAACGTCATGTTTGAGACTGATCCGGACCAGACGAACCTGAACGACGCTGGCTCAAAGGATGCCTTTGCGCCCATGCTCACCGGGTTTTTCGATTTTTACTTTGCCGGCGTCGACACCTGGGCGTTTGACCTGGCGGTGGCGTTGAACGACTGGTGCATCGACCACCCGACGGGCGCGAGCCTGCCCCACAAACGCCAGGCATTTTTGAACGCCTACAACGCAGTTCGACCCTTAAGTGGCGCAGAATGGCATGTTTTGCCGGCCATGCAACGGGCCGGTGCTTTGCGTTTCTGGATTTCCCGGCTTTGGGATTTCCACCTGCCGCGCGAGGCCTCGATGCTCAAAGCCCATGACCCGACCCACTTTGAACGCGTTGTTCGTGAACTATTGCGCGGTTTGTCTTGAAACCATTGTCCCGCGCCCGGCTCCAAGCTGACATATAAGCCATTTATGAAACTGAACATCGTTCCCGCGCGTACTGGTATTCAATGGGTCAAACTCGGATGCACAACATTTTTCAAACAACCTTTGGCACTGGCTGGCCTCTTTTTCATGTTTATGGCCAGTATGTCAGTGCTGAGCATCGTGCCCGTGTTAGGTAACGCCCTGGCGCTGGCCTTGTTGCCCGCCGCCACTTTGGGCCTGATGTTGGCAACCCAGCAGGCGGCAGGCGGTAAATTCCCGATGCCCTCAGTCATGCTGGCCGCCTTCAGGACAGACAAGCCCAAAAGGCAGGCCATGCTGATGTTGGGGGCGATTTATGCCATCGGTTTTTTACTGGTGATGGGTTTCTCGGCGCTGTTTGACGGGGGCAAATTTGCCAAGCTGTATTTGATTGGCGGCTCCCTCTCGCGCGAACTGGTGATGGATGCTGAGTTTCAAGCCGCCATGTGGGTCAGCATGGCCCTTTATTTGCCGCTGGCGATGTTGTTTTGGCACGCGCCGGCCCTGGTGTATTGGCAGGGTATGGCACCAGTGAAAAGCCTATTTTTCAGCCTGATGGCTTGCATTCGGAATTTCAGGGCTTTTTTGGTTTACGGTGTTGCCTGGGTCGGCCTCTTCATCGTGGTCAGCATGGGTGTGACCACGCTGGCTGCCCTTATCGGTGGCGCAGGTGCCGCCACCGCCGCCATGTTTCCAGCTGCCATGTTGATGGCAGCGATGTTTTTCACTTCCGTTTATTTCAGCGTCAAAGATTGCTTTGAGGCGAGCTCAGGAGAATCCTTATGAGTCAACATGTTTTGCAGGGCCGCAGCGAGTCAGAGGTCTTGTGGTTTCAAAGACGCAGTTTTATCTCGGCTGCCGCCGCCTGGACAGCGACCGGCGGTTTTGCCTCGGCCCAGGCTCAGGCGCGCAGCAACATCGTTGAACTGCGGGGCGATGCACAGCTCAACGGCCAGCGAATGACGGCACAACAAACCGTACAAACCGGCGATCGCATTGAGACCGGGCCGGGCTCCAACCTGATTTTCGTCGTGGGCAATGCGTCGTTTCAGATGCGGCAAAACTCGTTGATGGTGGTGGAACGGGGCGCGACCTTGACAGCGGTCAGCGTATTGCGCTTGATTGCCGGCGGGGTGGCCAGCGTCTGGGGTCGTGGCAGTAATCGGCAAATCAATATGCCAACCATCACTGCAGGCATTCGCGGTACCGGCGTGTATTCGGAAATTTTCGCCAATCAAAATGGTCGTAACTATTTTTGCAACTGTTATGGCACGGTGGACATGACGGCGGGGCAAGACAAGACGCGGAGCCAATCCAGCTATCACCAGGCTTTTTGGGGTGAAGTGGAGCCTCGCAACGGACGTATGCTCAATCCTGCGGGCGCCATCAACCACACCGACGAAGAGCTTGAAGTGCTGGCCCGCTTGATCAATCAGCGCACCACCTGGCAGGTGTCCGGTTCTAAAGGCGTGAAAGATGGCCGCGGCTACATGGAAAACAAACCTGGGCAGATGCACCCGGCAGAGATGATCGGGAAGTAATGCCTTGACCCATAAAAAACGGGGCTGAGGCCCCGTTTTTTATGGGTCCTTTGGCGTTTAGTTTTTGGCCTTGTAATCGGCGATGGCTTTTGCCAAATCGGCGTATTCCTCACACGTCTTGTTGCCGCACAGGGCTTCGAGTTGTACCAGATGTTTTTCGGCCTCGGCGGGCTTTTTGTCCATCAGGTAGGCTTCGCCAATGTATTCATGCGCACCTTTGTGTTGGGGGTTGAGGTTCAGCGCGGTCTTGTAGTGATCAAAGGCTTTGGCCAAGTCGGGGGTTGCGCGTTTGCGGTAGGTGAAGCCGAGCAAATTGTGAATATCGGCATTGCGCGGCTCTTCACGGTAGGCCTGGTTGAGCTCAAACATGGCCTTGCTCCAGTCTTTGCTGTCAATGGCCTTGCGGGCGCTTGCCAGGCGTTCGTTCGTCGAGGGGCCTGTGGGCGTATCGGCAGCGTGGGCCACGGGTACGGCGAATGCGGTAAAGGTCACACAAGCAACGATCGCCCATTCACGTGCAAACTTCGATAAAGATTTCGGGGTCATCGTGTGGATCATTTGAAACTCCTGTGGAGGTTGTAAAAACGGTGGAGTCGCAGCACGGCTGGCAAGTTTCGTTTAAATGAGACGACAGCGCAAGTTCAAACCCAGATGTCAACTATTTCACAATGAATGATGGGTTGTCGAGTTACCTCTTGACTGAGGGTTCACTCCAGCGGCGAAGGCTGGGTTGGCGCGTTGTCGGCTTCCTGTCGCGTCAGCGCGTCTTGCCATTCCTGCCAAGCCACATCGCTGTCCTCATCCTGAACCTGTAAACCACGCAAGTGCGTGTCCGTCGCGCGACGAGCCAAGGCAGCCTTCGCTTCAGGTGCTGGTTCACTGCTACGTTTTTGATACTCTACGGCCAACTTCCTGCCTCCAAACACTAGCCGATGTGCAGGCAACAGCCTGAACATTGGAACGGTATAGGCACATGGTAGGCCTTTTTTCAGTCGCTGAAAATCCACCTTTCGTCGCTTTTTGAAACTTTTAGCAACGCAGTCCCAAGACCCCGCGCTCATGGCAATACCCGTTGTCAGGGAACTGGTGTCAACTTGGCAATGCCCAACGCCAGCCATTTCACGCCGTGGCGCGTAAAACTGATCTGCGCCCGCGCGTCGCTGCCCGTGCCTTCTATGGCTTGCACCGTACCTTCACCAAACTTGTTGTGAAAGACTTTCATACGAACCCGTATCGCTTGCTCTTGCGATTCGCGTTGCGGAGGATCTACGTTACTTTTTTCACTTTCATATTCCACTCCGCTCTGACCACCAGGTCTCGTGAAATTAGCATAACCAGCTATATTATTTGATAAATTTTTGTAGTTATTTTGATCGAAAAATGAGTTTTGTTCTCTATATTTCGGCGCTTTTGCAGTGAGCCATTTCAGGGCACCATCTGGCAACTCGTCGAAGAAACGGCTCTTCACGTTGTAGCGCGTTTGACCATGCAGCATTCGCGTCTGCGAGTGCGAGAGGTACAGGCGTTTGCGCGCCCGCGTGATGGCGACATACATCAAGCGACGCTCCTCCTCCAGGCCATCGTGGCTACTCATCGAGTTCTCGTGTGGGAAAAGCCCCTCCTCCAGCCCGCCAATAAAGACGCAGTCAAACTCCAGCCCTTTGCTGGCATGTACCGTCATCAGTTGCACAGCGTCTTGGCCGGCCTGCGCCTGGTTGTCGCCCGATTCCAGCGCCGCGTGCGTCAGAAAAGCGGCCAGGGGCGAGAGGGTCTCGCCGGTTTCCTCGGCCCCTTGATTCAAATTGGCCTCTGGACCGTCGCTTTCCGTTCGCACTGAGCCTGTCGAAGTGTCCAGCCGCCCATTCGCTTCGGCCAGCTCATCCACGGGCAGCGCCACCGCATCGCGGCCAAAACCCTCTAGCGTCACGAAGCTTTCTGCCGCGTTGACCAACTCTTCGAGGTTCTCCACGCGGTCAGCGCCTTCGCGGTCGGCCTGGAAATGCTCGATCAGGCCACTATGGTCGAGCACCAGTTGCACGATGTCGCGCAGCGAGCAGTTGCGCGTCTGTTCACGCAACACGTCCATCTTGGCGACAAAACCGCCGAGCTTCACCGCAGGCGCGCCCTTCATGTGGCCCACTGCCGCATGTAATGAACAACCGATGGCGTTTGCCGCGTCCTGCAAAGTCTCGACCGAGCGCGCACCAATGCCGCGCGGCGGGAAGTTCACGATGCGCATGAAACTCGTGTCGTCGTTCGGGTTCTCCAACAGCCGCAAGTAAGCCAGGGCGTGTTTGATCTCGGCGCGTTCAAAATACCGCAGACCGCCGTAAACCTTGTACGGCATGGCCGCGCTAAAAAGCGCCGTCTCGATGACGCGGCTTTGCGCATTGCTGCGGTACAGCACGGCTATTTCTGAACGGGGCACATCGTCCCGAACCAGCTGCTTGATCTCCTCGACCATCCACTGCGCTTCGGCAAAATCGCTGGGTGACTCGAGCACCCGCACCGGCTCGCCCGCGCCTTGATCGGTGCGCAGATTTTTGCCCAGGCGCCGTTCGTTGTGGCTGATCAGCGCGTTGGCCGAGTCCAGAATGTTGCTGCCGCTACGGTAGTTTTGCTCCAGCTTGATCTGGTGCTTCACAGCAAACTCTTCCACAAAATCCGCCATGTTGCCCACGCGCGCACCTCTGAAGGCGTAGATGCTTTGGTCGTCATCACCCACCGCCATCACGCAACCGCCGGGGGACGCGGTCGCATTGACGCCCGCTCCCAAAAGGCCCTCGCCCTGTCCGGCCAACATCTTGATCCACGCATATTGCAGTTTGTTGGTGTCCTGAAACTCGTCGATCAAGATGTAACGAAAGCGCCGCTGGTAATGTTCGCGTATCGGCGCGTTGTCGCGCAGCAGCTCATAAGACCGCAACATCAGTTCGCCAAAATCAACCACGCCCTCCTTTTGGCACTGGTCTTCATAGAGCTGGTAGATCTCAATTTTTTTGCGCGTGTCCGCGTCATTCGCCTCCACCGCAGAGGGCCGCAAACCATCCTCCTTGCAGCCGCCGATAAACCACTGCGTCTGTTTGGGCGGGAAACGTTCGTCGTTGATGGCGAACTGTTTGTACAGCCGCTTGATGGCGCTCAGCTGGTCTTGCGTATCCAGAATCTGAAACGCCTGCGGCAAGTTCGCCATCTTCCAGTGCGCCCGCAAAAAGCGGTTGCACAGACCGTGGAACGTGCCAATCCACATGCCCCGGGTGTTGACCGGCAACATCGCCGTCAGACGTGTCATCATCTCCTTGGCCGCCTTGTTGGTGAACGTCACCGCCAAAATCCCGCCGGGCGAGACCAAGCCGTTTTGCAGCAGCCAGGCGATGCGTGTTGTCAGCACGCGCGTTTTGCCCGAGCCCGCACCTGCCAGAATCAGCGCGTGTTCGTTGGGCAACACCACCGCCGCGCGTTGCTCGGGATTGAGCTTGTGTAAGAGGGGGGACGTCTGGCCGACTGAACCTAACACGGATACGGGCGGCGCTGCCGGGGCGGAGGTCGTCTGGTCTTCTGGAAACATGTACTGATTGTAGGAAGCGGTTTGAACACAGTTATTCACATTGGCCGACTTTGGACACGGCGAGGTACGTTGGACAAACCAAACGCGCTGATTCCGAGGCGGGGGGTCGCGCCGATGATCGATTGGATGGTCGCTTTGATGGTCACATTGACGGTCGCATTGATGGTCGCATTCACCACAAGCCCCGCCGCAGCCCAATCCTCCTGCTCCAGCGACGGCCAGGCGGCTCCCCGCGTCATCCTGGAGCGCTTTATCAACGCCGATTGCGCAGCCTGCTGGCGTGATAGCGCGGTGGCCCCAACGCCACTGGGTGGCCTTGCGATT
>JANOXL010000155.1:0-34673 GCA_031418395.1 Rhodoferax sp. | reverse complement strand
GTGGGCTCATCACGTGCCCGGCGGCAAATTCGAAATTTGGGTTGCGGTAAACGCTGTCGTCCAGCACCAAGTGGCCTGCCAGCACCTCGCCATACACCCGCTGGCCGCGCGCGCGGGCACGCATGATGGCCTCAGCGGATTCAATACACGACACATGCACGATGTAGATGGGCACGTTCAACACATCGGCAATGGCGATGGCGCGATTGGCGGCTTCACCTTCCACCATGGGCGGGCGTGACAGCGGGTGGCCTTCCGGGCCGGTGATGCCTTTGGCCAGCACCTCTTTTTGCAGCAGGAACACCAGCTCGCCATTTTCGGCATGTACGGTGGGCATGGCGCCCAACTCCATGGCGCGTTTGAAGCTGTTGACCAGGGTTTCGTCGTCACACATGATGGCGTTTTTATAGGCCATGAAGTGTTTGAAACTGTTGATGCCTTCTTCATGCACCAGCGTGCCCATGTCTTTGTGCACCTGGTCGCTCCACCAGGTGATGGCGACGTGAAAGGAGTAGTCTGAAGCGGCTTTTTCCGCCCAGCCGCGCCACATTTTGTAGGCATCCATGATCGACTGCTGCGGGTCGGGAATCACGAAGTCGATGATCGTGGTGGTGCCGCCGGCCATGCCGGCTGCCGTGCCGTGGTAGAAATCATCCATGGTGGTGGTACCCATGAAGGGCAGCTGCATGTGGGTGTGCGGATCAATGCCGCCCGGCATGACGAGCTGACCACCCGCGTCAACGGTCTGTGCGCCGGCAGGAGCCTGGATGCCTTCCGCAATTTCGACGATCTTGCCGTCAACACACAAAACATCGGCTTTGAACTGACGGTCTGCATTGACCACCGTGCCGCCACGAATTAGGACTGTGCTCATGTTTTTGCTCCTGAATGACAAAGGGTGCGCCTACGCTGGCACCGTTTCTGTGCTTTGAATACGCATGGGGTTGTTGGGATGGGTGCTCCAATTGGCATAACTGCCTGATACCGGTTTGCCAGTGCGTTGGTCGATCTCGCCCGGTTTCAAAGTGCGCATGGTGATGCATTCAGGCACCGGGCAAATTGAGACGCACAGGTTGCAACCCACGCATTCATCTTCCTTGATTTCGAAATGGCGTTTGCCATTGAGCGTCGCCGTGATCGCCTGGTGGGAGGTGTCTTCACACACGACGTGGCAGCGCCCGCATTGAATGCAGGCGTCTTGGTTGATGACGGCTTTTTCCACGTGGTTCAAGTTGAGCTGTGTCCAGCTTGTCACCGTAGCAACAGCTTTGCCCCGGAATTGCTCAATCGACGTGTAACCCTTCTCATCCATGAAGTTCGACAGGCCACTCACCATGTCGTCGACAATCTTGAAGCCAAACACCATGGCTGCCGTACAAACCTGCACGTTACCGCAACCCAGTGCAATGTATTCCGCCGCGTCGCGCCAGGTGTTGATGCCGCCAATGCCTGAAATGGGCAGGCCCGCAGTCTGCGCGTCACGCGCAATCTCGGCCACCATGTTTTGCGCGATGGGTTTCACAGCGGGGCCGCAATAACCGCCGTGCGAGCCCATCGCTCCCACGCTGGGCGACATCACCATGGTGTCCAGGTTGACGCCCATGATGGAGTTGATGGTGTTGATGAGCGACACCGCATCGGCACCGCCTGCCTTGGCGGCACGGGCGGGCTGGCGAATGTCCGTGATGTTGGGCGTGAGTTTCACAATCACCGGCAGTCGCGTGTAGGTTTTGCACCAGCGCGCTACCATTTCGATGTATTCAGGCACCTGGCCTACGGCAGAGCCCATGCCGCGTTCGCTCATGCCGTGCGGGCAGCCGAAATTCAATTCAATGCCGTCGCAGCCGGTGTCTTCCACCTTGACCAGAATGTTCTTCCAATCGTCTTCGGTGCAGGGCACCATGATGCTGGCCACTACAGCGCGGTCAGGCCAGGCGCGTTTCACGCGTTTCATTTCGTCCAGGTTGCTTTGCAGGGGCCGGTCGGAGATCAACTCGATATTGTTGAAGCCCAGCACACGCCGGTCACCGCTGAGCAGCGCGCCATAACGCGGTCCGTAAACGTTGACGATGTGAGGGTCTTCCCCAATCGTTTTCCAAACCACGCCGCCCCAGCCCGCTTCAAATGCGCGGTTGACGTTGTATTCTTTATCCGTCGGCGGTGCCGACGCCAGCCAAAACGGGTTGGGGCTTCGGATGCCGATGAAATTTGTGCTGAGGTCGGCCATGTTCAAACTCCAGATGGCAATGACGTGCCAAGTGCTGCGTGGATCGACAAGGCTGCTTGTTTGCCGTGCTCCACGGCCTCCACCGTCAAGTCCCGCCCGCCAAACCGGCAATCCCCACCGGCCCAAACTTTGGGGTTGGACGTGCGCCCCTGCGCGTCGGTGAATATTCGGCCCTGTTTGAGTTCAATGGCCGCCGCCTGTGGGCCCATATCGGTTGATTGAAAGTTCTGACCGATAGCCTTCAGCACCACATCCGCCTCCAGGGTGAAGTACTCGCCCGTTTCGACCAGTTTGCCGCCATCCAGGCGCGTGTAGGCAAAGGTGACACCCGACACATGGCCCTTTTTTTCCAAAATTTCCTTGGGTGCCGCCCAATGCTTTAATTTCACCCCATTTTTCTGCGCCCAGTCTTGTTCGTAGCCTGAGGCTGACATATCGTCCTGTCCGCGACGATAGACCATCGTCACGTCTTCAGCCCCGAGCTTTTTGGACTGCACAGCCGCATCCACCGCCGTCATGCCGCCACCAATGACGACGACTCTGCGGCCTACCGGAACCTGGGCGAAAGAGGGGGCCTGCCGAAGTTCTGAAATGAAATCCACCGCGTCCCGGACTTCACTTGACGCGGGCGCGTTGATGCCCATGGCGTTGACGCCATCCAGACCCAAACCGAGGAACACAGCGGGGTATTCGCTGACCAGATCAGCCAGAAAAATATCCCGACCCAAACGTTTGCCGTTGCGGACCTCGATGCCACCGATGGACAACAACCAGGCAATCTCCTTTTGCGCAAAACCATCAACCGTCTTGTAGGTGGCCAAGCCGTATTCATTCAGCCCGCCAGGTTTAGGGTTCGCGTCAAACACCACCACTTGATGGCCCTGGCGTGCCAGGCCGTGGGCGCAGGCCAGGCCCGCAGGCCCCGCGCCCACCACGGCGACGGTGCGCCCCGTCAAAGGCGCGCGTGTGAACAGCGGCTTGCCGGGTTGGGCGAAATAGGCGTCGGTGGCGTAACGTTGCAAGAGCCCGATTTCGACCGGTTTGTCTTCCAGCGTGTTGCGCACACAGGCTTGCTCACACAACACTTCGGTCGGGCAGACACGGGCGCACATGCCGCCCAAGGGGTTGGCCGACAAAATGCTATGCGCGGCGCCCCGAATGTTGTCATCGGCAATTCGGCGGATGAACGTGGGAACGTCAATCCCCGTTGGGCACGCGGTGATGCAGGGCGCATCAAAACAGTAGTAACAACGGTCTGCTTCGAGCCTGGCCTGGGCGAGGTTCAGCGAGGCGTGCGAGTCGCAAAAATTCTTTGCATACTGATCGGCGCTTAGCCGAGCGGCGCGTACATCGCCGCCAGGTAAGTCAGCACCTGATGAAGTCGTTGGTTGAACCGATGTGCTTTGCATTCGCTGGCTCTCGGGTTGCGTTTCTAAATCACCACGTCAATGCCTGCATTTTGCACAAACTCGCGCCGATGGTGAAAAGCAGGACCAAAATTGAAGAGGGTTTGAAGGCGCCGCTGGTCAGCAGCCCATCAAACCCTCGCCACCATTCAGACAAGACCCTGGAGTGGAACCGATCTCTCCAAGGCGAGGTTGCCAGCAACGCTGCTCTGGTTACTTCGAAGCGGCATCCCACACCGCATGTGTCCAAGCGGCTTTGCCGGGGTCTTTCTTGATCACAGGGGCCGTGCCGCCCGCCATCAGCACCTTCACCGTGCGCTCGTAGGCTTTGGGGTCGAGGTAGCCCACTTTTCCGGCTGGCGAAGTGATCAGCTTGGCGATGTTTTCCATTTGGCGCTTCTGGATCGGCAAGGTGCTGCCGCCCGACTTGTCAGCGGCCAGGACGATCTTGGCAGCCTCTTCATGGTTCTTGATGGCGTATTCCCAGCCCTTCATCGAAGCTTTGACAAACTTGCCCATGCGTGCTACGAATTTAGGATCTTTGAGTTTGGACTCCAGCGCATACAGGCCATCTTCGAGTGTCGAGACACCCTGATCTTCATAGTAGAAAGTCAACAGCTCGTCGGCTTTTACGCCGGCGTCAATCACCTGCCAATATTCGTTGTAAATCATGGTGGAAATACAAGCCGCCTGGTTTTGTAGAAGCGGATCCACGTTGAAACCTTGTTTCAAAACCTTCACGTCGGCCGCCGAGCCGGTGGTTTTCAGACCCAGCTTGGACATGTAGGAAAAGAACGGGTACTCATTGCCGCCAAACCAGACGCCCAAGGTTTTGCCCTTAAAGTCGGTATCTTTGCTCACGCCCGAGGACTTTTTGCAGGTCAGCATCATGCCGGAGCGATTGAAAACCTGAGCGACGTTCACCATCGCCACGCCAGCCTCGCGGGCGGCCAGGGCGCTGGGCATCCAGTCGACCGTGATGTCAGCGCCATTGGCCGCCAGCACCTGCGTTGGGGCGATATCGGGGCCACCCGGTTTGATGGTCACATCCAGGCCCGCGTCTTTGTAGAAACCCTTGGCCGCGGCAACGTAGTAACCGGCAAACTGGGCTTGCGGCACCCACTTGAGCTGGACGGTTACTTTTTCTTGAGCCATCACGCCAAACGAGGCCCCTGCGCAGGCTGCGCCCAGCAGGGCGGCAATCAGGGCTCGTGTTCCAGCAGTAAACGCGGTTTTCATAAACTTCCTTTTTTTGGGTTGATTGAAAAAACTACAACGGGTCAATGGGCAAACAAAAAAACTGACACATAAGCCTTGCAATTTAAGTGCCACCCAATCGTCACCAAAGTGGTGCAAAACATGGTGAAAAAAGGAGATTGACAGAATCAATGCAAATTTATATTAAACGATACTGGAGCGAAGTCAAACCCCTGACAACCCTCATCTTTCTGTGCCCGGCTATATTGTCAGGAATTGACAATGCCTAACTCACTGGAACCATAAACTGTGCTGCATGCGCGACAGATCAATGAACCCTTCCAAGCCTTCGAAACCCCCAGCCGTAGCCACAGGTATTGCCAAAGCCACAGCCGCAGAGTCGACGGAGGTACGTACCGGCCTGGCGGTTCAAGTCGTTGGCGCTTCGGTGGTGTTCAACACCAACGACGGGCCGGTCCGCGCCTTGAAAGACGTCAGCCTGGATATCGCCGAAGGGGAGTTTGTTTCGTTCATCGGCCCCTCGGGCTGTGGCAAAACCACATTGATGCGCGTCATTGCCGATCTTGAGCGCGTAAGTTCGGGCACGGTTCTGGTCAATGGCGTCAGCGCTGCCGAGGCTCGGCAAAACGGTGCCTACGGCTATGTGTTCCAGGCGCCAGCCTTGTACCCGTGGCGTACCGTACTCAGAAACGTCACTTTGCCGCTGGAGATCAACGGCATGGGCGCTGCCGAGCGCAAAGCCGTTGCGATGCGCCAATTGGAGAACGTGGGGCTGGCCGGGTTTGAGGGCAAGTTCCCTTGGCAATTGTCCGGCGGCATGCAGCAGCGCGTGTCCATAGCGCGTGCGCTTGGGTTTGAGCCAAAAATCCTGATGATGGACGAGCCCTTTGGCGCGCTGGACGAAATCACCCGCGATCGGCTCAACGAGCAACTGCTGCAACTGTGGGCCAAAGAGCGGCGCACCGTGATATTTGTGACGCACTCCATCCCCGAGGCCGCTTTCCTGTCGTCCAAAATCGTGGTCATGTCGGCGCGGCCAGGGCGCGTGATCGAGGTGATCGAGTCACATTTGCCACCGGATCGAACGCTTGATATCCGCGAGTCGCCTGAGTTTGTCGATATCGCGCACCGTATCCGGGTGGCGCTGCGCCGCGGCGAGAGTTACGATGACTGATAAGGGCGTGGAACGTTTCTGGGCAGGTGTTTGGGGGGCTGTTTGGCCCGTTTTGGTGATGTTGCTCGCCGTGATCGCCGTTTGGTATGGGGCCGCGGTCGGCTTGAATGCGCCACAGGTTACCGAACGATTTGCCCGCGACAAAATCGACTACTCGGCCACGCAGTTGGTCGAAGCGACGTGGTCCATGAAGCGGCCTTTGCTACCTGCGCCGCATCAAGTCGCTGCCGATTTGCGGCAGACAATTTTTAACGAGCCGATCAACACGCCTCAAAACCTGCTGTTCCACACCTGGAGCACCAGCGTGACCACCCTGACCGGTTTTGTACTCGGAGCTTTGCTCGGGATTCTGCTGGGCGTAATGATCGTGCATTTGCGCACACTGGAGCGCGGCGTATTGCCCTGGATCATCGCTTCACAAGCCGTGCCGATTCTGGCCATCGCGCCGATTGTGATTGTCCTATTTGGCAACCTGGGTTTGGCCGGTTTGGCACCCAAAGCGTTTATTTCAATGTATCTCTGTTTTTTCCCTGTGACAGTGGCGATGGTGCAGGGCCTGCGCTCGGCCGGCGTTTTTGAGCGCGAGTTGTTGCATACCTACGCGGCGACGGCAAATCAGTCGTTTTGGCGGCTTCGCCTGCCCTCTTCGCTGCCGTTTTTGATGCCCAGCCTGCGGGTGGGGGTGTCTGCGGCCTTGGTCGGCGCCATCGTGGCAGAGTTGCCCACAGGCGCGCAGGCGGGTTTGGGCGCACGCCTGCTGGCAGGCTCCTACTACGGCAACACGGCGCAAATTTGGTCAGCCTTGTTGATGGCTGCGGCCCTCGGCCTCACGCTCAACGGCTTGCTGTCGGCTGTTGAGAACAGGGTGCTGAAGCCCTGGCGCATTGCCAAGAAGTAAGGCCAAGAAGTAATGCCAAGTCAGCCAACCATGTCGCCCTTGAAAACGAACCCTGTCTTAAAAACTATTTGCGCCGCGGCCTTGCTGCTGCTGCTGGCCAGCCTGTGGATGCACGCCGCAGAGGTCGACGGTAAGCCACTTTATTGGGGGCAGTCCGGCTGGGCGCTCGCGGGCCTTGGCGGCATCGCGGCAGCGGCGCTGATGGGGCTGACGGGTCTGGTGTGGCGGGGTGCAGCCGCACGGTCATCGCTGGCCTTTGCTGCCGCCTTCGCGGTTTTGAGCTTGATTGGGGCGGCCGCGCCCTTGCTGCTGCTGGCGCAGGAGGTCACTGTAGTGCCAGGCAGTTCCGGGTTTTGGCTGGTTCTGGCGGCAATGATGCTGCTGGCCTGCGCGAGCCTCTCCAAACTAGCCGCAGTTGAAAGCGCCTTGGCATGGCCGCAACATGCCATTCCCTTGGTGCTGGGCGCCTGGGTGATTCTGTTTTGGCAAATCGGCGTTCAGGCTTTTGAAGTGCCGCGTGTTTTGCTGCCTGCCCCAGCCTGGATTGCCCAGACGATGTGGGAGCAATGGGACGTGTTGCTGGATGACTTCCAGATCACCGTGTTGCATTCCGCGCTGGTGGGGTATGTGCTGGGTTGCGCCGGTGGTTGCCTGCTTGGGATTCTGATCGACAAAAGCCCATTTTTGCAGCGCGGGTTGCTGCCGGTGTGCGCCTTGGCCAGTTCGGTGCCGCTGGTCGGTATTGCCCCCATCATGGTGATGTGGTTTGGTTTTGAGTGGCATTCCAAGGCGGCAGTGGTGGCTTTGATGACCTTCTTTCCCATGCTGGTCAGCACCTTCGCCGGGCTGGCCGCGACGGGGCGCATGGAGCTGGACTTGATGCGCTCCTACGCTGCGGGGCACACGCGCACGCTGTTTTCCTTGCGTTTGCCCACGGCCTTGCCCTTCCTATTTAACGGATTAAAAGTGGCCTCCACATTGGCCCTGATCGGCGCCATCGTGGCTGAGTTTTTTGGCTCGCCGACGGTCGGCATGGGTTTTCGCATCTCGTCCGAGGCTGCCCGCATGAACATGGGCCTGGTTTGGGCGACGATTGTTGTCGCGGCCTTGGCAGGCACGCTCATCTACGCCCTGATTTCCTGGGCTGAACGTACGGTCACCTTTTGGCATCCGTCGCAGCGCTGAGGGTACCTCGGGTGGGCTTGCTGCCATGCGACGCGCTCGCTCGGCATCATGAGTTTGTTTTTGAATGCTATTAAAATAATAGCATACTAGACATATTTTGCGAGACCTAGGGGTCGAAAATTCGTAAATTCTTGGCGCGAAGTCGGAATTGGGAAGTTTGTTAACATGGGTGTTAACAATATCCAAAATCTATTTTATTTACGCGACGCCCAGCTTGCAGCAGCCAGAAGCTTCTCAACCCAGCGTCAGCACCACCGGCGTGTGGTCGCTGGGGCGCTCGTTGCTGCGCGGGGTTTTATCGATCACACAGCTTGTGGCCAGCGGTTTGAGCGCGGGGCTGATCAGGATGTGGTCGATGCGCAGGCCTTGGTTGCGTTTGAATCCGAAGTTGCGGTAGTCCCACCACGAGTAACTTTTGGGCGGCTGCGGAAAGAGGCGCAGTGAATCGGTGAGGCCCAGCGCCACGAGTGCGCGCAGGTGGTAACGCTCTTCTTCCGTGCAGTGGATGGTGTCTGCCAGGCCCAATGGGTCCCACACATCGGCGTCGTCAAAGGTGATGTTGTAGTCACCCATGATGACCAATCGCCCGTAGGCAGCCAGCTCGGTTTTGACCCAGGCGCGCAGAGCGGACAGCCATTCCATCTTGTAGTCGAACTTGTCGCTGCCCGGCTCTTGCCCATTGGGAAAGTAGCCGCCAATCACCCGAATGGGGCCATGGCTCGAAGGCACGGTCGCCGTGATCACACGCGCCATGTCGTCGTCAAAACCCGGGATGTTTTTGACAATATCCGCCGCCTGTGCTCGCGTGACCAGTGCGACACCGTTGTAGGTTTTTTGCCCGAACCAGGCCGCGTGGTAACCGATCTCGCTGAAGGCGGCGTGCGGAAACTTGTCGTCCGTCATCTTGAGTTCTTGCAGCGCGAGCACGTCGACAGGCGTACCCGCAGCCTCATGCGCCCTGAGCCAGTCGATAACCTGCGGCAGGCGCACGGTCAGGGAGTTGACGTTCCAGGTAGCGAATCGCATGGGTATCCGTCCTTAACTGGGCTGCGATTTGCGGTAGGTGTTAAATGAAAACGTCATGCCATTGCTTGATACCTGGGGTGGGCCGGCGGTTTTTGTCCACTTTGGCCCCAGGATCGGCGCAAAGGCATCGCCCTGTACGTCCATGTCGATTTCAGTCACTTGCGCGCTGTGCGCCAGCGGCAGGGCTTGTGCGTAGATGTCCGCGCCGCCGATGATCCAGACGCTTTTTTCTGGCGGGCAAAGCGCAATCGCATCCTCCAGCGACGCTGCACGCAGCGCGCCGTCTACCTGCCAATCGGGCTGGCGCGTCACCACCACATTCACCCGGCCTGGCAAGGGCCTGAATTTAGGGGGCAGAGAATCCCATGTTTTGCGGCCCATGATGACGCAGCAACCCGCCGTTTTGGTTTTGAAATGCGCCATGTCTTCCGGCAAATGCCAGGGCAGGGCGCCTTTGTGGCCAATGACGCCATTGCGGGCCTGGGCCCAAATCAAATTCAACTGCATGGATATTCGAGTTCAAACGGGGATCAAACGGTTGACCAGTGCGGCGATCAAACCGCCACCGGCGCTTTGATCGCTGCATGGCATTGGTAATCCAAAAACTGGAAGTCTTCGTACTGGTAGTCAAAAATCGAGGCGGGGCGGCGTAGGATATTCAGGCGCGGGTAAGCGAAGGGTTCGCGGCTGAGTTGTAGCTCGACTAGCTCGTGATGGTTGCTGTAGATGTGGCAGTCGCCTCCGGTCCAGATGAAGTCGCCCACATCCAGGTCACACTGCTGCGCCAGCATGTGGGTCAAGAGCGCGTAACTGGCGATGTTGAAGGGCACACCGAGAAAGATGTCGGCGCTGCGCTGGTAGAGCTGGCAGCTTAAGCGGCCTTTACCACCCGGTTCAGTCGCGGGCGCCACGTAAAACTGGAAGAAGGCGTGGCAGGGCATCAGCGCCATTTTGGCCAGCTCGCCGACGTTCCAGGCGCTCACGATCATGCGGCGCGAGTCGGGGTTGGTCTTCAGGGTTTTGACGAGTTCGCTGATCTGGTCGATGTGTGCGCCGGGGTTGTCAGGCGTGGGCGTGGGCCAACTGCGCCACTGCACGCCGTAGACGGGGCCCAAGTCGCCATCGGGCTTGGCCCATTCATCCCAAATTGTGACGCCGCGTTCTTTGAGCCAGTTGTTGTTGGACGAACCCGTCAAGAACCACAACAGCTCCTGCACGATGGCTTTAACAAAGACTTTCTTGGTGGTGACCAGGGGAAAACCCTCGTTCAAATCAAAACGCATCTGGTAGCCAAACACGCTTTGGGTACCGGTGCCGGTGCGGTCGGCCTTGAAGACGCCCTGCGTGGCCACATGGCGCATGAAGTCTTCGTATTGGGTGCGGATGGGGGGGGTGGAAGGGTTGGAGGGTGGCATTTCAGTAATCGCCCAGAAGCATGACCAGCGCGTTTCAGATAGGTGGACGCCAGAATTTTAGGGGCAATCGGCAGGAATGCCTCAAACCGGCATGCGTCTACGGTAGCGCGAAATCGGTGAGACCTCCACTTGACGGGCGAAGTAGCGCTTTGGCCATTTTTCAGTTTTTACTAATGCGTTGAATCTTTTTGAATCCAAACTCGCAGAGCCTGCGTATCCCTCACACAGCATGTGCTGTAACTTAATTGGGGATTCACCATGAAACTCAGACTCACGCACGTGTCAGCAGCCTGTTTGCTGGCGCTGGCTACCAGCAGCGCCTTCGCTTCCAGCCACCGCGAAGCGCCCTTCATCACCACCAGCCCGAAGGTGGATGGCACAGACTTTTACATGTTCCGAAGTTACGAAGGTGTTGCAGCCAATGGAACCGGCGGGCGCTCCGACTACGTGACGCTCCTGGCCAACTACCAACCGCTACAGGCATCTTATGGCGGGCCCAACTATTTCTCGATGGATCCGAACGCGCTGTATGAAATCCACATCGACAACAACGGTGACGCGCGTGAAGACATCACTTTCCAATTCCGCTTCAAAAACACGCTTAAATCCATCGCCCTGCCCATCGGGACGGCCAACGTGGCGATTCCCTTGATTCAGGCGGGCGCTGTCAGCAATCTTGGCGACGCCAATCTGAACGTGAATGAAACCTATTCGGTCAACGTCGTGCGCGGAGACCGTCGCAAAGGCAACAGCCTGGCGGTGACCAAAACCGGCGGCGCTGCAGTATTTGAGAAACCGGTGGACAACATCGGCGTGAAAACCATTGCCGACTACGCGACCTACGCGGGAAAACACATCCACACGGTCACGATTCCGGGTTGCCCGGCCGGCAAAGACCAGGGCAAAGTGTTTGTGGGGCAGCGCCAGGAGGGGTTTGCTGTCAACCTGGGCACGATTTTTGACTTGGTCAACGCGCCTGCAGCTGTGCTTTTGGATCCCGCCAACAAGGATGCGGCGGGCAACGGCGGGCAACATGTGATCCAGAAAACCAACATCACCACGATGGCGCTGGAAGTACACAAAGACTGCCTCACGGCCGGTGGTGAGCCGGTGGTGGGTGGCTGGACGACGGCGAGCTTGCGCCAGGCGCGTCTGCTCAACGGTAACCCGCCCAAAGGCAACGACAAGGCTGAAAAATCAGGCGGCGCGTGGACGCAGGTGTCTCGCCTGGGCAATCCATTGGTCAACGAAGTGGTGATCGGCTTGCCGGACAAAGACAAGTTCAATGCGTCCAGTCCGAAAGACGATGCGCAATTTCTGAGCTATGTCACCAACCCGACGCTGCCTGCACTTTTAGGCATCGTTCTGGGTGCCAACGTCGCACCGACCAACCTGCCGCGCACGGATTTGGTGACCACCTTCCTCACAGGCATCACCGGTGTGAACAAACCGGTGGTCAACCCCGCGCCCTCTGAAATGCTACGCCTGAATACAGCGATTGCACCTGTGCCCTTTGCAGGCCAGAATCGCTTGGGTGTTGCCGGCAATGCGCTGGCGGGCGGCACCGACAATGCTGGCTTCCCCAATGGACGACGCCCCAAAGACGACGTGGTCGATATCGCCTTGGTCGCCATGCTCGGCGGCCTGTGTGTGATCAACGGTGATGGCGATGCGCTCAAGCTCAACAGCGTGCCGGGCGTACCAGGCGTCACGTCCATGTGCAAGGCGTCCAGCGTGCCACTGGGTGCCACTTCAGCCAACATCCACGATGCGGTTGACCAGGCCACCGTGCCCTTCATGGCAGGGTTCCCGTACCTGAATACGCCTAACGCTGGCTCCAACTGAGCGTGAGCAAGCACCAGAAGGCAAAGGAAAAATCATGAACACACTGAATCGAGGAATCTTGCCGGCGCTGCTGCTGGCCACCGTGCTGGTGGCCGGTTGCGGAGGCCGCACGGACAACACGGCGGGTGGCGGTGGTGGCAACCCGGTAGCCGGCGCGCCTGGCGATATTGGCACCAGCGTGACCGCGCTGCTGGCCTTTGTCAACGACCTGTTCGCCGCCAGCGAAAACAGCGACCCAATCGATGTCAACACGCTTTCGCTGGCGGTGGATGACGCTGGTGAAGCGGCGGCGGTCGCCTTCTAGTACAACACTTCACCAGGTGTAGCGCTTCTGTGTCAATAAGCCCGATTGCCGTCCTGAACACGGTGACCGGGCTTTCAGGGCTTTTCTAACCATCATGCTGCATCGAAACAGACCAAATTGGAGTCACCCATGATTGCCAAAAGTTTTTGGGCTTTGACGGCGGGGGCACTGATAGCCGCTAACGTCCTTGCCGTGACGCCTCTGGTGCCAAAGGGAGAAGAACAAGTCATTGAGGTGCTGCCGGTCATCACACGCCATCGGCTGGCTGGCACGGCGGTGGCCACTGCGCCTGCAGATCCCGCACGGGCCATAGCCGCCGCGCGTCAGCATATTCAAATGGCACGCCAAACTGGGGACACAAGGTACTGGGGCCGTGCCCAATCTGTACTCGCACCGTGGTGGAACAACGCGGGCGCACCCGTGGACATCGCGGTGACGCAGGCGACCGTTCAGCAGGGTCGCCATGAGTTCGGCGCCTCACGTCAGGTGCTGGAAGCCGCGCTACAACGCGCGCCCAGCCACGCCCAGGGCTGGCTGAATCTCGCGGCGCTGGAGCGCCTATCTGCCAAGTATGCGGATTCTCTTGCCGCCTGTGCGGCCGTAGCCCGTGCGGGGCAGGCCATTTACGCCGACGCCTGCAAGTTCGAGACCTTGTCGCTGCAGGGCGAACACGCTGTCGCCGCGCAAGGACTACGGGCACTGATCACACAGGCAGCCGAAAGAGCTGACCAAAAGGGCGAGCAAAAAAGCGAACTCAAGAGCCGGCGCGCCTGGCTCTATTCCCTGCTGGCCGAAAGCCAGGAGCGCGCCGGGCAGGATGGGCCAGCGACGCAAAGTTATTTGCAGAGCCTGCAAGAGGAGCCTGATCTGTACACAGCGATTGCCTACAGCGATCTTTTGTTGCGTGTTGGAAAAAACCGTGAGGCCTTGTCTGCCTTGGCCGCTTTGCCAGAGACCGATGCCGTGCTTTTGCGCCGTGGTGCGGCCTGGAAGCGTCTGGGCGACGCGCGTTGGCGTGATGCACTGGCCCAACTCAAAGCGCGAACTCTTGAACTGCAACGGCGCGGTGACGACCCTGGTTTACATGGCCGCGAACTGGCGCTGACCGCTTTGTGGTTGCAAGAGGACGCGGCGAGCGCTTTGGCCATCGCCAAAACCAATTTGCAATTGCAACGGGAGCCGATCGACTGGTGGGTTGCCTTGCAAAGTGCGCGTGCGGCGGGCGACAACGCGGCGGTGTCGGATTTGGCCCGGGAGATTGCCAGGCTGGGGCTGCGCGATGCACGGCTGGGGGTGCTGGTGGCCTTGCGCAGCGTGCAGGTCAGCCAGCGCGCAGGCGCTCAGGAGCAAAAATGAAGCTTATTCCGCCATTGCCACAGGCACTGTCTCGACCACTTCTGCTCTGTATCTGGGCGTTTTGCCTGTTACTGTCGACGACCGCACTGGCTCATAAAGGTAGCGACGCCTACCTCGACGTGCAAAGCAAGGGTGTTGCCGCAACCGGCTCGGCAAACAACGTACCCCAAGTCTCCGGCGACCCAAAAATCCGGGGCTACGAATTCACACTGTCAGTGGCCATCAAAGACCTGGACTTGGCGCTGCCGCTGGACGCCAATGCCGACGGCAAGGTAACCTGGGGCGAGATCAAGGCCGCGATGCCGCAGGTGCAAACCTTGGCCAATCAAAGCGCCGGGTTACATGCGGGCGGGGGTCTGGCGGCTGGCTGCCGCCTCGACTGGCATTACGCCGGGCTGGAGCAACGTAGCGATGGCGCTTACGTCAAATTGGCGTCCAGCAGTCAATGCGACTTGACCCAGCCACTGGCACTTCAGTACACGTTGTTCAAAAACCAGGATGCCAACCATCGCCTGCTGATAGCGGGGCGTATCGACGGCAAAGACCTGTTGACCTACACCTCGGCACAACAAAACACGCCTTTGGTGTTGGCAGCGGCGCAGGCTCAAGTGCAGGTCCTGACACCCGGTCAACCACAGCTGCAGGGGCAAGTTGATGGGGCGGCAACCCGTTCGGCTTTGGTGCCCGAGTCGCCGGGCGGGGCCAAATGGCAAGCCTTGCTGGATTACGCGGGTTTGGGTCTGCACCACCTGCTCGAAGGTTACGACCACCTGGCTTTCCTGTTGGCACTGGTGTTGCCTTTGCAACTCAAATTGGGCTCGGCACTGGCTGCAAAACAAGCCGGTGGCCGTGGCTGGCTGGCCTTATTCGCAACCGTGACGGCCTTTACCCTGGGCCATTCGATCACGCTTGTCATGGCGACGCTGGGTTGGACACAGGCGTCCCCGGTCTGGGTGGAGCCGGTGATTGCCTTGTCGATTGGCGTGACGGCGTGGCTGAATTTGCACCCTGTCAAATGGCTGCGCACGGATGTGTTGGCGCTGTTGTTTGGATTGGTTCACGGCTTCGGATTCGCCGGGCTGCTGCAAGAGGCCGCAGCGCCCGAGGGTTTGCTGCCCTACGCCTTACTGGGTTTTAACCTGGGTGTGGAGGCCGGGCAACTGATGGCAGTGAGCGCCTGGGTGTTGTTGTCGCAGCTGGTGGTGGCGCGGCCCTGGTACCAAAGCGGCGTGGTGCGGCGCGGCTCTCAAATCTTGATGGTGCTGGCGACTTTTTGGTTTTGGCAGCGCGTGGTTTAGCGCTGGCCGGGCACCGACCAGGGAATGGCCAAACTTTAGGGAAGCGAGGAATACATCCGCGCTTCCCTGCGTTCAGGCGTCTACGGTCTTCTTCTCAATATCGTCGCGCACGCGTTGCGGCAGCTTGTTGAGCAACCAGCGGATCGCCAGCGGCACGAGCACGATGTCGTCCAGCACACCTAAAAACGGGATGAAATCCGGGATGAAATCAACTGGCGACACCAGATAAAGCAAGACACCGGCCACGCCCCATTTGAGCCATTGAGGCGACAGCGGATGCTGCAAGGCGCGCCAGATCAGGCGAGCGTCAACTCTCACCAAAGTCCAGAGCACTGCCAAACGTTTCCACATCTCGTGTTCCTTTTCATCGCGTGCCCAAAGTGGGCCACACCATAACGTGAGGACGTTCAAAACGATGACAAGATCAGGAAAAAGGAATTTCAGACCCTGGATGATTTTTCAGGGATCGACGAAATGCGTTCAATAAATTTAATCTAACTTATAAAAATGATTATATAAAAGTCAATTAATGATATAATAAATATAGCTAATAAAACAATAAATGCGAGACCTAATAATCATTTCAATTCGCTAATCGATTGGAATAATATTTATTCTATGTTTTTACCAGGCTCGCGAACAACCTCTCCTTGTGCCGCGTGATCTGCAAACGCACCTGCGCCGGTGCTGTGCCGCCCAGGATGTTGCGCGCATTCAAGCTGCCCTGCAAGCTCAACACCTCGTAGACATCCTGCCCGATGTTGGCATTAAACGCCTGCAGCTCGGCCAGGCTGAGTTCAGACAAATCAAGCTGGCGACTCTGCGCGGCCTTGACGGCGTGGGCGACAGTTTCGTGTGCGTCACGAAACGGCAGGCCTTTTTTCACGAGGTAATCGGCCAGGTCGGTCGCTGTGGCATAACCTTTGAGCGCGGCTTGTTTCATGGCGGCAGCATTGACCTCGATGCCGCCTTCTTTTTTACCGGTTGCCAGGTTCAACTGGCCACCGATCATTTCGGCAAATATCCGCAAGGTGTCTTTGAGTGTGTCGACTGTGTCAAACAGCGGCTCTTTGTCCTCCTGGTTGTCTTTGTTGTAGGCCAGCGGCTGACCTTTCATGAGGGTGATCAGGCCCACCAGATGGCCCACCACGCGGCCGGTTTTGCCGCGTGCGAGTTCGGGCACGTCGGGGTTCTTTTTCTGCGGCATGATCGAGCTGCCGGTGGTGAAGCGGTCGGCGATTTTGATGAAACCGTAGCTTTGACTCATCCACACAATCAGCTCTTCACTCAAGCGGCTGATGTGCACCATCACCAGGCTGGCAGCGGCGCTGAACTCAATCGCGAAATCGCGGTCACTGACGGCGTCCAGGCTGTTTTGGCAAACCTGCGCCTGACCGCTGGCATCGACCATGCCCAGGGTGCGGGCGACCCTCTCGCGGTCCAGCGGGTAACTGGTGCCGGCCAGCGCCGCCGCCCCCAGAGGCAGGCAGTTGACGCGTTTGCGCACGTCTTGCAGGCGCGCACTATCGCGCGCAAACATTTCCACATAGGCCAACATGTGGTGGCCAAAACTCACCGGCTGCGCCACTTGCAGATGGGTGAAGCCGGGCAGAATCACCTCGACGTTTTTTTCCGCCACGTCGATCAGGGCGGCTTGAAAGTCTGCCAGCAGCGCGGCGATCAGGTCGATCTCGCCACGCAGCCACAGGCGCACGTCGGTGGCAACCTGGTCGTTGCGCGAGCGGCCGGTGTGCAGGCGTTTGCCGGCGATGCCAATGATTTCCGTCAATCGCGCTTCGATGTTGAGGTGGACATCTTCGAGATCGAGCTTCCATTCAAACTGGCCACTTTCGATTTCAGCGCGCACGGTGGCCAGGCCACGCGAGATCGCCGCGTGGTCTTCACCAGAAATGATGCCTTGCGCCGCGAGCATGCCAGCGTGGGCCAAGGAGCCTTCAATGTCAGCCTGCCAAAGTCGTTTGTCAAAAAAGACACTGGCGGTGTAACGTTTGACCAGATCACTCATCGGCTCGGAAAACAGCGCCGACCAGGCTTGGGACTTTTTGTCGAATTGATTGTGTTCAGTGTGGGACATGTTCTTTGGATTTGGGTCGGAATCACCAATAATGTGAGCTTAAGCCAACCACCATGCAGGACTCCCAACTATTATCGGCGTTCCACGATCTGCCGCCTGACGCCGCGGCAGCGGGCGCACAACCCCGGCTGGTGTTTGACGCTTGCCGTGTCGGCGTGATTCTGCGGGCGGTGCTGTTTGTGGAGGCGGTCGTGGCCATCGGTGCCATGTACAGCGCAAACACGCTGCTCGACTGGCTCACTCGCACCTCGATGTTGACCGGCGCGGCCCTGCCCGGCACTTTGGCGTGGCTAATCGTGGCTTGCAGCCTCAAACGGGTATTGGCCAAGCTCGCGGTACAGGTCCAGGTGGCCGCCGGTGTGATGTTGGGCATGTTGGCAGGCCTGTATGGTTGCGCCTTGCTGGTGTTGGTCGGCCTTGAGTCACCCGTGCCCTGGGTAGCCAGCGCCTTCACCGGCGCAATTCTGGCGGGCGCTTTGGTGGCGGCCTTGATCTGGCGCGCACGCGGCATGACGCCTGCGGCCACATCCGCGCGGCTGGCTGAGTTGCAGTCGCGCATTCGGCCGCATTTTCTTTTCAACACGCTCAATAGTGCGATTGCGCTGGTGCGGGCTGAACCCGCCAAAGCCGAGGCTTTGCTGGAAGATTTGAGCGATCTATTCCGCCATGCGCTGATGGATCAAGGCGAAGCGGTGACGCTGGCCGATGAAGTCGCGCTGGCCCAGCGTTACCTCGCGATTGAAGAGGTGCGTTTTGGTGATCGCCTGAAAATTGAATGGGCGATTGACCCAGCCGCCAGCGGTGCGCGGCTGCCCCCTTTGTTGTTGCAGCCTTTGGTAGAAAACGCAGTGCGCCACGGCGTGGAGCCCAGCGCTGACGGCGCCACGGTACGGGTGTCGACGCAAATGCGCGGCTCCACTGTCGTCATCAAAGTCACCAACACCGTGCCCGACGGCCAGGGCGAGCGCGGGCATGGCGTGGCGCTCAACAACGTGCGTGACCGATTGAACTTGCTGCACGATGTGCAAAGCAAGTTTCAGTGCGGTTTGCAGGATGGCATTTACCAGGTGCGTATTGAGGTGCCCCTGTAATCTTCGATATGAACGCCACCATGACCGCCGCCGCAATCACCGTTGGAGGCTCCCCATGAGTCTGAGCGTATTGATCGTGGACGATGAAACGCTGGCCCGCGCCCGCCTGCGCACACTTTTGGGTGATTGCCGCTCGCCCGCCGCAGCCCAGGTGCAAGAAGCCGCGAATGCAAGTCAAGCCTTGGAGTGGCTGCGTCGCGAGGCGTTTGATCTGGCCCTTCTGGACATCCACATGCCTGGCGCTGACGGCCTGACGCTGGCCAAAACTATTCGGGAACTGCCCCACGCGCCCAAAATCGTGTTTGTGACGGCCCACGCGGAACACGCCGTCAACGCTTTCGATCTGGAGGCGGTGGACTATCTAACAAAGCCAGTGCGGTTGCAGCGACTGCAACTGGCGCTACAAAAAGTTGAGCGGTTCTTGCTGCTGACGAAAGCCCCAGAGCCTGAAAAACCTGAAGACGTGGTGATTATTCAAGAGCGTGGCCGGACATTGCGCCTGCTGCTGACGCAGGTACTGTATTTCAAGGCTGAACTGAAATACATCACGGTACGCACGCTTGAGAAGAGTTATTTATTGGAGGGATCGCTCAGTGAACTGGAAGCAAAACATGCGCACCAATTCATGCGTATCCATCGCAACGCCCTGATCGCCCGGCGCGCCATACGCGCCCTGGAGAAACACCGTGACCCCGAAGAAGGCGAAGGCTGGGCGGTGCGGCTGGAGGGCGTTGATGAGCTGCTGTTTGTCTCGCGCAGGCAGGTGGCGGCGGTGCGCGACGCGATTTCCGCCTAGCAAGCCTGGCAACCAATTCCGTTTCCAAATCATTCGTGAAGTAGGCGCACCGACGACGACAGTGCTCCAGCATGGTTAGGTGGTGCAACGCCCTGCACGGATGATTTGGAATCGGAATTAACCCGTGTTGCGCAGGCCTGCGGCGATGCCGTTGATCGAGATGTGGATGCCGCGCTGCACCCGTTCATCGGCCTGGCCCGCGCGATAACGCCGCACCAGCTCAACCTGCAAATGGTGCAGCGGGTCAATATACGGAAAACGGTGGCGGATCGACCGCTGCAAGGCCGCGTTGTCGGCCAGTCGCGCTCGGTTCCCGGTGATCAACTGCAGGGCGTCACTGGTCAGGTGCCATTCGGTTTCCAGCGATTTGAAAATCTGACGACGCAATTTTTTGTCCGCCACAAGCTGGGAATAAAGTGAGGCCAGTGCCAGATCACTTTTCGCCAGCACCATGTCCATGTTGGAGAGCAAGGTTTTGAAAAAAGGCCACTCTTGCTGCATTTTTTGTAGCTGCTTGCACTTTATTTTATATGCTTGCAGATGGTTATCGCCTAGAAATTGCGCAACCGCACTGCCAAATCCGTACCAGCCGGGCAAGGTGAGGCGGCATTGCCCCCAACTAAAGCCCCAGGGAATGGCGCGCAGATCTTCGATCTGTTGATTATTTTTTCGGGATGCTGGGCGGGAGCCAATATTGAGCTCGGCAATTTCCCGAATGGGTGTGGATTCGAAAAAGTACTGCGTAAAGCCTGGCGTTTCGTAGACCAGCTTGCGGTAGGCGGCCATGCTGAGTTCGGAGAGTCGCGCGGCGGTGGCGAGAAATTCAGGGGTGGCGGGGCGAGTCGGCTGCAGCAAGGTGGCTTCCAGCGTGGCCGCAACCAGGGTTTCGAGATTGCGCCGGCCGATTTCCGGGTTGGCATATTTGGAACCGATCACTTCACCTTGTTCTGTGAGCCTGATTTGCCCACGTACCGTGCCCGGAGGTTGCGCCAGGATGGCCTGGTAACTCGGGCCGCCGCCTCGCCCCACTGTGCCGCCACGGCCGTGGAACATACGCAACCGTATTTTTCGCGGCAATGCGTCAAACGTTTCCGCCAAGGCGGTTTCCGCGCCGTACAACTCCCAGTTGCTGGTGAAAATGCCACCGTCTTTGTTGCTGTCGGAGTAACCCAACATGATGTCTTGCTCGCCACCACTGGCCGCCACCATGTCCAAAATGCCACCAAGCGCATAAAACGCCTGCATGATCGGCGCCGCATTGCGCAGATCCGCGATGGTTTCGAACAGGGGTACGACGATCAGGTCATTCTGCGCGCCCTTACTCAAGACGCCGCGCATCAAGCCGGTTTCTTTCTGAAGCAGCAGAACTTCAAGCAAATCGCTCACGGTTTCGGTATGGCTGATGATGTAGTGGCGAATGCTGGCAGGGCCAAACCGCGCCACGATCTGCCGGGCGGCTTCGAAAATTGCCAGTTCGCTTTGGGCCAGCGCGCTGTAAGCGTGCCCGAATACCCGCAGGGGGCGCGCATCATTCAAAAGGCGCAACAAAACGGCGCGTTTTTCTTCTTCAGCGAGTGTTTTGTAGCCTTTTTCGATGCCCGCTACAGCGAGCAACTCAGCGATGACTTCTTCATGTTTGTCCGAGTTTTGGCGTAGGTCCAGCGTGGCCAGGTGAAATCCAAACACTTCTACAGCGCGTATCAGCGGGTGCAGGCGGTTGCCCGCCAGTGTTGCGCCGTGATTTTGGCGCAGCGAATCTTCGATGACACGCAGGTCAGCAGCAAACTCTTCTGGGCGCAAATAGGCGTTTTGGGGCGCTACAGCGTGCCGCGCCGCGTCTGTGCCGGTGCATTCCTTGAGTGTGGCGGCCAGGCGCGCGTAAATGCCGGTCAATGCGCGCCGGTACGGCTCGTCTTGGCGATGCGGGTTGGCATCTGGCGAGCGTTGGGCCAGTTCCGCCATGCGCTCAGAATGCCGAACCAAGCGAGTGGACATTGACAATTCCGCGCCCAGATGGTGTACCTCGGTGAGATAGTGGCGCAAGGCCACTTCGGCTTGGCGTTTGAGTGCGAAGACCAAGGTGTCGGCGTTGACAAATGGATTGCCATCGCGGTCACCACCAATCCAATGGCCCATGCGCAAAAAACTGTTTACGGGTTGGCCGTCCAGCGAGGCTTCCAGGTCGGCATACAGTTTAGGTATTTCGCGAAGAAACGTGCTGTCGTAATAACTCAGCGCGTTTTCAATCTCATCGGCGACCGTTAATTTGCTAAAGCGCAACAATCGGGTTTGCCAGAGTTGCGCCACTTTGGCGCTGATGTGGGCTTCATTGGTGGACAAATCCCGCGCGACCAACACATCTTTGGCGCTTCCCGCCGCCGCCAAACGCTCACGCAGGGCGTCACGGTAAGTCAACAGCTGGGCAATGCCCCGCTCTGCGTCCAGAATACTTTTGCGTTGCACTTCGGTCGGGTGGGAGGTAAGTACCGGGGACAAATGGGCCTGGGCCAAACAAGTGGCGATTGCTTCAGGCGTGATACCTGCTGTCTTGCAGCGCGATAGGGCGATGTCGATGCTGCCTTCTTGCGAACTGCCAGTGCGCTCGTGTACTTCGCGCCGGCGAATGTGGTGGCGGTCTTCTGCCAGATTGGCTAAATGGCTGAAATAGGTGAAGGCGCGGATCACACTCACAGCCTCATCGCCTGTCAATCCCTTGAGCAATTTTTTCATTTGCCGGTCAGCCTGGGCGTCGGCATCGCGGCGGAAACTGACAGACAAAACACGCACGCGTTCGATCAGAGTGAAGGTCGAGACACCCTCTTGCTCACGGATGACGTCTCCGAGCAGCCGTCCCAGGAGCCGGATGTCTTCAATCAGGGGTGCTTCGTTCGCCTTGGATAAAGGTTTTTTTGCCATGGGCCATGCTAGCATTCGCGACCCTCTCCAGGCCCTTGCCGGATAACCAACTGGTTACAGATTTGTTTTTTCCACTTTTTCTTTTGCGCCCACGTGAAACCTTCCCCGCCAAGCGCTGATCCCTCCAGCCGACCCCAGGTGACGCCCTGGGTGATCGCTACCCGCGAAAGTCGGCTCGCCTTGTGGCAGGCCGAACATGTCAAGGCCATGCTGGAGCGCGGCGGTCGAGAGGTCAGGCTGCTGGGCATGACCACCAAGGGCGATCAAATTCTGGATCGCAGCCTGAGCAAAGTCGGCGGCAAGGGGCTTTTCGTCAAAGAGCTGGAAGCAGCGCTGGAAGAGGGCCGCGCTGACATTGCGGTGCATTCGCTCAAAGATGTCCCGATGGATTTACCGCCTGGTTTTAGCCTGGCCTGTGTGTTGGAACGCGAAGACCCGCGCGATGCGTTTGTGTCGCCTCAATTCGCGTCGCTTGCAGATTTGCCAGCGGGCGCGGTCGTGGGCACATCGAGTTTGCGTCGCACCGTCCTGCTGCGTGCGTTGCGACCTGATCTGACGATTGAGCCGCTGCGTGGCAACCTGGACACCCGCTTGCGCAAACTTGATGAGGGACATTACGCGGCCATCGTGCTGGCGGCAGCGGGACTCAAACGCCTCGGCTTGGCCAACAGAATTGCCAGTTATTTTGAGACTGAAACCATGTTGCCCGCCGCGGGCCAGGGCGCGCTGGGCATTGAAATTCGGGTGGACCGGCAAGATTTGACTGACGCGCTGCGCCCGTTGATCCATATCGAAACCTGGCTGGCAGTGTCCGCAGAACGGGCGGTGAGTCGGGCCATGGGCGGCAGTTGTTCGATGCCGTTGGCAGCGCACGCCGTTTGGCGCGGGAACTCGCTGCAATTGAAGGCCGCTTGGGGACATACCCAGGACGCAAGCCCACATTTCATCGACAACCGGCCCTTGGTTCGAGGTGAGCTGACGGCCGAAGTAGTCGATGAAACCCAAGCCCGTCAGTTGGGCGAGCGCGTTGCCGCTCAATTGATTGCCGCAGGGGCCGTTCGCGCAGACAAGGTCGGCTGATGCACATTGTGCTGACCCGCCCGGCTGATGACGCAAGCGATTGGGAAATTGGTTTGCGAGCAGCGGGGCACAACGTATTGTTGTTGCCCTTGATCACCATTGGCCTGGCGCCGGATCCATCTGAACTGCGCAAATGCTGGGCGCAAATGAGTGACTTCAATGTGCTGATGTTTGTCAGCGCCAACGCGGTCAAGCAGTTTTTTGCAGCTCAGCCCGCTGGTGAGGGGTTTGAAGCGCCTGGCCTGCTCAAAGGCCCATGGCGGTGGCCTCACCTTCGACTATGGGCAACTGGCCCGGGCACGACGCGGGCGCTACTCGCCCACGGCGTCCCGTTGCCTCTGATTAACATGCCACCTCATGATGCCCGCGCGTTTGACTCAGAGGCCTTGTGGCAACAGGTGCAGGGCCAAATCCGCGTGGATGCCCGCGTATTGATCGTTCGGGGTGTCAGCACATCAAATGGGGAATTGTCCAGCCAGGGTACTGGCCGCGATTGGCTGGCGGACAGGGTTCGTGCGGTGGGTGGCCGCGTTGAGTTTTGCGTGGCGTATCAACGGTCAATGCCAATCTTCAGCGAAAACCAGCGCGTGGCGGTGCAGCAGTGGATCAACAGCGGCGCAATTTGGTTGTTTAGCAGCAGTGAAGCCATCGCCCATTTGGTCAAGGGCGTTTCAGGAATCGATTGGAAACAGGCCCGCGCCTTGTGTACCCATCCACGTATTGCGATAACCGCGCGTGCCTGTGGATTTGGTGTTGTGCAGGAGTCACGGCCAACCCTGTCCGATGTAATGGCCTCGATAGAATCCAGTGCATGAGTGACGACACTGCGCCAACTAGCCCTGCCAAAGGTAGTGAGTCGGCCGTTGTCTTGGGTGAAATCATGAGTGGCACGCCATGGCCACGGTTGGTGCTGTGGCTGTTGGGGGCTATTGCGTTGCTGGCCTTGCTGGTCAGCGGCCTTTTGTGGCAGCGCCTGGGCAATATCCAGGAGCAACTGGCGCGGCAAACTGCCGACAGTACCGTGCAAGCCATGGAAGCGCGAAGCTTGGCCAAACAAGCCAGCGAACAGTCGCGCGAGACAGCGGCGCGCCTGTCAATGGCTGAAGCCCGCCTTACTGAAGCGACCTTGCAACGCACGCAGCTTGAAGAATTGATGCAAAGCCTGTCACGGTCGCGAGATGAAAACCTGGTCGTAGATATCGAGTCAGCGGTGCGCTTGGCTCAGCAGCAGGCGCAGTTGACGGGCAGTGTTGAGCCCTTGTTGGCTGCCCTGAAAACCGCTGACCAACGCGTTCAGCGGGCGGCACAGCCCCGGTTGGCTAATTTGCAGCGCGCTATTGCAAAGGATTTGGCGCGAATTCAGGCGACCGCCTTGAGTGATACACCGGCTTTGCTGGTCAAACTTGACGAGTTGGTGCGCATGGCAGACGACGCGCCTTTGGCCAATTCAGTCGGCCCGATGGCCAATCGCACTCAGGAATTTGACGCCGGTAATCCGGGCAACGAAACAGCGGAGCCGAGTTGGTGGCAAAAACCTTGGCAGATCGTCAAACACGAGGCGCGCAGCCTGCTTCGCATCAGTCGGATTGAACAACCAGAATCGGCTTTGTTGTCGCCTGAACAGTCGTTCTTTATTCGCGAAAACATCAAGCTGAAGCTGCTCAATGCGCGTTTGGGATTGTTGGCGCGTCAGCTTGAATCCGCGCGGGCAGACGTGGCCGCAGCCAATATGGCCTTGAACAAATATTACGATCCAGCGTCCCGCAAAACCCAAAATCTCGCCACTTTGGTGCAACAGGTGCAAGTCCAGATGCGCACGCTGGAACTTCCTCGGGTAGACGACACACTGGCCGCGCTGGCGACGGCTGCCGCCGGCCGATAAGGCATTGCCAATGCGCACGGCACTGGTTGTCCTCCTTTTGTTTGCAGTCGCGGTAGCCGTAGCGCTGCTGGTGGGCAACAACCAGGGGACCATCACGCTTTTCTGGCCACCCCACCGAGTGGACCTTTCACTGAATTTGTTGCTGTTGCTGCTTTTGGGGATGTTTGTCACACTGCATTTGGCCCTGCGGGCGCTATCTGCGTTGTTTGCGCTGCCCCAGCAGGCGCTACGGTGGCGCATCCAACAGCGCGAGCGGGCCTTGTTTACGGCGTTGCTGGACACCTTGCTGCACTTGATCGCAGGGCGCTTCATTCGAGCCCGCAAGTCGGCGCTGCTGGCGCTGGCGCAGGAAGAAGTGTTGGCCCGCTCTACCAATACGCTGGTGGAGGGTGGGCGCTTGAAATCGATGGCGCATCTATTGGCGGCAGAAAGTGCCCATTCTCTGCTCGACAAAGAGGGGCGTGCCATGCATTTCCAGCAAGCGCTTCAGGTTTCAGGTCAGCGCGATGCAGTAGAAGTACGTGAAGGCGTGCATTTACGGGCAGCGCGTTGGGCCATGGACGACCGTGACGCGACAGCCACACTGAAATGGCTTGACGAGATGCCCCAAGGTGCGTCGCGCCGCACTGTGGCTCTGCGACTGCGACTGAAGGCTGCGCGTATGGCCGGGCAAACTGCCAACGCCTTGGAAACGGCGCGACTGCTTGCCAAACACCGTGCGTTCTCCAGCACTGTGGGCGCCAGTATCGTGCGTGGGTTGACACAGGAATTGATTGCTGGAACTCGCGACCCAGCGCAGTTGATGACCGTGTGGCAAGAAATGGATGTCAAAGAACGTGCCGACGCTGATATTGCCGTGTTTGCCGTGCGCCACTTTTTATCTTTAGGGGGCGATGCGGCCGTGTCACGGCAGTGGTTGTTACCGGTTTGGGAAACAATGGTGGAAGACCCAAGCGCGATGCCTCAAGCCCAGCGGATAGACATCATTGAATCGATTGAACAGGGATTCACGGCCCCGAACGCAGCTCCGGATACCACCTGGTTGCACCGCATCGAGTCTGCGCAATTTCGCCACCCCGGTGACGCCATGCTTCAATACTTGGCGGGTATCGCCTGCAAGCACCTACAGTTGTGGGGCAAGGCGCAGCAATTGCTCAATCACAGCCTGCCAAAGTTGCGGGGTAGCCGCTTGGAACGCAGTGTCTGGATGGCGCTGGCGTCCCTGGCCGAACAGCGTGGCGACAGTGCGGCCGCCACGCAGTGTTGGCGCAATGCGGCAACGGTAGCACCGTCAACCCCCTAAACTTTCGAGTGACCCACTGCCACAGCCGCCACCGCCCAACTTCGCCAGGCGTGGTGGCAGTGGGTTTATGAGGCCGACAGTGATTGCGGTGAAGTTTCCTCAAATGGCAGTTTGAGCTCACGCAAGTCGCGTTTGGTTTCGACTAACACCAACGGACCGGCGTCGATTTGCACGGCAGCGGGACGCTCACGCGGAACACGAATCGGCTTGGCCTCTGCGGCGATGGCCGCTTGAACTGCAGCGATTTTTGCGGGATCAGAATTGACCCAAGCCAAACCCGACCCCTGAGCGACTTGGGCCAAATCACCCACGGGAAGGCTAAAGCCCTGCACCTTGGGCAAACCGCCGGTTTTACTTGGCGCATCAGGTGCCGCTACTGCCACGGGTGACACAGCCGCCACGACAGGCTGGGCAACAGGTCGCTGAGCAACAGGCTGCGCGGGGCGCAAAGCCACCTCAGCCACGTCAGGCATTTGGCTCGGAATGGGCGCCGACTCGGCAGCCGCAAGCTGAACAGTTGCGTTGAGTGACGTTGGGGCTAATGCTTGATCGGGCGCATCGACTGCAAAACCATCTAAAGCCTGCTGGCCGTCCCTGGATTGGCGCTCGCTTTGCCCGGTGCGTTCATGGCCACGGTCATTTCCACGGTCATTGCGCTCGCTACGCGGGCCGCGTTCGCGCCCATAACGGTCACGTGAGCGTTTTTCGCGGTTTTGCGAAGTGTCAACCCCCGTATCTGCGCCTACAGAAGCATCGCCGTTGGTACCCGACGAGGCGTTAACCTCATTCGCAGCCTCGGCAGATTCCATCGAGCGCATGTCGCGGGGTGGACGGCCATCGTTACGCGGTGCGTCGCGGGAGCCTTCCGCGTCCTCACTTCTGGGCGCGCGGTCCATATTGCGATTGCGTTCGCCCGAGCGACCGCGCTCACCGTTGCGGCCACCACGGTCACCGCGATCTCCGCGATCTGCGTTGGGGCGCTCAGAGGTGTTGCGTTCACCATTCGGACGGTCTGCGTTGGTACGCTCGCCTTGGCGTGGCTCACCTTGCATGTCAGCGGATTGGCGCGCTTCGGCGCGGGCCAAGCCGTTGATTTCAGGCGACTGGCCCGCGCCATTGTCTGGGCCATCTGCCCGCAGGCCAGAGACACCTTGAGTTTGCGGGCGTTCTGCACGGTCACCACGCTCTGTACGCTCACCACCACGGCCTCCGCGTCCACCACGTCCACCACGGCCACCACGCCCGCCTTCGCTTTTGCCTTCGCGGTTTTCAGGGCGGTTGCCGTCTCGGCCACCTTCACGACCACCCTCACGGCGACCGCCATCACGCCCGCCGCGAGATTCAGGTTTTTTATCAGCGTCGGAAGCCACTTTGGGTGCCTCAGGGGGGGCCTTCAGAGCCGTAGGCTCATTCCCGCCAGACGCGCCAAACAGGCCTTTGATCCAGCCAAAGAAACCTTTTTCAGCCGCAGCAGGTGCAAGTACCGGCGCGACCACGGGCGCAGGTTTCGGCGCTGCCGTAACAGGTGCAGTGGATGCAGCATGTGCCTTCACCGGCTGTGGTGCAGCCACAGGCGCGGGCGCATCGGGCAACACACCTTTGATGATCGGCACTTGTTTGTTGGTCGGCTCCTGCGAGCGACGGGTGACCGAAGTTGGGTCTTCAATCTCTTCGGCCATCTTGTAGCTGGCTTCTATGTTGTCCAAACGCGGGTCATCGTGTTTGAGGCGCTCCAGGCGGTAGTTGGGCGTCTCCAGGGTTTTGTTGGGCACCATCAGCACGTTGATGCGCTGCTTCAATTCGATCTTGGCGATCTCGGTGCGTTTTTCATTCAACAGGAACGAGGCCAAATCCACCCGTACCTGGCACAACACTGAGGCTGTCTTGTCCTACAATCACACTTCCATGATCATCCGCAAAATCTGCAGCGCCGAGCTTTCCGTGTCGCGGATGTGGCCGGAACCACCGCAACGCGGGCACGGAATTGATGCGCCTTCCGAGAGGGCAGGGCGCAGACGCTGCCGGCTCATTTCCATCAGGCCGAATTTGCTGATGGTGCCGAACTGCACACGGGCGCGGTCTTGCCGCAGTGCGTCGCGCAGGCGGTTCTCCACGTCCCGCCGGTTACGGCTTTCTTCCATGTCGATGAAGTCGATGACGATCAGGCCACCCAGGTCACGCAGGCGCATCTGGCGGGCCACTTCTTCTGCGGCTTCCAGGTTGGTGCGTGTGGCGGTTTCTTCGATATCGCCGCCACGGATGGAGCGTGCCGAGTTCACGTCTACGCTCACCAAAGCTTCGGTGTGGTCGATCACAATCGCGCCGCCACTGGGCAGGGTGACAGTGCGGGCGTAGGCCGATTCGATTTGATGCTCAATCTGGAAACGACTGAACAGCGGCGCGTCGTCACGGTAACGCTTAACACGTGCGGCGTGTTCGGGCATCACGTGGGCCATGAACTGCTGTGCCTGGTCGTATACGTCGTCGGTGTCGATCAGGATGTCACCGATGTCGTGGTTGAAGTAGTCGCGAATCGCGCGGATCACCAGGCTCGACTCCTGATAAATCAGGAACGCGCCCTTGGCGCCTTTGGAAGCGCCGTCAATCGCCGTCCAGAGCTTGAGCAGGTAATTCAGGTCCCATTGCAACTCGGGCGCTGCGCGGCCAATACCGGCGGTACGGGCGATGATGCTCATGCCGTTGGGGTATTCGAGCTGGTCCAGCGCTTCCTTGAGGTCAGCACGGTCTTCACCTTCAATGCGGCGCGAAACACCACCACCACGCGGGTTGTTGGACATCAAGACCACATAACGGCCTGCCAGAGAAACAAAGGTGGTCAACGCCGCACCTTTGTTGCCGCGTTCTTCTTTTTCAACCTGAACCAGCATTTCCTGGCCTTCGCGAATCACGTCTTGAATGCGCGCCTGGCCGACGGATACGCCTTCCTTGAAGTACATGCGCGAGATTTCCTTGAACGGCAAGAAGCCGTGGCGGTCTTCGCCGTAGTCGACAAAACAGGCTTCGAGTGAAGGCTCAACTCGGGTGACAACAGCCTTGTAAATGTTGCCCTTGCGCTGCTCGCGCCCTTCGATTTCGATTTCGTAGTCGAGCAGTTTTTGCCCGTCCACAATAGCCAAGCGGCGTTCTTCGGCCTGGGTGGCATTGATCAGCATGCGTTTCATGCGGTTCTCCTTTTTCGTTCATCACGGTCGTGTCCTGCAACACAACCCAACGGCTCGTTGTGAGCCAAAGATGCCGAACTGACGCTTTGAACGCTGGAGGAAAAGCCGATAGACCGCAACTCAGGCCAGAATGGGCCGGAGTTGGGGCGTAGGCGCGTGGAGGGTCGCGAGGGGATGCGTTTGGGTGATTGCTATTGAATAAATAGCTGCTTGCGTACGTTTTACGTGACTTAAAGCATCAAATAGCCGACAAATGCTCAAAAGCGGAGCGAAAACGCCCCACCGGCAAAGTTGAATCAGGCTGACCACCACAAACATCTCGCTTCGATCCGTTGGCAGACAGCGAAGTCTGCCAACTTTGTATTCCGTTTCAATTGTTCAATACGTCGGTTTGGCTGATGGATAAACGCGCCACGACAGGCATTTGGCCTGCGGTCTGCACGAAGATCAACCAGGGGCATCGACTTGTGCCAGCGCCGCTCCTTGGGGCTTTGATTGGTCGTTGAGGGAAACTTGCTCGAAGAAGGTGGACTAAACTCGTTCCACGATTCATGGGGCAACCGGAATTGTCAATTTCGGGTTCAACCTGCAATCAAATCAACCACTTACAGCTAAACGCTAGTGCAACACATTATAGAGGCCAATCCTTCACCTGTTCGCCCGGAGGTTGCGGCGGCGGCGCGCCCGGCTGCCTCGCTTCTGACGGTGGACGAAAATTCTGCCGGGCAGCGCCTGGACAATTTCCTCCTGCGCGAACTCAAAGGCGTGCCCAAGACACACGTCTACCGCATCATCCGCAGCGGCGAAGTGCGCGTGAATAAAGGCCGCGCCCAGGCCGATACCCGCTTGGAAATTGGGGATTTGGTGCGATTGCCGCCAGTTCGTATTTCAGAAAAAGTCGCCGAAAAAGCCGAGGCGATGGCCAATTCAACGGCGCCGGCGCGCGAGTTCCCCATCCTTTTTGAAGACGAGTACCTGATCGCGCTGGACAAACCGGCCGGTGTGGCGGTACACGGGGGCAGCGGCGTGAGTTTCGGCGTCATCGAACAATTGCGCCGTGCGCGACCTCAGGCCAAGTTCCTTGAACTTGTACATCGGCTGGATCGTGAAACCTCCGGCATCCTCCTGGTGGCCAAAAAGCGCTCAGCGTTGACCAAGCTGCAAGACCAGTTCCGCGAACGGGAAACTGGCAAGACCTACCTTGCCTTGGTGGTCGGCAAATGGCCCGGCAACAAAAAGGTGTTGGATAGACCATTAGTCAAATTTCTGCTGCCCGGCAAAAACGGTCCGGAAGGCTTGATCGAAGGCGAGCGCCGCGTCAAAGTCACCACCAAAAACGACCCTGAGGGCATGAAATCCGTCACCCTGGTGAAAGTCGCACAGCAGCTGGAAATCAAGGGCGCAGAATTTACCCAACTCGAAGTTACCATCAAAACCGGCCGCACTCACCAAATCCGCGTGCATTTGGCCAGTGAGGGGTTTCCGATTGCTGGGGATGACAAATACGGCGATTTTGAGTTGAACAAAGCCTTGCAAAAGCAGGGGTTGAAACGCATGTATTTGCATGCGTGGCGGTTACAGTTCAGTCATCCGGCAACAGAAGAGAAATTCGAATTGGTCGCAAAATTGCCCGCCGATCTTGGCAACTTTGTTCCGCAGGGTGCTTGACCCAAACCATTGCCCGTTTCCCGCGCTACCGAAACATGCCAGCTCAAAATACTACCCTTAGGCCCACCAACAGGATTGCCCGCAACTTCGATCTGATCGCCTTCGACTGGGACGGCACGCTGTTCGACTCAACGGCCATCATTACCCGCTGCATCCAAGAGGCGGTGCGGGACGTGGGTGGCCAGGTACCTTCGGACGAAGCAGCGTCTTACGTGATTGGCATGGCGCTGTTGCCAGCGCTGGCGCATGCCGCACCGGATGTGCCCAAAGAGAAGTACCCGGAGTTGGGCGCGCGTTATCGGCACCACTACATCGCCCATCAAAACGACATCAGTTTGTTCAAAGGCGTTTTGCCTTTGCTGGCGGAACTCAAAACGCGTCAACATTGGCTGGCGGTGGCCACCGGCAAGAGCCGCAAGGGTTTGGACGACGCTTTGCAGGCCGTTGACCTGCGCGGCGTGTTTGACGCCTCCCGCACGGCAGATGAAACGCGGGGCAAGCCACATCCTCTGATGCTGCAGGAGTTGATGGCACATTTTGGTGTGACACCCGAACGAACCTTGATGATTGGCGACACCACGCATGACCTGCAGATGGCGATAAACGCCGGTTGCGCCAGTGTGGGTGTGAGTTACGGTGCGCACGCACACGAAGCGTTTGACGCCTTGACGCCGCAGTTTGTGGCTCATTCCGTGTCAAATCTACATGAGTGGTTGGTGCAGCATGGTTGATAAGGCAACCATCGCCCTGTGCAACTCAGACCAACTGCAGGACAGCGGCGAGGCTGTGCCTTTTGATGTCAATTACGAGGGCCAAACCTGTCGCGCCTTTGCCGTCCGGTTTGAGGGACGGTCCCACGCCTACCTGAACCGCTGCGCGCACGTGGCGATGGAGATGGATTTTCAGCCCAATCAGTTTTTTGACAGCAGCGGTCAATGGTTGATATGTGCCACCCATGGCGCCATGTACGACCCAGCCTCAGGTGAATGTGTGGGTGGGCCGTGTCGCGGTGGCTTGGTCAAAATTGGTCTCGAAGAGCAACAAGGTGTGGTGCATTGGCATCCCACGTGGAACGTTAAGCCCGTTGAATTTTAGGAAGTACTGTATGAATGAATCTGATGACAACCGGCCACGGCCACCCGCTGAAGCTTCGCCGTGGGCCAGCCCGGCCGCGCCTTCGCAAAGCGCTCAAGGCCCCGGCAGCCCGATGCCCACCAGCCCACCTGCGCCTGCCGTGAAATCAAACGCAGAATCGAACGCTACACAAACGCCCGGCTGGGAGCGCGCCTTGCTGGAGAAATTGGCGTTTGCAGCCTTGGCGGAGCAAAAATCCCGCCGTCGCTGGCGCAGTTTTGTGATGCTGGCGTGGTTGGCTTTTTTTGGGCTGGTGTTTTGGACCTTTTCCGGCAAAGGCTCAGGCGCCAAAGACATCACCATGCCGCACACGGCCGTGGTTGAAATCAAGGGTGAAATCGCCTCAGGCAGTGAAGCCAGCGCGGACTTGATCGTCGGTGCCATGCGCGCGGCCTTTGAAGATAGCGGCGCGCAGGCCGTGGTGCTCTTGATCAATTCCCCGGGTGGCAGCCCGGTGCAGGCGGGCATCATCAATGACGAGATCATCCGGCTTAAAGCGAAACACAAAAAGCCGATTTACGCGGTCGTTGAAGAAACCTGCGCTTCGGCTGCGTATTACATCGCGGCGGGCGTTGACAAAATTTATGTGGACAAAGCCAGCATCGTTGGCTCAATTGGTGTCTTGATGGACGGTTTTGGCTTCACCGGCGTGATGGACAAAGTCGGCGTCGAGCGGCGCTTGATGACCGCGGGTGAAAACAAGGGTTTTTTAGACCCTTTCAGCCCGCAAACCGATAAACAGCGCACGTTTGCCCAGACCATGCTGGATCAAATCCACAAGCAGTTCATCGACGTCGTCAAAGCCGGGCGCGGTAAACGCCTGAAGGAAACGCCCGAGATGTTTAGCGGTCTCTTCTGGAGCGGACAGCAGGCGGTGGAACTGGGCTTGGCAGACCAATTGGGCAGCCTCGATTTTGTCGCCCGTGAGGTGATCAAGGCCGAAGACATCATTGACTACACGCGCCGTGATAACGTGGCCGAGCGTCTGGTCAAGCGATTTGGCGCGTCGATTGGTGAAGGCAGCGCCAAAGCGCTCAAGACTTTCCAGGTAATTCCGGTCTTGCGTTGAAGCTCGCCAAGTCGGCGTATCCTGCTGCGGTTTTTATAGCGAGCGGGCGGCTTAGCTCCGACAGTTAACGCCCCAGCGCAAACACAGCGGGTGTCGCATTGTCCAGTCGGGAGGGCGATTTCTTCCAGTCTTTCACGGTCTGACTGCGCGTCCAGGCATCCGGCAAACTGAGTCCACAACTTACCGAGAGCCGCGTGTTGCTTTGCAGGCCTTGCAAAAGCGCTTGCTGCATCGCCATATTGCGATAGGGCACTTCGATGAATAGCTGCGTTTGCCCGGTTTTCAAAGCGAGTGATTCGAGTTGCCGGATACGTTGCAAGCGCAGATCGCTGTCCGTCGGCAGATAACCGACAAAGGCAAAGTCTTGCCCGTTGAGGCCACTGGCAGCCAAGGCCAACAAGAGCGATACCGGTCCGACCAGCGGCAGCACGGGTAGACCCAAGTCATGCGCAGCGCGTACGACGGATGAGCCAGGGTCGGCCACGGCTGGCATGCCGGCTTCTGATACGAGGCCGATGTCAATGCCTTGGAAGGCTGGTGCCAAAAGCGCCTTGGCATCAAACTCAACCGCCTGGCCGCTTTTGTGGTCCCCTTTTTTATGCACGGCGTGCGGCAGCTCCTGAATATGCAGCGCTTGAATCGGGTTTGACAGAGCCTGCAGCTCATTCACGCGTTTTAAAAAAGCGCGCGTGGACTTGGCGTTTTCGCTGATCCAATGGGTGAGGCGGGCCGCCACAGTCATGGTGTGAAGCGGCATGGACTCACTCAAAGCCGCCTGAACCGCGCAGCCAAAATCCAGGGGAGTCGGCACTAGATAGAGCCGACCGAGGCGCAGCGCGTCAGCTTGACTCATAGAATGCGGACGCCTGCAGCGCGCAACATCTTGCTGGTGCGAATCAGCGGCAGGCCCACCAATGCGGTTGGATCGTCGCTATCGATGGCATCCAAAAGGGCGATACCCAAACCTTCACTTTTAGCGCTGCCAGCGCAGTCATAAGGCGTCTCGGCCAACAGATAGGCTTCGATCTCCGCGTCTGTCAACATGCGAAAAACTACCTTCACGGCGGCCAGCCCGGTTTGCTCAAAGCCCGTCGCCAGGCAAGCC
>JANOXL010000154.1:0-6212 GCA_031418395.1 Rhodoferax sp. | reverse complement strand
GAAAAACGGTACCTTGGCTTCCCCGGCGATACCTTTGGCCAGCAGAGTTTTGCCGGTGCCCGGAGGGCCCACGAGCAACAGGCCACGTGGAATCCGCCCACCGAGTTTTTGGAACTTGGCCGGGTCTTTGAGGAAATCGACCACTTCCTTCACTTCTTCTTTGGCTTCGTCACAGCCCGCCACGTCGGCAAAGGTGACCTGGTTGGTGTTTTCATCCATCATGCGGGCTTTGGATTTGCCGAAGCTGAACGCCCCGCCCTTGCCGCCACCCTGCATTTGCCGCATGAAGTAGACCCACACGCCGATCAAGAGCAGCATCGGGCCCCAGCTGACCAAGAGCGTCATCAAGAGCGAGCTTTCTTCGCGGGCTTTGACATCGAATTTGACGCCGTTGGCAATCAAGTCGCCGACCAGGCCGCGGTCCAGGTACGTGGCGGTGATGCGCACTTTGCGGTCGTCATTGGTGACGGCGATGATCTCGGTGCCGCCGGGGCTTTCCTGAATGATGGCGCTTTTGATTTCGCGTTTGCGCACCTGCTCCAGAAAATCCGAATATCCGACTAAACCCGCGCCCGCAGCGCCTTTGGAATCGAATTGCTTGAACACGGTGAACAGCACGAGGGCGATCACCATCCAGACGGCAAATTTTGAAAACCACTGATTATTCAAACCGGACTCCCTGATAGAGACAAAACCGAGGCAAAAAGGCGATCACCTAAAAAACCACCACGAGGCCGTGACGATCTGATGACCAAATAGGCACCATTGAGGCTTCACATGCGCCCCATTTTAGGCGTTTCAAGCCTAGGCCGCCCTTAAAACACACTATTTCACAGGTTTTTCAAGCCCACGCCGACCAAAAATGTCTCTGAGGATTTATCGCGTGATGCCTTGGGTTTATGCGGTTTGACCACATGAAAACTGCTTTTGAAGAGTTTCACCAGCGTGTCGTAGCCCGCGCCGTGGAACACCTTGGCCACCAGCGCACCCTGCGGTTTGAGGTGCGCCTGGCTGAAATCAATGGCCAGTTCGATCAAATGCTCGATGCGCGCGGTGTCGGCCGAGGCGATGCCTGAGAGGTTGGGGGCCATGTCCGAGACCACCAGATCAGCCTTGCGCCCGGCCATCTCGGCGACGACTTTGCCCAGCACCTCCGCTTCGCGAAAGTCACCCAGGAAGAAGGTCACGCCCTCCACGGGCTCCATGGGCAGCAAATCCAGCGCAATGATGGTGCCATGGAGCTTGCTCGTTGCACCCTCAGGCCCGTTCACGTTGCCCATGCGGCGGCGCAGATACTGGCTCCAGGCACCCGGTGTCGAGCCCAGATCGACCACCAACTGCCCCGGCTTGACCAAGTGAAAAACTTCGTCAATCTCCCGCAGTTTGAACGCCGCGCGGGCGCGGTAACCCTCTTTGGTGGCGAGTTTCACCCACGGATCGTTGACATGGTCGTTGATCCAGGCGCGGTTGACTTTGCTGCTTTTGCTTGATTTCATTCTGATTTATACATTCCCTTCGATAATAGCGGTATGGCTCAAATCAAACTCACCGTCCAAGACCGTAAACAACACCGCGCCGACGCGCACCACCTTGACCCGGTGGTGATGATCGGCAACGACGGCCTGACCGACGCCGTCAAAAAAGAAACCGACTTTGCGCTCAAGGCGCACGGGCTCATCAAAGTGCGTGTGCTCGCTGGCGAACGCGAGGCCCGCGAAACCATGTTCAACGCCCTGTGCGACGAACTTGGCGCTGCGCCCATCCAGCATATCGGCAAACTGCTGGTGCTCTGGCGCCCCAAAGTCGCCAAAGAAAAAGCCGTAGACGAAGACCGCATGCCAGGGCCGCGCGACGTCAAAGTGCTGAAATACAGCACCCGTGGCGGCCAGCGACCCGAGGTGAAAACACTGCGCGTACTGGGCAACCAACGCTTGACGCAAGGCGGCGAGATCAAACGGGCCAAGCGCAAACAGGTCAGCGTGAAGAAGCGAAGCCAGACTTGATTTTGCTTTGCTAGGGGCAGTTGGGTAATTTTTGAATGCTATGTTTTATATAGCTAGCTATTGCCACTTCACCAGACCTAGAGCCCAATAATTCCAAAAATTTGAAATTTGCACCGCTATTACAGCCATTTGTTAACATAGGTATTAACAGTTGATTTTTTCGACGGCAGAAACGGTAGCAACTTTAGACGATCGAACCTTCGAGCTTTTTTGCATTAGAGGCGCGGCAAAAGTCAATCACAGGTATTTAACCGACACAATCTCATAGTGCCGCACACCACCGGGGGCCTGCACTTCCACGCTGTCGCCCTCCTCTTTGCCGATCATCGCGCGGGCGATGGGGGATGAGATGTTGATTAGGCCGAGTTTGAGGTCGGCTTCGTCTTCGCCGACGATCTGGTACGTCACTTTTTTGGCGCTGCCTTCGTCTTCGAGTTCGACCGTGCTGCCAAAGACCACTTTGCCTGCGGCGTCCAGCGTAGACGGGTCGATCACCTGACAGGCGGACAACTTGCCTTCGACCTCGGCAATGCGGCCTTCGATGAAGCCCTGGCGGTCTTTGGCGGTGTCGTATTCGGCGTTTTCGCTGATGTCACCCTGCGCACGCGCTTCGGCGATGGCCCGGATGATGGCGGGCCGCTCGACGGTCTTGAGATTGTGCAACTCTGCCTTGAGTTTTTCAGCGCCGCGTTTGGTGATGGGAATAGTGGCCATGGTGATCTCTCGGAAAAACGTCCGCAAAAAAGAAAAGCCACGACGATCGTGGCGATTCGGTGATTTTAGCGGCTAAGAATCGATCACGCCCGAGCTATTGCGCCAATCTGAGCGCCAAGGCGCGAATGCATCTCCTGCACCGAGATCACGCCCAGCCGGTCGATGTATTTCAGTCCTTCGGCGGCGGCCTCGGCACCGGTGATGGTGGTGATGGTGGTCACCCGCGCAAGCAAGGCGGAGGTGCGGATATAGCGTGAGTCGCTGATGGCGTTGCGGCGCTGCTCCACGGTGTTGATGACCAGGGCGATCTCGTCGTTTTTGATCATGTCCACAATGTTGGGGCGGCCTTCGGCGACCTTATTAACCGTGGCGCAGGGTATGCCCGCCGCCCGGATGGCCGCTGCGGTGCCGCGTGTGGCGACCAGATCAAAACTCTGCGCCGCCAGCTCGCGCGCCACCGCCACAGCGCGGGGTTTGTCGCTTTGTTTGACAGAGATGAAGGCTTTGCCGGTGCGCGGCAGCTTGGTGCCTGCGCCGATTTGCGACTTGACGAAGGCTTGGCCAAAGGTGTAGCCGACGCCCATCACTTCGCCGGTGGATTTCATCTCGGGGCCAAGAATCGTGTCGACACCCGGGAACTTGACGAAAGGGAAAACAGCCTCTTTCACGCTGAAATACGGTGGGTTGACCTCGACCGTGACGCCCTGCGCGGCCAAGGTCTGCCCGGCCATACAACGCGCCGCTACTTTGGCCAGCTGCACGCCGGTGGCCTTGCTGACAAAAGGCACAGTGCGGCTGGCACGTGGGTTGACTTCCAGCACGTAGATCACGTCAGCGTTGTCCACGCTTTGGATGGCGAACTGCACGTTCATCAGGCCCACCACGTTCAGGCCAGCGGCCATGGCGCGGGTTTGGCGTTTGATCTCTTCAACCGTCTCGGGCTTGAGGCTGTAGGGCGGCAGCGAGCAGGCCGAGTCGCCGCTGAGGACGCCCGCTTGTTCGATGTGCTCCATCACGCCGCCGATGAAGGTGGCGCCAGTGTTGTCTCGGATGCAATCAACATCACACTCGATGGCGTCGTTGAGGAAACGGTCCAGCAGCACGGGGGAATCGTGGCTCACTTTGACGGCTTCGCGCATGTAGCGCTCCAAATCGCGCTGTTCGTGCACGATCTCCATCGCGCGGCCACCGAGCACGTAGCTTGGGCGCACGACCAGCGGATAACCCAGCGCGGCGGCTTTTTCTAAGGCCTCGGGTTCGGCACGGGCGGTGGCATTGGGCGGCTGGCGCAGGTTCAAGCCTTGCAACAATTTCTGGAAACGCTCGCGGTCTTCGGCGGCGTCGATCATGTCAGGTGACGTGCCGATGATCGGCACGCCGTTGGCGGCCAAGGCCAGTGCGAGTTTCAAGGGTGTCTGGCCGCCGTATTGCACGATCACGCCCAGTGGCTTTTCTTTGTCGACAATTTCGAGCACGTCTTCGAGCGTGAGTGGCTCGAAATACAGGCGGTCGGAGGTGTCGTAGTCGGTCGATACCGTCTCCGGGTTGCAGTTGACCATGATGGTTTCGTAACCGTCCTCGCGCAAGGCCAGCGCAGCGTGTACGCAGCAGTAGTCAAACTCAATGCCCTGACCGATGCGGTTGGGGCCGCCACCCAAAACCATGATTTTTTTGTTGGTAGTCGGCTCGGCCTCACACTCGCTACCTTCGGCTTCGTAGGTCGAATAAAGGTAAGCGGTATTGGTGGCGAACTCGGCCGCGCAGGTGTCCACACGTTTGTAAACCGGGCGCACGCCCAAGGCGCGGCGTTTCTCGCGAATGGCGGTGTCTGTCGTTTTGAGCTGGCGGGCCAGACGACGGTCGGAAAAACCTTTTTGTTTCAATGCTCTTAAAGTCGCAGCGTCTATGTCTTGCAAAGACTTGGTCTCCAGCTCTAATTCGATGAGCACGATCTGCTCTATTTGCACCAGGAACCATCGGTCAATCTTCGTCAGCGCAAACACCTCCTCCACACTCATGCCTTGGGCGAAAGCGTCACCGACGTACCAAATGCGCTCCGGTCCAGGGTGGCCGAGTTCGCGCTCCAGCACTTCGCGGTCTTGGGTTTTTTCGTTCATGCCGTCGACGCCGACTTCCAGGCCGCGCAGGGCTTTCTGGAAGGATTCCTGGAAAGTTCGGCCCATGGCCATGACTTCGCCGACCGACTTCATTTGCGTCGTCAGCCGCGAATCAGCGGCGGGGAATTTCTCGAAGGCAAACCGTGGAATTTTGGTAACCACGTAGTCGAGGCTCGGCTCAAAACTCGCTGGCGTGGCACCGCCAGTGATCTCGTTTTTGAGTTCGTCCAGTGTGTAGCCGCAGGCCAGTTTGGCGGCGACTTTGGCGATCGGGAATCCGGTAGCCTTTGACGCGAGTGCGGAGGAGCGCGACACACGCGGGTTCATCTCAATCACCACCATGCGGCCGTCATCGGGGTTGATGGCGAACTGCACGTTGCTGCCGCCGGTATCTACACCGATTTCGCGCAGCACGGCCAGGCTCGCATTACGCAGGATTTGGTATTCGCGGTCGGTCAAAGTCTGCGCCGGGGCCACAGTGATTGAGTCGCCGGTGTGCACGCCCATGGGATCGAGGTTTTCGATGGAGCAGACGATGATGCAGTTGTCTGATTTGTCGCGCACCACTTCCATCTCGTATTCTTTCCAGCCCAAAAGCGACTCTTCGATCAGCAACTCCTTGGTGGGCGAGGCTTCCAGGCCGCGTTTGCAGATGGTCTCAAACTCTTCGGCGTTATAGGCGATGCCACCGCCGGTGCCACCCAGGGTGAAGCTGGGGCGGATGACAGTGGGGAACCCCAGCGCTTTTTGCGCCACCCAAGCCTCGTCCATGTTGTGGGCGATGCCCGAACGCGCCGAGCCGAGGCCGATTTGGGTCATTGCGTCTTTGAACTTGAGGCGGTCTTCAGCCTTGTCAATCGCTTCGGGTGTGGCGCCGATCAGTTCCACCGGTTTTCCGGTGGCCGCGCCCATGTATTTGGCCAACACGCCGTTGTGCCACAGGTCGAGCGCGCAGTTCAGCGCCGTCTGCCCGCCCATGGTCGGCAAAATCGCGTCAGGACGCTCTTTGGCGATGATTTTCTCGACTGTTTGCCAAGTAATGGGCTCGATGTAAGTCACGTCGGCCGTGGCCGGGTCCGTCATGATCGTCGCCGGGTTGCTGTTGATCAAAATGACCCTGTAGCCCTCTTCGCGCAGAGCCTTGCAAGCCTGTACGCCCGAGTAGTCAAATTCGCAGGCCTGGCCGATGATGATGGGGCCCGCGCCGATGATGAGGATGCTTTGGATGTCAGTGCGTTTTGGCATTATTTGCTCCCTGCGGCTTGTCGCGTTGCCGTTGTCATCAAAGCTGTAAAGCGGTCAAACAGGTAGGCGATGTCATGTGGCCCAGGTGACGCCTCGGGGTGGCCCTGGAGGCAAAATGCAGGTTTGTCGGTGC
>JANOXL010000153.1:0-28412 GCA_031418395.1 Rhodoferax sp. | reverse complement strand
GGCCCCATTGCAAGGCGGTGGCGGCGTCGATGGATTCGCCGGTCATCAAGAGCCAGGTGGCACGTGACTGGCCCACCAACATCGGCAACAACACGGCGTGGATCACCGACGGAATACCTACCGCCACTTCAGGCATGCCGTAGACACCGGTGGTGCTGCTGATGCGCAAGTCACACGCAGCGGCCACTTCAAGCCCGCCGCCCAAGGTGTAACCTGATAGCCGACCAATCACCGGCGTGGGGAAACTGCGCACGGCTTCGCATAGGTTTTTCAGGCGTGTGATGAAAGCTTCTGCCGTGGGCGGCGTGAGGGCGGCCATCTCGTAGATGTCTGCGCCGCCAATAAAGGCAAGGTCGCCCTCGCCGCGCAGGATGAGCACGCGCACATCGCCGCGCTGCTTCAGCGCTTCAATGGCGGCAGTCAATTCCAGAATCGCCGGGGTGCCAATGATGTTGATTTTTTTGGCGTTGCACAGGGTGAGGGTGGCGATGCCGTTTGTGTCGAGAGCGGCGTGGGCGTGGTGGGTGTCGATGAGGGTGGTCATGGATTCAAGTATCTCCCGAAGTTTGAGCGGCGGCGAGGTGGATCAGCGGGTCACCTGAAATCCCGGCTGCTCGTCCCCAGGCTTCCCAGCATCGGCGTGAGGTCGTGCAGGTGCCGGGCGATGAGGTGGCGCACTTCGCCTTTGCCTTGTTGCTCTTTGGCGCCGCTGCCATCATCGCGTTGCCAGTCGCCATAAACGGCCATCAGGCGCGAGCGCAGCAGCTCGGCGCGTTGTTTTTCACGCAAGGCTTTCCAGACAATCACGTTGATGTTGCCGGCTTCGTCTTCCAGCGTCACGAAAACCACGCCTTTGGCGGTTTGCGGCTGCTGGCGCATGGTGACGATGCCGCAGGTGGCCACGCGCCGGCCGCTGGGCAGGTGGTGCAGTTGGGCGGAAGAGAGCAGTTTTTTGCCCGCTACGCGGGTCTGCGCCAGTTGCGGGCGCAAAATTTCCAGCGGATGGCGGCGCAGCGTGAGGCCGGTGGCGGCGTAATCGAAGACGACTTCTTCGCCTTCGCTAGCTGCGTTGAGCTCCAGGAAGTCTTCTTCAATCGGCACGTCTTTGAGCAAGGGCGGCGCGGGCTTTAAGGCTGAGGCATCCCAGACCTGTTGGCGGCGGTGGCCGCTCAAGGCCATGAGAGCGTCAGCGCTGGCTAGGGCTTTCAGGTCGCCCGCGTCCAGGTTGGCGCGCAAAGCGAGGTCTTCGGTACTGGTGAAGAGGGCTTCCGAGCGGGCGGCGATGATGCGCTGGGCAGAGGACTCGTGCAGGCTGCTGACCAGGCGCAGGCCGAGCCGAACGGCTTGCTGCTTTCCCGCGTCGGCTTCGCCGCCGCCCGACTGGGATCGCAAAATTGGGGTCAGAGCACGATCTACCGAATTCGTCGCTGGCGCGCCTCTTTCCGGTAATCGCGATCTGACCCCAATTTCGCAATCCCAGCCGGACTGCATCACATCCACCGCAAGTACCGCCACCCCATGCCGCTTGGCATCCTGCACCAGCTGCGAACTTGAATAAAAACCTAGCGGCTGGCTGTTGAGCATGGCACATAAAAAACTCGCGGGCTCGTGGTGTTTGAGCCAGCAGCTCACGTAGGTGATGAGTGCAAAACTGGCTGCATGGCTTTCAGGGAAGCCGTATTCACCAAAGCCTTCGATCTGTTTGAAGATGCCTTCGGCAAACTCCTGCGTGTAGCCGCGTTCCAGCATGCCGTTGACAAGGCGGTCGTGGAACTTGTGTACGCCGCCTTTCCTCTTCCACGCGGCCATCGAGCGGCGCAAAGAATCCGATTCTCCTGCGGAAAAACCCGCCGCCAACATGGCGATCTGCATCACCTGCTCCTGGAAGATCGGCACCCCAAGCGTGCGTTTCAAAGCCTCTTCCAGCGCCGAGCTGGGGTATTTCACATTCAGCGGGTCTTTGCGCGCGTTCAAATACGGGTGCACCATGCCGCCCTGGATCGGCCCCGGCCGCACGATCGCAACCTCAATCACCAGATCGTAAAAACAGCGCGGCTGCAGGCGCGGCAACATACTCATCTGCGCGCGGCTTTCGATCTGGAACACGCCCACGGTGTCGGCTTTGCAGATCATGTCGTAAGTGGCCGGGTCTTCCGCCGGGATGTCCTGCATCTGGAAGGTGTAGCCGCGCTTGGCGCTGATCAAATCGAGGCAACGGCGGATGGCGCTCAACATACCCAGGGCCAGCACGTCCACCTTGAGCAGTCCCATCGCGTCCAGATCGTCCTTGTCCCACTGGATGATGCTGCGATCCGGCATGGAAGCGTTCTCCACAGGCACGAGCCGCGTCAACTTGCCTTGCGTCAATACAAAACCGCCCACATGCTGCGAGAGGTGGCGCGGCGCGCCCATCATCTGCTCAGAGAGTTGCAACCATTGGCGCAGTTGATTCACCCCCGAACCCGCCAAACCCGCCAAACCAGCTTCAGCCAGCCGTTGCAGCAACACCGTATCGTCCAGCAGCGCGCCGTCAAACCAGTGGTGGTCTTTGGCGACAAGGTCGATCAGGTCTTCATCCAGCCCCAACGCCATGCCCACGTCACGAATCGCGCTCCTGCTGCGGTAGGTGACTACCGTGGCAGCGATGGCGGCACGATCTCGCCCGTACTTGGCGTAGATGTACTGGATTACTTCTTCACGCCGCTGGTGTTCAAAATCGACATCAATATCCGGCGGCTCGTTGCGCTCGCGGCTGATGAAGCGCTCAAACAACATGTTCATGCGCGAGGGGTCTACCTCGGTCACGCCCAGGCAATAACACACGGCCGAATTCGCCGCCGAGCCGCGCCCCTGGCACAGAATCTGGCGGTTTCGGGCAAAGGCGACGATGTCATGCACCGTCAAAAAATACATCTCGTATTTCAATTCGGCGATGAGTGCCAGCTCGTGTTCAATCTGCAATTGCACCGCCGCAGCAATGCCTTGCGGGTAACGCTGGCTCGCACCCTCGTAGGTGTATTGGCGCAGCGATTGCGCGGGGGTGAGGCCATAGGCCACCGTCTCCAGCGGATACTGGTAACGCAGCTCATCGAGGCTGAAGCTGCAGCGCCCGGCAATCACCAGCGTGTTCGCCAGCAACTCGGGGGGGTAAATCTGCCCCAGCCGCTCGCGCGTGCGCAGGTGCGCCTCGGCGTTGGATTGCAGTTCAAAGCCGCATTCGGCCACTTGGCGGCCCAGACGCACGGCGGTGATCACGTCTTGCAGCGGTTTGCGCGAACGCACATGCATGTGGACGTTGCCAGCGGCCACCAGCGGCACGCCACTTTGCGCCGACAAGCGCTCCAGCGTGTGTTGCCACAAGGCGTCGTCCAGATGGTGCAACAACTCCAGCACCAGCCAAATATTTAATCCGAAAAGGCCTCTAAGTTTTGTTAAATGTGCGTAATATGCTTCGAAATTAATAGCAAATTGGAAATCGTCCGAGCGCTGCGCTGGCCCTGCTACAGACGCGGGCGTACGCCCATTCGCACCACCATTCGCATACCCGCCCGCGCGCGGCGGCACCACCAACATCTCGCAATCCACCAGCGAGGCCCAGTCGCTGCCCGCCCATGACACGTTGTACGTGCCCTTAGGCGCCGTGCGCCGCGCCGCCGTAATGAACTCGCACAAATTGCCCCAGCCATTCAAGTTGTGCGCCAGCGCGATGATCTTGAAGCCCGCGCCTGGCCCATCCGCAGGCAACACAAACTCCGCCCCCAAAAGCAGCTTGAGCCCCAGCTTCTTCGCCTCCCCATGCGCCCGCACCACCCCCGCCACCGAACATTCGTCGGTAATGGCCAAGGCGCTGTAGCCCAAAGCCGCCGCCCGCTCCACCAGCTCTTCCGGGTGCGAAGCGCCACGCTGGAAGCTGAAATTGGTGAGGCAATGCAGCTCGGCGTAAGGGGCAGGAGTGGCCGTTATGCGTACCAAGTTTGCCCCGACCCGTTCTCCGTCACCCATGCCAGGCAGGCTGTGAATATTGGCAATCAACATAATACTGTATATATTATCAGTATAAATTGAAGCCTGTGAATGTCCAGCTAGCCTAAAAAAGCCTGCACAGGGGCGGTGGATCGTATTGCGTCACCTGTATCAGTGGCCCGGTTTTCGGTCAGCGGCGACAGGCGATTTCAAACACAGTTTGATCCATGTCAAAGTCAAGGTCAGCCAATCCGCCTAGCCTTGCACCATGCAAGCCGCTTCACTATCACCGCAATCCATCCTGCCATCGACGGGTTTGCGTGACGAGGCTTACATCGACCGGCTGCTGCCCATTGACGATCCGCAAGAATGGGCCTCCTTCAGCCGCCCGTACAACGATCAATCCACGAGCGCCCAGGCATTATGGGAATCCCAGGTGTTTGTGCGCGGCATGCACTGCGCTGCTTGCGCATTGACGCTGGAGCAAGCGCTGCTGGGTGCTCGGGGCATAGTGTCGGCCCGCGTGAGTGCCGCTAGCGCCTGCGCCACCATTGTTTGGTCGCCAGCTACCACGCGCCCTTCAGAGTGGTTGGCAACTCCACGCGCGCTGGGCTACCTGCTCGTGCCAGCTTCTGACGCATTTGCGCGCGCCGACGGCCTCCAGGACGCGCGCCTCCTGCTTTGGCGTTGGCTGGTGGCCGGGTTTTGCATGATGCAGGTCATGATGTATGCGGTGCCAGCCTACTTTGCACAAGCAGGAGACATCACGCCTGATATTGAACAGCTATTGCGTTGGGCATCTTGGGTCTTGAGCCTGCCGGTCATCTTATTTTCATGCGGTCCGTTTTTTGGCAACGCGTTACGCGACCTCAAGCGGCGCAGCATCAGCATGGACTTGCCTGTCGCACTGGGCATTGCGGTGACTTTTGCCCTCAGCAGTGCTGCCACGTTCGACATGCAGGGCTGGTGGGGACACGAGGTCTATTTTGATTCCCTCACGATGTTTGTGTTCTTCTTGCTCACGGGTCGTTGGCTTGAGCAACGCCTGAGAACTCGCACCGCAGGCTCTCTGGAAGCCTTGATGCAACGTTTGCCGGACACAGTGGAGCGTTTGGACGCCAACGGTGACTTCCGGCGAGTTGGTGTTCGGCGATTGACGGTGGGTGACACGATCCGCGTGCTGCCAGGAGAAGCCTTCCCGGCAGACGGCACGGTGCTGACCGGCGACACGTTTGCCGATGAAGCGCTGATGACAGGAGAATCGCATCCGGTCGCGCGCGCTGCAGGCAGCACAGTGATGGCGGGCAGCTACAACATCGCCAACGCCGTGCAAGTGCGCGTTGATCAACTCGGCGGCGAAACCCGCTACGCCCAGATCGTGGCACTGATGGCGCGGGCCGCCACCGACAAGCCGCGCGTCGCCCTGCTGGCGGATCAAGCGGCCAAACCGTTTTTGGCCTTCGTCCTGCTAGCTGCTGCTTTTGCAGTGGCGTTTTGGTGGCGCACCGACCCCGCCCGCGCCTTGATGGCCGCTGTGGCCGTGCTGATTGTCACCTGCCCGTGCGCGCTGTCACTTGCCACACCCAGCGCAATGCTTGCCACCGCAGGCGCACTGGCAAGACGCGGCGTGCTGGTGCGGCGTATGTTGGCGATCGAATCTTTGGCCAGCATCGACACCCTTATTTTTGACAAGACCGGCACCCTGACTGAGGCCACTTTCGGCCTGCGCGCTGTGCAGGTGAGCCGTAGCATCGACAAAATTCAAGCACTGCAAATCGCCGCCAGCCTGGCGCAATATTCACTTCACCCGGCGTCGCGTGCACTGGTTGCAGCATCCCATGACACGGAGCTAATCCCTTTCATTGAGGTGCAATCGTTGGTGGGCCTGGGGATACAAGGCGAGCTCGCGTGCGTACAAAGCCGGCTCACGGCGCTTGAGGTCACGGGAGTACTGCGCCTAGGGTCGGCACGGTTTTGTGGGGTTGACCCCTCGCTCGAACCGAATGGCGGCGACACGATGCAGGTCTATCTCTCTGACAGTCAGGGCTGGCTGGCCCGTTTCGATCTTGATGAATTGGTTCGCCGCGATGCGGGCAAGGCCGTGGACGCGCTTCAGGCTATGGGTATTGCGGTGCAAGTGATTTCGGGCGACCGGACTATCGCTGTCAAGCGCATCGTCGCGCAACTGGGCATCCGTCAGGGAAATGAAATTGGTACCGCGCGGGGCGATTGCACCCCCCAAGACAAGCTGACACACTTGCTGCACCTGCAACAGCAGGGGCACAAGGTGATGATGGTGGGCGACGGGCTGAACGACGGTCCAGTGCTCGCTGGTGCTGATGTGTCCCTGGCCGTGGGCCAGTCCGTGCCACTGGCGCAGGCCCAATGCGACTTCGTGATACCAGGTGGGCAACTGGCGATGGTGCCGACCATGCTGATTCAAGCCCGGCGCACAATGAATATCGTGCGCCAAAATCTTTGGTGGGCTGCCTCCTACAACGCGGTGTGTGTCCCGTTGGCGCTGGCCGGTTGGCTGCCCGCGTGGTTGGCCGGACTTGGCATGGCCGCAAGTTCATTCCTGGTAATTGCCAATGCAGCACGATTGGCGAAACCGGAACAACTGGCAATTCCACGCGGCCATCCTGTCACGAATCCGGCCTGATGGACATTCTGTTCCTGCTGATTCCATTGTCCGTGCTCCTTGCACTGGTCGTCATGGGCGTGCTGGCCTGGGCCGTATGGTCAGGGCAGTTTGAAGAGCTGGAGAGTGAGGGGCAGCGGATTCTTCAGGACAACCTGGCTCACACCGCTGAGGCGGCTCAAATCCCTCCTGTCAGCAAACAAAACGGAGCACAAACCAGCGCCAAAGCTTGATTTATATCAATACGCGACATCGCCATCCCCCACAAACTCGGGGTTAGCTTGACCACAAAGGACACTTCGAATGAATGCCGTACTGCCTCAGCCGAGTCTTCATGCCTCGCGACAGGTTTGGTCTGCCTCCCAAGCCACGGTGTACAACGACAAGGTCGTGCTCCAGTTTGCCGTGATGGCCGTTGTATGGGGCGTGGTCACCATGCTGGTAGGTGTGTTTATTGCGGCGCAGATGGCTTGGCCTGCGCTGAATTTTGATATCCCATGGCTGTCCTTTGGGCGGCTGCGGCCGGTGCATACCAATGCAGGCATTTTTGCGTTTGGCGGCTGTGCGCTGTTTGCCACGAGCTACCACGTGGTGCAGCGGACTTGCCAAACCCGCATCATCTCCGACAAGCTGGCTGCATTTCATTTTTGGGGTTGGCAAGTGGTGATTCTGGCAGCGGCTGTCTCCATACCCATGGGTTACACGCGGGGCAAGGAATATGCCGAGCATGAATGGCCGATTGCAATTCTGATTACGCTGACCTGGGTGGCCTACGCCATTGTGTTTTTTGGCACTGTGGGCATTCGCAAGGTGAGGCACATCTATGTGGCCAACTGGTTCTATGGCGCGTTCATCATAGCGGTGGCCATGCTGCACATCGTCAACGCCGCCGTGGTGCCAGCGGGCTGGATGAAGTCGTACTCCGTCTACGCGGGTGTGCAGGACGCGATGGTGCAGTGGTGGTATGGGCACAACGCGGTGGGATTTCTGCTCACCGCAGGGTTTCTGGGCATCGTCTACTACTTCATACCCAAACAGGCCGATCGACCCGTGTATTCCTACCGCCTGTCGATTGTGCACTTTTGGGCATTGATCTTCACCTACATGTGGGCTGGGCCACACCATTTGCATTACACCGCCCTGCCGGATTGGACGCAGTCACTGGGCGTCGTGTTTTCGCTGATTTTGTTGGCCCCTAGCTGGGGCGGCATGATCAACGGTGTGATGACGCTTTCCGGCGCTTGGCACAAACTGCGCGACGATGCGATTCTGCGCTTCATGATTGTCGCGCTGTCCTTCTACGGCATTGCCACCTTTGAGGGGCCAATGCTTTCGATCAAGACGGTCAACGCCTTGTCACATTACACCGACTGGAATATCGCCCATGTACACGGCGGCACGCTCGGGTGGGTGGGCTTTATCTCCATGGGGGCACTGTACTACCTGATTCCGCGCCTTTTTGGGCAGCCCAAAATGCACAGCGTCAAGGCGATTGAACTGCACTTCTGGATTGCCACGATGGGCATCGTGCTTTACATCGCCGCCATGTGGATTGCCGGCGTGATGCAAGGCTTGATGTGGCGCGCCATCAACGTTGATGGTTCATTGACCTACACATTTGTGGAAAGCGTCAAGGCCACGTATCCGTTTTATGTGGTCCGGTTTCTGGGTGGCATTCTTTATTTGGGCGGCATGTTGGTCATGGCCTGGAACGTGGTCCAAACCGCGCGGGAAGGCAAGCCCGTCAATGCAACTATTCCCACTGCCACCGCCGGCCTGGCCCACGCCTGATTCAACCAAAGAGAACCTTGTCATGGCATTCACCCACGAAAAAGTAGAAACCAGCAACACGCTGATGATCGTCTTGATTTTGATCGTTCTGGCGGTGGGCGGGTTGGTGGAGATCGTGCCCCTGTTCTTTCAGAAATCCACTACGCAACCCATCAAAGGCATCGTGCCCGATTCGCCCCTGAAGGTGGTGGGGCGCGACATCTATCTGCGCGAGGGTTGCTACAACTGCCATTCACAGATGATCCGGCCACTGTTGGCAGAAACTTTGCGGTACGGTCACTATTCAGTGGCTGGCGAATTTGTGTACGACCACCCGTTCCAGTGGGGTAGCAAACGAACCGGCCCTGACTTGCACCGCATAGGCGGCAAGTACAGCGACGACTGGCAGCGCCTGCATTTGATCGCGCCGCGTGACTTGGTGCCCGATTCCATCATGCCCGCCTACCCCTGGCTTGAAAAAACACCAGCAGATCACGAGTCAATCCAGGCTCACATGCGGGCTCTGCGCGTTGTCGGCGTGCCCTACACGGACGCTCAGATCGCCAACGCGCCTGCCGAGGTGAAGGGTAAAACCGAGCTCGACGCACTGGTCGCCTATTTACAAGGCCTAGGCCTTGCCCTGAAATAACTGGACTCAAACTGGAAGGCCCAACCTATGGATATCAATGTTCTTCGCAGCGCCGTTACTGTGACAGGTTTTGTGGTCTTTGTTGGCATTCTGATTTGGGCGTGGCGTCCGGCGCAAAAAGCCAGGTTCGACGAAGCATCCCAGCTGCCATTCAAATCTGACTAGCAGAATAAGAGGTATTCGCATGAGTGATTTCGTCAACGGATTCTGGTCGTGGTATGTCGCGGCGATCAGTCTGGTCTCCGTGCTGGCCTGCGGCCTTTTGCTGTACCTTGCCGGTAAAGCCACGGTGGTCGCCCACGATGGCAAAGTGGCCGACAACACCACTGGCCATGTATGGGACGAGACCTTGCGGGAGTACAACAACCCTCTGCCGCTGTGGTGGCTGTGGCTGTTCATTCTGACGATCGTTTTCTCGTTGGCGTACTTGATGATTTTTCCCGGTTTGGGCAGCTTTCCTGGCTTGCTGAAATGGTCGCAGACCAGGGAACATCAACAGGACGCAACCCAGCTGCGAAGCCAGGTGGCACCCTTGTATGCCGCATTTTCAGCTCAGCCTATTGAGGCACTGGCCAAAGACGCGCGTGCCTTGGCTTTGGGCGAGCGGCTGTTCATGAACAACTGCTCACAATGCCACGGTTCAGATGGTGCCGGAAGCAAAGGATTTCCCAATCTCACCAATGGCAACGGGGCTTGGCTTGGTGCACGCACAGCCGAGCACATCGTGCAAACCATTCGCCAGGGCCGTACCGGCCTGATGCCACCCATGGCGGACGCCGTTGGCGGTGAAGCAGGGATGCGTGAGGTGGCGCACTACGTGTTATCAATTTCGGGCAACCCGCACAACGACATCAAGGCCTTCAGCGGTAAAAAACTCTTCACCGCCTGTGCCTCATGTCATGGCGCGGATGGCAAAGGCAACAAGGCGCTGGGGGCCCCCAATTTGACCGACGAATACTGGCTGCACGGTTGGGGAGAGGAGGCCATCGTCAACATCATCAAAAACGGCAAGAACAATGTGATGCCTGCTCAGTCACCCGCACTATCGGCCGAGCAGATTCAGGTCGTGGCAGCTTATGTTTTTAGCTTGGCCAAGGACAATGCCGTCACCACCAAGCCACCCTGACCGGACCGCAGATTAACCATGACGCGGCCGGTCATCCCGATTTTCGTCGACGACTCTTCGGCGGTGGCGTCCCTGTATGCGTCGGAAGCCAAAATATATGCGCGCAGCGTGTCGGGCTGGTTCAACCATTGGCGCTGGGCCTTGGTGTGGGCCACACAACTCGTCTTCTACGGTTTGCCGTGGCTATCCATCAATGACCGTCAAGCCATGTTGTTTGATTTGGTTGCCCGGCGGTTTTACATTTTTAATCTGGTACTTTATCCGCAGGATCTGATTTATCTCACGGGCCTGCTTGTGATCAGTGCGTTATCGCTGTTTTTGTTTACCGCGGTAGCCGGTCGGCTTTGGTGTGGCTACGCCTGCCCGCAGACGGTGTACACCGAAGTCTTCATGTGGGTGGAGCGCAAAATTGAAGGTGACCGGATCGCCCGCATGCGCCTGGACAAAGCGCCGTGGAGCCTGCCAAAGCTCGCGCGCAAGAGCGCCAAGCAAGGCGCGTGGATTGCGATTGGCCTGTGGACCGGCTTCACTTTTGTCGGATATTTCACACCCATCCGTGAGCTGGCCCGCGAGGTCATAGGCTTTTCGTTGGGGCCATGGGAGTTGTTTTGGGTGCTGTTTTATGGCTTTGCCACCTATGGCAATGCGGGTTGGATGCGCGAGCAGGTCTGCAAATACATGTGCCCTTACGCGCGCTTCCAAAGCGCCATGTTTGACCGCGACACCCTGATCGTGACCTACGACGCACAGCGCGGTGAGGGCCGCGGCTCGCGCCCACGCACCGACACACCAGCGCAGTACCAGGCCAAAGGCCTGGGCGACTGCATTGATTGCACCCTGTGCGTGCAGGTTTGCCCCACCGGCATTGACATCCGCAACGGCCTGCAATACGAATGCATAAGTTGTTCGGCCTGCATCGACGTGTGTGACAGCGTCATGGACAAAATGAACTACCCGCGCGGGCTGATCCGCAACAGCACGCAAAACGGGCTGGAGCAAAACCTCACGCGCAACGCCATGTTTCGCAGAATCCTGCGCCCCCGCGTTTTGGTCTACACCGCCGTGCTGGCGGTCTTGTCCGTCGGTATGTTGTGGAGCTTGATTGCGCGCCCACTTTTCAAGGTAGATGTCGTGCGTGACCGGGGCGCCATCGCCCGCGTGGTGGGCCAGGGCCAGGTCGAAAACGTTTACCGTGTGCAGATCATGAACGCCACCGAAGACAGCCAGCGGTATGCGTTGAGGGTGACGGGTCTGGCTGGCGCACGCATCGTGTCAGAGACACAGATGGTGGTGAATCCGGCCAGCGCAGGCTGGTTCCCCGTGCGCGTGCAGATGCCGCCCGGTGCCGCATCCGCCGGGTTACACCCGATCAGCTTTGTTGTAGTCGCTCAGGGCGGGCAGCAAGATGAAGTGACGGAGAAATCCGTGTTCCTGGTACCTCGTTAAAAATTCCCAAAATGAAATCTGACATCAATTCAAGGCCGTGGTGGAAAGAGCCCTATGTGTGGATGGTGATCGCGGGGCCAGTGTCAGCCGTGCTGGCCTGTGCCGTGACCGCCGTTTACATTTGGCAGGGGCCGGATGCTGTGGTTTCCGCAAACTACTACCGCGAAGGAATTGAACTCGAAAAGGAAGCGCAATCAGCCAAGCCATCCATGCAGCCCGCCAAGGTGGGGCGCAACCACAGTGCCACAGGCGGAAAAAAAGATGCAGCACCCTGAGTTGACCCCCACGCACACCCCCTTCATACGTTACGGGGCGCTGATTGTGTGGCCCTCATTTCTGGCGGCTTGCTTGCTGGAGGCACTGGTTTTCTCGATGGTAGACCCCGGCGAAATCCATTGGATGGGCCACACCTTGCAGGCATCGCGCCAAGCTGTCTATACGGCCGCTTTCTTTTGTTTTTGGCTGATTGCCATGGCCAGTAATGGTCTTGTCGTTTGGTTGCAAAAACCTGCGCAAGTCGTCAACGCGCGCAGTGCAGATTGACGAATCTGCGCTGCGATTGACCCTCCACTTCCCAAACTGCAAAGCCGATCTGATGGAAACCACCCTGGCAGCTACCGCTTTGCTGATGGGCCTGGCCGGTGGGCCGCACTGTGTTGCCATGTGCGGTGCGGCCTGCGCTGGCATTGGCATGGCGGGTCATCCGCCGGTGGGTGTGGCAGTTAGTGGGACAAGCAGTGCGGCAAGTGGGGCGGCAAGGGCTGCCCACATCACCCGGTCACTCTGGATTTTTCAGATCGGCAGAGTCCTGGGTTATTCGGCGTTGGGCGGCCTGGCAGCCGCATCGATGCAAGGCCTGGGCTGGCTCAGTGCGCAGTCTGCGGTGCTCAGGCCCGTCTGGACGCTGTTTCATGTCGCAGCAGCGTTGCTGGGCCTGGTACTGCTTTGGCAGGCGCGGCAACCCCTTTGGCTGGAGAATTCGGGGCGTAAGGTGTGGCATGGCGTGCGCACGGCAACCAGCGGCATGCATCGCGGCGCGGCGCCTCTGGTGATGGGCGTCTTGTGGTCCTTGCTTCCCTGCGGGTTGCTGTATTCGGCGCTGCTGGTGGCGGCTCTGTCCAGCCAGCCGTTAGAGGGCGCGATGGTGATGGCGCTGTTTGCGCTCGGTAGCGGCGTGTCCCTGATGGCCGGGCCGTGGCTCTGGTTCCGGTTGAAGCCCAAACCGTTCGAGCCAGTTGTCAGCTTTCTGCGCCGCAAAGAGCAGCACAAAGGGCCACACGAGGTACAACGCCATGATGACGGCGCAAGCTGGGCGATCAGAATCGCCGGTTTGGCATTGTTTGCAAGCTCTGGATGGGCGTTGTGGATGGGGCTGGTACACGATACCGCGCCTTGGTGCATCACGCCGTGAGGTTCTGGCAGGCTGAACCGGAAATTCCAAAGGGGGAAGTTGTGCAAGCTGCCCCTAATCAAACCGCCCATGCAGATACCAGGCGCCCGACCTGGCATTCCCGCTGATCTCGCGGCCAGTGGCCTCCGGGACGCCCTGCCGCTGCCCCAAGCGCTCCCGAAACACCCACAACAACCCGGCCTGCTCACTTCGTGCAATGAAATAGTCGCGCAGCGCGGGTGCATCAAACCAGCCGGTCTCCAGCCGCTGCGGCCCGGCCACCAGCGTGAGCGGGCCCTGGTAATGCGGCGTGCCGTGCAACACGGCCAGCGGTAGCGGCGCGCTGAGTAGCCAGGTGGGATAAAGCGCGTCAGGCTGCAGACTGGCCTGTGATGGCGCTTGTGACGTGGCCCGCGAGGCGGCGCGTGCTTGGGTCTTTAAGATAGCAAGCGATGTATCAATGAATTTATTATTGATATTTATATGCGAAGTTTTTTCAGATATAGGTCTCGTATTAATTGAGTTTTTTGCTATATTATTTGATGATATAAATGATTTAAATTTATCTAAATTATTAATCAAAATCCATTTTTGTAGAGCTTCTGGTCGATGGTCGGCGCGGGTATGTAACTGCACCACGTTGTGTGCCCCCAGCCGCGCGCTCACGCGTTCGACCATCTGGTGCAGGCTGTCGCCTTTTTGCGCCTCTTCGAGCAGCAAACTCGCGCTGATGCCCGCCATCGCCTCGGTCTCCAGCGTGCGCAGGCTCAGGTACAACACGGGCGCGGGCAGCGTGAGGCGCGCCAGGTTTTCGCCCAAGAGGCGCTGTAGATGCGCGATGTCCTGCGTTGCCTGCGCCGTGCGCAGCGCCAGCGCGCCGGTGCGGGGCACATTGCGCCGCGCGTCCATCACCCAGCCGAACTCCAGCGCGGCCACCCCTTCGTTGCGCAGTTGCAGCCAGAGGTGCAGTTGTTTGAAGAGCCGCAACGCGCCAAACATCAGCGCCGGGGCCGTCTCGACCTGGGCGTGCAGCTCGATCCTGGCATCAAACACGGCGGGCAGCGTGAGCCAGGGGTAAATTTCTGCCTTCAAACCGTAGGCGCGATCCAGCGCGTCCAACAGCTCTGCGCCAAAACGCCGCACCACACCACCCCGCGGCAGCGCCCGCACGGCACCCCAGCAGGTGCAGCCGATGCGGGCGAGTGTGGCCAGATGCGGACGGGCGGCGGCGAGGGTAGTCAGCGGCAACGCGTCAGGGGCCTTCATCGCCTTTCCGGAGTCGAATTGGATTTTTGAAATAGCTATCAAAGAAGTAGCTGCTTGCGCATGTTTTACCAGACCTAGCGCTTTGTTTGATTTATAAATCAGCCGCAACAGCTGGGGCCGCCCGCCAAACAGCATCTCGCTGCCTGAGATTTCCATCACCAGCGCTTCATTGCCGCCAAGGGTTGTTTCATCCAGTGCCACCCGCGCGACTTTGGGCGTGAACTGCAGCGCTTGCCAGGCCAGGGCGACCAGCGGGTCGGCCACGCCGGGCTCATCACCTTGCCCTTGCGATGCCTGCACCGCGTCAGGCAGCGGCTGCAACGCGATCCAGTGCATGGCAGGGCTCCAACGGAAAACTCAATAACTCGGCACCCGCCGGCAGGTCGGGCCGCGCTGGGGTAACAGGCTTCGCCCGAGCGTTGCCTGTCTGGGCGCTGCTTCGGCCCGGTCTGTTGATCGCCAGCAGCGCCCCCAGCCGCACCGGCCGTGCTGTCAATGTGAGTGCCTGCTCCAGCGGTGGGCCTCGTCGTTTCAAGATATGCACCAGCAAGGCATCGCTCAGAAGTGTGTCCGCCGCCACCGGGTTCGACGTGATCACCCTGAGCACGGCGGGTGACGACTCGTGTTGCGCGCGCGCCGGGCGCATCACAAACAGCAGCTTGTGGTGCTCGGCGGCGCTGATTTGCAAACGGCGCAGCGAATCGGCCCGCGCCTGCGGCAACCAGGCCAGCACGGCCGCCACGTCTTTACAGCGTAGCGCCTGCTCGGCCGCCCACATGCGGGCAGCGGGCGTGGCGGTGTTGATGCACAAAAGCCGCGCCGGGTCGAGCCCCTGGCCGGCCAGCCCCGGCGCAAACGGCGCGTGCGGTGCGCCCACCAACACCAACACGCCTGGCAGCTCGCCTTGGGTTTTGACAAGCGCCGGCAGCAGCAAACGCCAGTCGTTGTGCCCGGTGTGCGCCTGCAACACTTCCACCAGCGCGCCCACCGGCCAGCCGCCGCCGGGCAACTGGGCGTCCAACTCGCGGTTGCCGGAAGGCACCGTGCGCCCCTGACTGGTCGCCAGTTCGTCCGCCCGCCAGATCTGGTTTTCGCCCGCTATAGGCTTGATAGCATTTATGGGTAAGGCTTGCACGATAATACTGTTTAAAATAACAGTATATATGGATCGCTCGATCTTGCACACATTTTTGTGCGCAGACGCTTGCAGAAGTTAGCCAACGCTGCTAATCTATACCACCTTACAGAAATACAGTAAGAAAGTAATGCCATGCTTCAAACCTCAAAACTCACCACCAAATTCCAGACCACTGTGCCCACGCAGGTACGCCAGGTTTTGCAGCTTAAGGCGGGTGATCTGGTGGGCTTTGAGGTCATCGGAAACGAGGTCAGGCTCAAACGCGCCACGCCGCTGGATTTGGCATTCGCCCAGGCGCTCGAAGGCACTTTGACCGAATGGAGCAGTCCCGCTGACGACGAAGCCTTCAAAGAATTGTGATGACTGCGCTTGCACTCCCGGCGCGCAGTCTTGAGGCGTTTGACATCGCCATCGTGCCCTTCCCATTCACTGACCGCGCCAGCACCAAGCGTCGCCCCGCGCTGGTGTTGTCAAGCGCCGCATTCAACCAGCCCGCCGGACACGCCGTGATGGCCATGATCACCAGCGCCGGGCAGTTCGCCTGGCCCGGCGACAGCCCCATCCTCGACCTGACGAGCGCCGGGTTGACCACAACGTGTGTGATCCGCCTCAAACTCTTCACACTGGACGCACGCCTTGTCATCCGAACAGCGGGCAAACTAGGCGCTGACGATCAGAAAAAACTTCAGCGCGCGTGGCAAGGCCAGCTGGCCATTTAACGCAGACTGACGCATGCCCTGGCCTGCCCATGACCGCCCCGGCATTGCACGGGCCCTGCCCCTGCTGTATTCCTTCCGCCGCTGCCCCTACGCCATCCGCGCGCGTATGGCGCTAGAGGTTGCGGGCATTGCGGTCGACATTCACGAAATCGCCTTGCGGCAAAAACCCGCCGCCTTGTTGGCTGCATCGCCCAAAGCCACGGTGCCGGTGCTGGTGACGCCCGAGGGGCAGGTGATCGACGAGAGTTTGGCCATCATGCAGTGGGCGCTCGCGCAAAACGACCCCGCTGGCTGGCTGGCCGCAGACCCCGCCAGTGCCCGGCCAGGCTGCGTTACCGATTGCGTCAACGATTGCACCAAGGACTGCATCAACAGTTGGATCGTCCTGTGCGACGACAAATTCAAGCCGCTCCTGGACCGCTACAAATACGCAGATCGCCACCCCGAGCACTCGCCTGCCGAACATCGCCGACAGGCCATGGTGGCCTTCATCGAGCCGCTCGCGGCGCAATTGAACATCACGCCATGGCTGACCGGTTCAACAATATCCATCGCCGATGTGGCCGTGTTCCCGTTTGTGCGGCAGTTTGCGAGCGTGGATAAACCCTGGTTCGACGCCGAGGCGCTGCCCGCCTTGCAAGCCTGGTTGGGTTACTGGCTGGGCAGCGACTTGTTCAAACAAGTGATGAAAAACCGGCCGCTGCCGTTTGGCCACGCTGTCTAAATTCGCAGCCCCTTCATCTTGGGGTCATCCGGCGGGTACTTCAGCCAAAGCGACTTGAGTTTGTCGCGCACCAGGGTCGCGATCATCAGGTTGCGATGGGTTTTGGAATTGGCGGGCACCACCGTCCAGGGGGCATGCGGCGTGCTGGTGGCGCCAAGCAAGGCGGCGTAGGCCTTCTGGTAAGCGGCCCATTGCTTGCGCACCTCCAGATCGCCCAGGCTGAATTTCCAGCGTTTGGTCGGGTCGTCCACACGTTCTTGCAGGCGTTCGCCCTGCTCGTCAAAACCGATGTGCAGCATGAATTTCATCACCACGGTGCCCGTCTCACAAAGCAGGCGCTCAAAGTCGTTGATGTGGGAGAAACGCTGGCGCGTCTGCTCTGGTGTGATCCAGCCATTGACCACCGGCACCAGCACGTCCTCGTAGTGGCTGCGGTTGAAGATCATCACCTCGCCAGCCGCTGGCACGTTTTGGTGGATGCGCCAAAGGTAGTCATGCGCGCGTTCGGCCTCAGAAGGGGCTTTCCAGCCGATGGCGTGAACACCCAGCGCCGTGGTGCGGCCAAACACAGCGCGAATCGTGCCGTCTTTACCTGCGGTGTCAGTTCCTTGCAGCACCACCAGCAGCTTGAAGCGCCGGTCGGCGTAAAACAGGTCTTGCAAGCTATCGATTTCCAGCGCCAGCGCGTCAAGGGCCGCTTTGTCGGCAGCTTTGTCGGCGCTGCTGTAGGGTTTGGCAGACGGGTCACACGCATCCAGTTCGAACGGCTTGCCTTTTTGATCCGTTGCGGGTTGCCACTGTGCCAAGCTGTCTCGCTTGGCGTCAGTTTTGTCATTGCCTTTGGCCATCGGGTTGCTCCTATTTTTGCCCCATCACAAAATCAATAAACCCACGCTCCACGTTGGTCGCAATCAGTTTGACACGCACTTTGTCGCCCACACCCAAGCCCGCCGTGGTGGTGACCACTTTGCCCTCGGTGGGTGGCGAGAAGATGCGCACCCAGACACCTTTGTCGCTCGCGCCGGTAACGACGCCGTCAAAATACTGGCCGATGCGCGATTCAAGCAGCAGCGCGGCCTCTGATTTGCGCATTTGCCGCTCGACTTTTTGCGCCGCATCTTCCTGGCGCGTGCAGTGTTCCGCCAATGCGGCCAGTTCGCTGTTGGTATAAGGCGGCGGCTGTTGGGCCAGCGTGGCTTTGACCAGCCGCGCGGTGATCAAGTCCGGGAAACGTCGGTTCGGCGCAGTCGAATGCGTATAGTCCCGCACGGCCAGACCAAAGTGGCCAATCGGCGGTCCACCGGGCGTTTCAAGCACGTATTCACCACGGCCCATAAGTTTGACGATGACCAAGGACAAATCCGGAAAACGCAGCGGATCAGCTTTGCGGCGCTTGGCTAAAAAGGTTTCCAGTGCCTTCGAATCGGGCTGCTCAGGCAGGGTTTCGCCGTATTCCTTGGCGAGGTTGACGATACGCAACCAGCGTTCAGGTGAACGCACCACCCGTTTGAGCAGGGCGCCGCCATGTGAGGCCAAAAACCGCGCCGTGCAGCCATTGGTGGCGATCATCACTTCTTCGATCAACTGGCGCGCCCGGTTTTGCACTTGCTGGCGGATATCGACCACTTGCTCCCCCTCAAACACGGCGCGCGGCTGAAAGGTCTCGAACTCCAGAGAACCCTCGGCGCGGCGCCGCGCACGCAACTGCTGGGCCACGGCATCTTGTGTGCGCAACTGCGCCTCCAGCCCCGGCACAGCCGCAGCGGCATCGGGCAAAGGCGCTTTGCCATCGATCCATTCACTCAAGGCGTCGTAGGCGAGTTTGGCCTGGTTGCACACGTTGGCGCGGTACACGGTAGAGCCGGCCAGCGAGGCATCGGCGTTGAAGACCATTTCAGTCACGATCGCCAGCCGCATGACCTGCGGGTTGAGCGAGGTCAAATTGGTGCTCAGCCGCTCGGGCAGCATCGGGAAAATTCGCGCCGAGGTGTAGACCGAGGTGGTGTTGGTTTGCGCAGGGGCGTCGATGGCGCTGTCTTTTTTGACCAGCGCGTCCACATCGGCAATCGCCACCAACAGTGCTACCTTGCCGTCTTTTTTAACCTCGCAGGTGGTGAGTTGGTCCAGGTCTTCGGAATCGTCGTTGTCAATCGAGCACCACAACAGACCGGTCAGGTCGCGAATGTGCGCATCTTGCGGCCGGGCGGCGTCGTGGATACCGGCCAATTGGCGCTCCACTTGATTCGAAAATTCGGGCTCCAATCCGCGCTCGTGCATGGCCTGGACAGCAATACGCGCCAAGTCTGAGCGCTGGTGGCGATGGGTGATTTTGGACATCGGCCCATAGTACGCGTTTGGCAAGCGTTTAGTGCGTGTTCGGTACCGGCTTATTGCGCCCAGGGCGATTGGCGGAAACCGGGGCTTTGAATAATCGCCCCATCGAATCGTTTATCGGGCAACTTGACGATACCTCAATGCGTCACGACACCCCTGCCGATCTCAGGCCAGGCGCGGTGGGCCACCAGCCAAGCCGCCAGTGAAACACACAAAATCGCCATCGACGTCCAGGCCATGCTCAAGGTGGACAACATCGCCAACGGGGCCAAAACCCCGGCGGTGAGTGAGTTGAACATCGAGCCAATAAAAATCTGCAAGGACGAGCCCATGCCACGGCGTTCGGGATGCAAATCCAGCAGCAAAAGCGTCAGCGCCGGCTGCATCGTGGCCCAACCGATGCAATACACCCCCAGCGGCCAAAACGCCCAGCTCCAGTGCGCTTGAAAGAAGGAATTGGCCAAAATATTCACCAAGGCGGCCGTCAACATGACCAGATACCCCAGCCGGATCTGCCGCTTGGGCGCGATTATTCCGGCCAGACGTCCGCTGATCCACGCCCCCAGCATCACGCCGCAAATCGTGACCAAAAAGAACCAGAAAAATTGCGTCGGCGCCAGACCCAGTTGCTGCCCCAGAAATACAGGCGCGGCCATCAGGTAGATGAAGGTGCCGTTGATCGGCACACCTACCGCCACTGCCAGCACCAGGAATTTTGGGTCGCGCCCGAGCTTCAGGTAACCGCGCAACAAAGTCGCGGCGTCAAACCGGTGTCGCGCCCCTTCATGGAGGGTTTCCGGTAACAAACGCCAGTTGGCCAGCCACAAGGCCACCGCCAACACGACTAAAAACCAAAAGATACTGCGCCAACCGAGCCAAACGAAAAGCCAGCCGCCCAACAGCGGTGCCAGACTCACTGCCACGCCAAAAAAAATCGTCACCCGGCTCATGACCTGTTGCGCTTCGCCCGGCGGGTACATGTCGCGCGGGATGGCGCGGGCGATCACGATACACGCACCGGTACTCAAGCCCTGCAGGGCACGAAAAAAGATCAGTTGACTGATGTTCTGCGACAAGGCACAGCCGACGCTGGCCAGGGCGAAGAGGCTCAAACCCCACAGCACCATCGGGCGCCGACCCACGCTGTCGGAGATGGCGCCATGAAACAGGCACATCACGCCAAAAGCGAACAAATACGCCGAAATGGTTTGTTGCAATTGAATTCTGGACGCGCCCAGGTCGGCCTCGATGCCGGAAAAAGCCGGCAGGTAGGTATCGACACTAAAAGGGCCCAAGGTGCCCAACAGGGCCAGCAACAGGGCAAATGTCCAGCGCGGTCGGCGCCAGAGTTCGTGGGCATTGGGATTCATTCGGAGCATCGATCATGCCAGCGTTTATGGCACCTTTCGTTCAGTGGGTAACCAAATTGACGCAATTTCAGCAGACCTTCGACCCAATTTCCACGCAATGGCAGCCCGCTTTCCGCGTCTATCCACTCTGTATCATCAACCCATGCGTTCCCCTGCCCCCGCCCGCAACAGCCCTACCGTGACGCGTGGGCTTATCCGGGTAGCAAACTGGCTGGCCGACTGGAAGCGCGTTTTCCTGTTTGGTGCAATGGCCTGCGTGATGATGATGGCCCCGGCCACCTACGACGCGCAAAACCGCAGCACGATTGCCCGCCAGATGTATGTCACCACCTGGCGCATCCTGCCGTGGTTCACGCTGTTGTCGGGTCTGGTGAGTCTGGTGTTGATCCGCGCCGTGCTGGTCACCGCGTTGAACTACGGGCTCTCGCGGATTGCGCTGGATCTGGTCGTGCGGGTGCTGGTGCTGGAGGTGATTCCACTGCTGGCAGCACTTTACGTGGCGATGCAAAGCGCCCTGGCCGTGCGCAGCAGCGCCATGGGCATCCATATGCCAGGAGATCTGGACGTGCTGGGCGGTGCCGAAACCGACCGCATCCGCGACGAACTGGTGCCACGCGTCATCGCCTACGGCTTTTCGGTTTTGACGATGGTGGTGGTCAGCGGTTTGATGACGCTGCTGATGGCTTACCTGAGCATGTACGGCACGTCACGCTGGGGGTTTGCCGAATTCACCCGCACGGTCAGTGTGGCGTTTGACAGTGTGGTGGCCCTCGGGTTTGCACTCAAAGTGGCGCTGTTCAGCCTGGCGGTGGCGGTGATCCCGGTGGCGGCCAGCCTGGACCAGACCGATCGCAGTGGGCAATCGCCCCTGCCTGTGGCCACCATTCGCCTGGTCAGCTCGCTGGTGGTGATTGAAGGCCTGTCGCTTGCCGTACGTTACCTTTAGCGACAGACGCGGTGACGCACGACCCTGAACGGACAAGCCGTGACAGACACAAAGTGACGGCCACCCGCCGATAATCGTCCCCAATGGCTACTGAAGATCCGCATCCATCGAACGATTCAGCGACTGAATTACCAGCTGGCGCGCCCATGGCGTCATCAGGTTCAGCAGAATCGTCAGCGCCGCAGGTCGCCGTGTCGCCGTCCAACACCGCCGCCAGCGCGCCCTCACCCATCCCGCACCTGGAACTCAAGGCCGTATTCCTGCTGGCCTTCGTCGCCGCGTTGATCGTGGCTTTTGTGGCCTACGTCATGGTGGCGCGGGGATTTTTTGAGAAAACGCAGGAGCTGGTACTCCTGGCCGATGATTCCGAGGGCATCCTGGTCGGCATGGATTTGACCTTCTCGGGCTTTCCGATTGGCCGTGTTGCGCGTATCGACCTGGACCCCAACGGCAAGGTGCGCATCATCGTGGACGTGCCTTCCAAAGACGCCAAGTGGCTGCGCACGTCGAGTATTTTTACGATGGAAAAAGGCGTAGTGGGTGACACCAAAATTCGCGCCTTCAGTGGGGTATTGACCGACCCACCATTGCCCGCCGGTGCTGAACGCACGGTGTTGCGCGGCGATTCGAGTAGCGAGATTCCGCGCCTGATGGCCACCGCGCGCAGCCTGCTGGAAAACGTCGAGCGCATCACGGCGGCAGATTCAAGCCTGAACAACAGCTTCAGCAATATGCAGTCCATCACCGGCAGCCTCAACACCGACATGAAGGGCAAATACGGCCTCTTGGGCACGGTATTGGGCGGTGAAGTCAATGCCAAACGTGTCATCGCCGCGTTGGACCAAACCAACGCCCTGCTGGCCAAGGCCGACCAGCGCGTATTTGGCGACAAAGGCGTGATGAACGACACGCAAGCCTCGATCCAGCAACTCAACGCACTCCTGGCCGATGCGCGCAACAGCCTGAAAAGAGTCGATGCGGTACTGGCCGAGGCACAAGCCACGGCGGTCGAATACAAAGGTGTGGCCGTGCAGGCACAAGGGGTTGCCAGCGAAGCCCGCGGCGTGGTCGCCAATGTACGCAGCTCCACGGCCGATCTGGGCTTGCTGCGCACCGAGGTGGATGCCAGCCTGCGAAAGATCAATAGCATGGTCGATGAACTCAACCGCAAATGGCCGTTTGCGCGCGAGGCGCAGCCGATCAAGTTGCCATGAATATTGCCTCCACGCTCCACCGCTTCGCGGGTCGCTGCCCCCCGAGGGGGCTAATTTTCCTCGGGGGGGCCCTGCGGAAAATTGTCGCCCCCACGCTCCACCGCTTCGCGTCCGTTCGGCTGGGGTTCATGGCCTTTGGGTTGACGCTGCTCGCAGCCTGTGGCAACACGCCGCCGGTGCCCGATTGGCAGGGTAATGCCTTGGGCGCGGTCAAGAGTTTCACCAGCGCCTATTTGGCCGGCGACAGCAAAGTGGCTGATTTTGAGTTTGCCCGTAGCCGCACTGAAATTTCAGCCACCGGTCGGCCAGATCTGGTCGCCCGGGTGGAGTTGGTGCGCTGCGCTGTCCGGCTGGCAAGTCTGGAGCTGGACACCTGCGCCGCCGCACAATTGAAAACGCCCGACCTGGCCGCGCCTGAGCGGGCCTATGCTCTGTTTCTGGATGTCGGGCAGGCTGGTTCAGCGCCCACAGGCGCCCGTGTCCTGGATGCCAGCCAAATCGCCCTGCTGCCCGAGCAGCACCGCCCCATGTTCTCTGCGCGCGACGACAGCGCCCGCGTCGCGACCTTATCGACGATGACCGACCCGTTGGCGCGCCTGGTGGCGGCGGGCGTGTTGTTTGGCCAAGGCCAGTTGCCGCCTGCAGGCGTTGAAGTCGCGGTCAACACGGCGTCAGAACAAGGCTGGCGTCGGCCCTTGCTGGCTTGGCTAGGCGTGCAACTGAAGCTGGCTCAAAACGGCGGTGACGCGGCCGCCAGCGCGCGCATCCAGCGGCGTATTCATGTGGCCAGCGGCGCTGACTCAAGCCGCGCAAAGCCCTGAGTTCACCCAACCTGAAAGCGGCATCAGCCGGCTCGCATCCAGGCGCGGACGGTCGCCGTGAGTTCGCGCGCCGCGCGCCATACTGCTGAGGCGCGCACCCGCGTGAGTAGTGCGTCTTTCCAGGCCTTCCAGCGCGGGTAAACGTACGCGAACCAGGCGACTTGCATCAGCGCGGGCTGGGTCAGCGTAAAAAGCCAAGCCAAAAGTGCGGTGCCTGCCAGTTTGGCAAGCAGCAATAAAACTAGCCCCAGCACCGCCTGCCCACGCGCAAACAGCAACAGCGCCAGCAGCTTCACCGGCAGCAGCAACAGCATGGGTACGCCAAACGCGGCCAGCGCGGCCCAGCGCGGTAGGGCCGTGATTTTGCGCTCCAGCCAGCCCCAAAAAGGCAGCTTGGCCAGCCGCGCCATCACAGCAGCCAGGCTCTCCCAGCCCCATTCTTCAAAGATCAACACGATGGCGAGTAGGCCGAGCCCCAAGCCACGAAAAAAACGAATGAACCATGCCATGAGGCTGATTGTCAGGCTTGATAGCCTGGGCGGGACGCGCTTGGGGCATGAGCCGAAATCAGAAACGCTATATTTTTAATAGCTACACATTCAAATATTGCGAGACCTACAGGTCAAAAATCTATAAATTCTTGGCCAGCGGCGTCAATCATACCCAATATGGGTATGAATAAACCCAAACGCTCTAAACCATAAAGCCCAGGTCCGGATTGAAATTCGGCAGCCGTGGAAAGATCTCATTCAGCGCCGCACCGGCACCAAACCACTTGCCCAAAGTGGCGCCCATTTGATCGACAGCGGTAGAAGGCAGCCAGTTGCCGTTGCCGATTTCTTCTGGTCCGCCGAGCACCAGGGTCGGGAAACTGCCGTACATCTGATTGCCCTTCACCGCGCCGCCCACCACAAAATGGTGGCTGCCCCAGCCGTGGTCGGAGCCCTGGCCGTTGCTCTGGCCGGTGCGGCCAAAGTCAGAGGCGGTAAACAGGGTGACGTTGTTTTGCATCGCCATTTCTTCCGTGGCCGCATAAAACGCCGCCACGGCGGCGCTGATCTCGCCCAACAATTCGTTTTGCCGATCCATCTGGTCGTCGCCATGCGTATCAAAGCCGCCGATGGAGCAGAAAAAACACTGGCGCGGCAAGCCCAGTTGCGCGCGGGCGGAGACCAGGCGCGCGATCATGCGCAACTGGCGGCCCAGGCCGGTGTCCGGAAAGACCGTCGTCAAGGTCGACGCCGCCAGAGCGGAGGTCAACACCAGCTGGTTCTCGATAGAGCGGGCAACCACGTCCGTCCAGGCTTTGTCCAGCAGGTGGCCGCGCGATTCGGCCAGGGTCTGAGTGATGGCCACCGAGAGGGGGTCAGCGCCGCTGGGGTTGTAAAAGTCAAAACCAAAGTTGCCGCTGGAGGAGACTTTATAGGCCGCCAAATTCACATCGCCGGTCTCCCACACATTGCCGCCTGCGACAGACAACACGCCGTAGCCCCGGTTGACGGCGTCTGCCGCGAGCTGGCGCTCCATCATGCGGCCACCCCAGCCGTGGCGCGGCGGTGCATCCACGATGGCGCTTTGCCATTGCGCCTGTTGGTCGGAGTGTGAGAAGAGGTTGTCTGGCAGGGGCACGCTGCGGTTGTTCCACTGTATTTTGCTGGTCGGCACGGCCAGCGGCCCGACGTTGGCGATCACGGCGGCATGGCCTTGTGTGAACAGGTTTTGCATGCCCGCCATGGCGGGATGCAAGCCATACAAGGCACCGCCGGTGTTGGTGGGGCTGATGGGCAGCAAATCCGTCTGATTCAGCGCCAGGTTGGTGCGCAAGGTGCGGTACTGGGCATGGGGCGTGGTGTCGATGGGCACCACGGTGTTGTTGCCATCGTTCCCACCAAACATGAAGAGGCAGACCAGGGCCTTGTAGTCGTTGGCCGACTGCGCCGCCGCATTCATGCTGGCCAGGGTGCTCAGCCCCAAGCCGCTGGCGGCAGCAGCGCTGGCCATTTTGAGGAATTGGCGGCGCTGGAGTTGTTGAAAGTGTAGATTCATGGTGCGGTTCATTTATTTTTGAATGACGAAATCAGGGGAGATCGCCGTGACGATCAATGCCGCCTTGACACGGCTTCTGAGCTGGTTGGCCGAGCCACCCGGCATTGCCGCAATCATTTGCAATAGGCGAGCGCGCGTGCTGGCAGTCATCTGGTAGGCAAAAAGCAAGGCGTTGAAGCGGTCTACCAACGCCACCGGATTAGCCGCCAAGGCCTGCAAGGGCGCGAAATTGATGACCAGGCGGCTTTGCCCGCTGCCATAACCGCCGCCGTTGAAAAACGAGGCAAAGAAGTTCAGGCTGCCTACCACCGTGGTTTCTGTGGTGATTTGAAACTCGGGCGAGTACAAACCCGCTTTCGCCACCGCGCCGGGCTGGCGGAAATTGGGCGAAAAAAAGTTGAACACCGAGGGCGCCAAGAGCGGGCTTTGGCCCAGGCCGTCGTCGGCGCTGTCCAGGTAATGGATGTTGTTGATGCCATTGGTGCTGGTGGCCCCCAGTGCGCGCAAAAAGGTGGCAAAACGCACCACTGGTTCGCGTTGCTTGCCGTAATTGGCGCTTTGGCTGGCAGCGGCAGCGCGAGCTTCGGGATCCAGCAGCACGGCGACCACCACAGCCTTGAGATCCCCCCGCACACCCGCGCCATTGTTGTTGAAAACGGTGGCCACGCGTTCGATGTAGGCCTTACTCGGGTTGCTGGCCACCAGGCGCTGGATCAACTGGCGACCCATAAACGGGCCCACATTCGGGTGGTTAAAGATGTTGTCCAGCGCGTCGTCCAGATCTTTCTCAGGGCTTTGACCACCGGGCAACGTGACGTTGCCTAAGAGCTTCTTGGACTCGGGCGAATGCATGCTGGGAAACGCCCGCATCGGGGTGGTCCAGTTGCTGTCGAGGTTTTCGTCAGCGTTGTGAAACTGTTTGGGATTGGCCGGGTTTTGTGAGGCAAAAGTCCAGCCGGAGAAAGCTTTGGCAAAACCCTTGACCTCGGGCTCACCAAAGGTGGGAATCGGTTTGCCGTCGCTACCCACGCGGGCGCTGCCGTCGATATTCAGCTCCGCCAGGCCGATGGAGAACAGCTGCAACACCTCGCGCGGGTAGTTTTCGTTGGGGTGAATACCTTTGACCGGATCGTCTTTTTCACTCTCGATCATGTTGAGGAAATACCCCATCGCCGGGTGCAGCGTGACCTCTTTGAGCAAGGTACGGTAGTTGCCAAACGCGTTGCGGTTGAGCAGGTCAAAGTAACTCGACATCGCGTAGGGCCGCAAGTCGGGCGCAATATTGGAGATCACCATAATCTGTGAAAGCGCAAAGGCGACGCGGGCACGCAACTGGTCGGCGCCCTTGAGCCACTGCTGCCAAATGGCTTCATAACTCATCTCGTCGGTGGCCTTGTTGTTGGTCGTGCGCACCAGTTGGGCGCTGAGGTAGCCCGTGTGGGAGGCGGCGTCCAGCTTCAACTGCGCCCACAACCAGTGCGGGAAACCTTCGACCTGCAGGGCCTCAATTTGCGCGACAGAGCTTGCACCAAAACTGGCCTGTGTCATGAAACGGGCAGCATCCGGTGCGCTGGGCTGCTCGGCCGGCGTCGGCAAAGGCGGCTCAAGCCCGGTCAACACAAACGAGGTAGAACCAGCGCCAGCACCGGACGACGCTGAACCACCACCGCCCCCGCCGCAAGCCTGCAGGGCTAACAGGGCGGTAGCACTGAGCGCACCTGGAAACAGGCTGTGCGCCGCGCCGGATCGATCGGTGGCGAAAGACGCCGTAGCCGCGCCAGTCGAAACCGGTCGGTCGGAGCGAGCTTCTTTTGTTACAAATAAAGGAGGGCGGGTGGGTTCCGTTTTGATGGGCGTTGGTGCTTCGGTCAACTCTGTCAATTCAATCATCCATGGCTCCATTGCTCTGTCCCGGCCAAGGGCTGGCGGGTCTGTTAGGAGCCAGTTTTTCACCGGCAGGCGGTAACTGTCTGTTTGGTTTTGTCAGAACTTGGCAAAGAACTCGGCCAAAGCCGCTGGTCCAGACGCAAGAGCCCAAGATTTGTGCAGCCAACCCCCCAAAAGACTTGAAATCGACACAAAATGCCCTTATCATTAGCACTCGTAGAAGTTGAGTGCTAACAGTTTGGTGGCATGCTGGCCGATGTGCTGCGCGTGGTGCCACGTAGCTTTGCGCCACGTACCGAAAGCAACGACTTCTCAAGTTAACACCCACTAACTTTCAGTTGGTGATGGTTTGATTGTCCAACCCTGTTTCAAATTCCAGGAGAACCCATGAAACTTCGTCCCCTCGCCGACCGCGTGATTGTCAAACGCGTCGAAAACGAAACCAAAACCGCCTCTGGCATCGTTATCCCCGATTCCGCCGCTGAAAAGCCCGATCAAGGCGAAGTGCTGGCCGTCGGCCCCGGCAAAAAGACCGACAAGGGCGACCTGCTGGCCATGAACGTCAAAATCGGTGACCGCGTTCTGTTCGGCAAATACAGCGGCCAGACCGTCAAGGTGGACGGCGACGAGTTGCTCGTCATGAAAGAAGACGACCTGTTTGCGGTTGTCGAGAAATAAAGCTGCTGCGCAGGCGCCATGCCCGTAAATGCAATGAACATAAACGTTCAGTGCACCGTGCTCGCAATCCTCACGTACAGGAAGTTCGTTTTGGTTGCTGTGCGCGGCGCGCCTAGCCTGACACCTGCTCGCTACGCTTTCTTTCACCACAACAGTCATTCGTAATTAAATTTGGTTTTATTGGAGAAATAACATGGCAGCAAAAGACGTAATTTTCGGCGGCGAAGCCCGCGCACGCATGGTCGAGGGTGTGAACATCCTGGCCAACGCAGTCAAAGTCACCC
>JANOXL010000152.1:0-2180 GCA_031418395.1 Rhodoferax sp. | reverse complement strand
CCCACCGCCGGTTCTGCATACACAAAACTCTGCCCCAGCGTGGCATTGGCCTGGGCGGTGGCAAACATCCAGTTGAAATTGGCCAGGAGCCAACTCACAAAACTGCTGCCCAGCACGGTGGCGTTGGGGGCCACATGATCGACCTGCGGCTCGCTCTTGAAGACGCGCTGGCCCAGGGCGTTGTGCAGGAACGTGACTTTGCTGCCCTCATCAGAATCGCTCACCGTGGCCTGGGCGTGGCGGTTTTGGGCGTCGTAGACGAACCGAGTGCAAGGCCGCGCGTGGGCGTACAGGTGAGGGCGCACGCGATGTCGATGGTTTGGACAGGCAGAGCGAATTGTTAACATGAGTATCAACAAATTGTCAAATTTAACTTCGGCTCCGAAGAAATCGAGTGTTTTGAGGCTGTAGGTCTGGTGGAATGGCTATATTATGCTACGTATTGTGTAGCAATTGAAATCGCGCGTAATGACTTTCTGTGAAGCGATTCAGGCTGGCATGCGATAAGGAAAGACCTGACCCCGATGTTCCGCAGGCTGGCATGCGATAACGAAAGACCTGACCCCGATGTTCATCAAAAGTTCTTGAGTGCCGGCGAAGCCAACGTGCGCCAGTTGGCCAAAAACAGCCCGGCAGGGCGAGCCAGCGGCAAGTAAAACGCGAGCCGCTGGCTTCTCAGGCGCTCAACCGCTCCAGCGGTGCGCCAGAAATACGTAGAACGGAATCCCCAACAGGATGTTGAACGGAAACGTCAGCCCCAGCGACATGCCGAAATACAGCGAGGCGTTGGCCTCCGGGATCGCGTGGCGAATCACCGCCGGCACGGCAATGTAAGACGCACTACCCGCCAGCACCATCAGCAAGGCGGTGTTGCCCGGCGAAATGCCCAAAAGCAGGCCCAGACCCAGCGCCAAACCCGCGTGAACCAGCGGCCCGGCAATGGCATAGGCCAGTAGCCACGGTGATGTGCCCCTGAGGGAGCCCAGGTTGCGCGCCGCAAGCAAACCCATATCCAGCAAAAAGAAGGCCAACATGCCTTTGAACAAATCGACTGAAAACGGCTTCATCACCGCTTCGCCCGATTCACCTGCGATCAAACCGATCAACATCGCGCCCAGCAGCAGCATCTGCGCGCCATCGGTCAAAGACTCATGCAGGATGCGGCGCAGAGGCACGGCGGGGCCCGAGGCACTGGGTGCCCGCTGGCGTACCCAGTTGGCCAGCAACACCGCCAGGATGATGGCCGGCGACTCCATCAACGCCATCGCCGCCGCCATGTGGCCGCCGTAGCTGATGTCATGCGTATCCAGATGCTGCACGGCGGTGATAAAAGTTACCGCACTCACCGAGCCATACGTCGCCGCCAGCGCGGCGGCGTCAAAACCATTGACCACGCGGCGCAACACCATATAACCTAGCAGCGGCACAACCGTCGCCAACAACAGAGCCGACGCCAAACTCACCGCGACCTCGCCCGTCAACCCCGACTTGGCCAAGGCAAACCCGCCTTTGAGCCCCAGAGCCATCAACAAATAAAGCGAAAGAAAGCGCGAAATCGGCGCCGGAATCTCCAGGTTCGACCGCAGCAAACCGGCGACGATGCCAAATACAAAAAACAGAATGGCGGGGTCTATGAAACTTTGCATGGTGAATGCAATCATAACCGCCGCCCATGCATGCGCCCCGAGGTTCAAGCAGATTAAAAGCTTCGCCTGAGAGCCGGTCTACTCAAATCCGGTGAGGTGAATAGTTGTTAACATGGGTGTTAACAATTTGATAATTTGGACGTCGAATTTGAGAATTTCAAGAGTTTTAGGGCTCTTGGTCTCGTAAAATGGACATATTATGCTATCTATTTTATAGCTTTTGAAGTGACGGGTCGGGCGGAATTTTGAGGCAATCCTGGGTGATTGGGCGTAAGGCAAGACGTGGCCCTGTGTGTTCCACGCTGTGTGCCGTCGCGCCGGTCAACCCCTGGCATGTGTGACGCGGCCCCTCACCCCGCCATCCGCAAACTCAAACAAAACTCCGCGCCGCGCGGCACGCGGTTGAAGGCGGTGAGGGTGCCGCCCATGCTGCTGGCGAGGGTTTCACACTGGGAGAGGCCCAGGCCCAAATGGCCGGGGCGGGTGGTAAAGAAGGGCTCGAAGATTTGGGTGGCGATGTTGTTGGCGATGCCG
>JANOXL010000151.1:0-3842 GCA_031418395.1 Rhodoferax sp. | reverse complement strand
GCCGTCGGAGCGCTGCACACTGCGGATCGGGCGCGGCTGGCTCATCAAGAAGATTTCATTGTTGCGCACCGCGAAGACTTGGCCATTGGTGTCCGCCGCCGCGTCGCTGGCCAGGCACACCGCTAGCGGGGCGATTTTGGCCGGGGTCATTTGTTTGATTTTCTCCACGCGTGCGGCCTGCGCGGGGGTGTCAGTGGGGATCGAACCAATCATGCGGCTCCAGGCAAATGGCGCGATGCAATTGCTGCGCACGTTGAACTTGAGCATGTCCAAAGCGATGGATTTGGAAAGCGCCATCATGCCCAATTTGGCCGCCGAGTAGTTGGCCTGGCCGAAGTTGCCGATCAAGCCCGAAGTGGAGGTCATATGCACATAACAGCCGCTGTTTTGCTCCTTGAAGTGAGTAGCCGCCGCGCGGCTCACGTAGTAGGCACCATACAAGTGGACTTTGATCACGGCGTCCCATTCGTCCGCGCTCATTTTGTGGAAGAAGCGGTCACGCAAAATGCCGGCGTTGTTCACCACCACGTCAATCCGGCCATAAGTGTCCAGCGCAGTCTGGATGATTTTGCCTGCCGCGGTCGCCTCGGCCACGCTGTCGGTATTGGCTACGGCCTCACCGCCCACGGCTTTGATTTCATTGACCACCGATTGCGCCGGGCCCGCGTCCAGACCTTCACCACCGACCGACGCCCCAATGTCATTCACAACGACTTTCGCGCCCTCGCGTGCAAACGCCAACGCGAAATCGCGCCCGATGCCACCACCTGCGCCGGTGATGACGACCACTTTGCCTTCAACCATGCCTGCCATTGCGTCTCCTTAAAGTCCACATTATGCGGTTGGGAAATTCAAAATCTCTAAGCCAATTTGACCTTCGAGGGTTCATTGCCGGTTCGAAATTCAGGAGTTGGGTTCTGTTGGGACTCGGCCGGTGAGGCCGGGGTGGTTCTTGTGCAACGGTTGAATACCCGCGCTGCTTTAAGTTTCGATCTTCCCGGCTCAGTCTCCCAGGTTCAGGCCTAAACACCCGCTCGCCGTTACCCGATCAGGTTGATGGGGCATTCAGCGCAGCGGCATAAAGGAGGAGACGCGCGACAGGGTTCTGCTAATTGTGCGGGTTTAGTTCGCGGCGGGGGACAGCCGCGGAGCTGAGTGCCCCATCGGCCTGATCCATCCCGAGCGGTAACCGAAGCCTTGATTCAACCCTCCATCAATGCCCTTGAACTTTCACATTATGCAAATTGGAATCTGACCCCAATTAATTTTGGGCCGCCATTCAGCCTCAAAGCCCGCGCGAGATCAGTTCCCGCATCACCTCGGACGTACCGCCATAAATGCGCGAAACCCGCGTGTCGATAAACGCGCGGCAAATCGGGTACTCCATCATGTAACCGTAACCGCCGTAGAGCTGCAAAAGTTCATCGAGTGACTTGCCGAGTTCTTCCGTGCAGTACAACTTGGCAATCGCCGCCTCCTCCAGCGTGAGTTTGCGTTTTAAATGTTCGGCCAGGTACACATCGACCATCATGCGCATCGCGGTGGCGCGGGTTTTGATGTCGGCGAGTTTGAACTTGGTGTTTTGGAACTCGAAAACAGGTTTGCCAAACACCATGCGGTCCTTGGTGTATCGGATGGTTTCGGCCAGCATGGCCTCTAATTTGGCGGCACTGGCGATCGCAATAATGAAACGCTCTTGCGGTAAATCGCTCATCAAATACTTGAAACCCATGCCTTCTTCGCCTAAAAGGTTCGATTCGGGCACCCGCACATCGTCAAAAAACAGCTCGGCTGTGTCGGCGGCTTCCTGGCCCATCTTCTCCAGCTTGCACCCTTTTCGGAAGCCAGGGCGGTCGGCCTCCACCAAAATCAACGACGTGCCTTTGGCCCCCAACTCAGGGTTGGTTTTGACGACGACCACCACCAAATCGCAGTTCAGACCGTTTGAAATAAAGGTTTTGCTGCCGTTGATAACGTATTCATTACCCTCTTTGCGTGCCGTGGTTTTGATGGCTTTGAGGTCGCTGCCCGCGCCCGGCTCACTCATGGCGATAGCCAAAATCACCTCGCCGCTGGCCGCTTTGGGCAACCACTTGGCCTTTTGCGCAGGGGAGCCCAGGCGCTGGATATAGGGCGCGATAATGTCGGAGTGCAAATAGAAACCCGGCCCGCTAATGTTGGATTTGGCCATCTCCTCGATCAACACCGCGCAGTGGCCAAAATCGCCACCCGCACCGCCCCATTCCTCGCCAATCGCGGTACACAGCAGGCCTTCGCGCCCGGCTTTGAGCCAGGTCTCGCGGTCCACCCGGCCCGCTTTGTCCCACTCGGCCTGGCGCGGCGTGCATTCCTTGTCAATAAAACGGCGCACCGTTTCGCGATAAGCCTCGTGGTCTTCACGAAAAGCGGTGCGGGGGAAGTTCAGAACTGTGCTCATGGGGGTATTTCTCGGCAATTGAAGTGAGGTGGCGCCATTGTGGCCATGGCAGGCACTTTTTGGGGCAGGTCCAGCCGATGCCGACCTTGCCCAATCGCCCCGCAGTTTAGCTTCCGGACTCACCAACCCTGTGTCGCGTCGGCGCTTGCTTCCGCCTAAAAAGCTATTATATATATAGCAAACTATTCAATTTGTACGAGACCTAATGGCCAATTTTGTTAAAATTTCCGCTGCCATCGAGAAAAAGTCCTTAAATGTACCCATTTTGGGTATGATTGCTCACCCCGTAGCCCGGGAATCAGATCGGCCATGCTGCCCTACAATCGGGTTTTCAGCCTCTGGATACACACCATGAACCGCTGCATCGCATCACGCTTGGCACTCCTGTCGCTTGTTCTCCTGGGTTTTGGCGCCGTTGCTCAGGCCCAAAACCCGCCCTCTGCGCCAGATCAACCGCCTGCGCTCAACCGGGGTCAACTGCCCATCGCGGGTACGCGCCAGTTTCCGGCCAGTGCCAAACGCGGCACACTCGAAGTCAAAATGCAGCCTGAGGTGACCATCAACGGTGTCGAGGAGCGTCTCTCGCCCGGCCACCGCATCCGCGGGCCCAATAATCAGCTCGTTATGTCAGCGCAACTCGCAGGCCACAAGGTGCAGGTGAACTATGTGCGTAATGCCCAAGGCCAGATTCACGACGTGTGGATTTTGAACAACCGTGAGGCGCTTGAAGAGCGTGAAGGCGGCGGTGTGTTGCGCAATTTCAGCTTTGGCACGCAGGGCGAAACGGTGCGACGCGATGACGGCAAAACGCCGTTTGACCAGCTGCCAAAGTACAAGTATTAAGACCCGTATTTAAGCGAGTATCGGTCGACAAATATTCGGTGGATGGTGCGGCTCAGCCGGCGCAGCGATCAACCTGTGATTGCGCCATTCGACGCAACCCAAAGCCTGTAACTGGTTGGTTTTGTCCAGGTGTCTGGCCCCAAAAAAAATTAAATCGGATTTGTGGGCATCGAAGCGACCCAAAAGCAACTAATCAATACGCTGAACTGAACGATACAGCTTAATTAATTAAATTGAAAATTTTACTGTTGAAGTAATTTGGTATTAAGTCCCGTAAATATGAATTTTATTGCTATTAATTTAGATAGTAATTTGCGGTATTTTTTATCATTTTATTCAGAAAAATAAAATTTATTTGAACGTTATGAGTAAAAAAGTATTCATTAAAACCTTTGGCTGCCAGATGAACGAATACGACTCTGGCAAGATGGCCGACGTGTTGCGCGCGGCAGAAGGCTACGAGCCTACCCAAAACGTAGACGAAGCCGATTTGGTGCTGTTTAACACCTGCTCAGTTCGCGAAAAGGCACAAGAGAAAGTCTTCTCCGATTTGGGCCGCGTG
>JANOXL010000150.1:0-2104 GCA_031418395.1 Rhodoferax sp. | reverse complement strand
CGCAAACGAAAAACCACCTTACCGCATCACCGCCTGCTGCACCGCCCCCAACACAATCGCCGCGATTTGCAAAAGTACCAGCAGAACCAGCGGCGACAGATCGATACCTCCGACCAGCGGCACCAACTTGCGGATGGGGCGCAAAGGCGGCGCAGCGAGGCGCTCCAAAAGATCAGTCAGCGGTGAATTGGACTGCACCCACGACAGCACCGCGTAGACAATGACCAAGCCGGTCATGGCCGAAAGCACCAGGCGCACCGAACCAAACACGGCCAGCACCGGAATTTGCGCCAAACCGCCGCCTGCGCCCGCCAACCCCCACAACACCAGAAATTGCAACACCTCAAGAAGGTAGACGGCCAGCAGACTCGCCATGTCCCAACGGCCCACGGAAGGCACCACTTTACGCAGCGGCAGCACGATCCAGTCAGTCACGGCGAAGATGAAATTGCCCAGCGGGTTGCCCGAGCGCGCCGCCATCGGAATTTTCTGGTACTGCATGTACAGGCGCAGCAGGCAGGCGCCGGCCACCAGGCCAATGGCAACGTCGAGCAGCAGGGAAATGATTTGGTAGAACATGGATAAATGGTGAATCGCTTCGAATCATAGCCCCGCTTAAAATTGAGGGCTTTGGTGGCGCACCTGTTGCTGCCAGCCGCTCACTTGAAACTCCCATGTCCGATAAAAACGCCGCCCCAGATTCCGCTGCTTCCTTCGCTATTTCGCCTGTTTCTGCCCCCGCTTTGGATGAAAACCAGCTCATTCACGAGCGCCGTGAAAAGCTCAAAACCATCCGCCAGCAGCAGCTTGACGGCAAAGGTGTGGCCTTCCCCAACGATTTCAAGCCCGGCGACCACGCCGCTACGCTGTTTGCGTCGCATGAAGAGAGATCTGCCGAAGACCTGGTGGCGCTGAACCAAACCGCCAAAGTCGCGGGCCGCATGATGCTCAAACGCGTCATGGGCAAGGCGAGTTTCTGCACCCTGCAAGACGCCTCATTCGGCCCCTCGGGCGGGCGCATTCAGGTGTACGTGAAAGGCGAAGAAATCGGCCTTGACCTCTATGAGCAGTTCAAGCACTGGGATTTGGGCGACATCGTGGCTGCCGAGGGGCGTGTCTTCAAAACCAAAACGGGCGAGTTGTCGATCCACGCCACGTCTGTGCGCCTCTTGACCAAGAGCCTGCGCCCCATGCCCGACAAATTCCATGGCATGGCCGACCAGGAGGTGAAATACCGCCAGCGTTATGTCGATTTGATGACCGACGAGACGACGCGCAAGCGCTTCGTGGCGCGTTCGCGCGCCGTCAGCGGCATCCGAGAATTCATGGTGGCGCACAACTTCCTCGAAGTTGAAACACCCATGTTGCACCCGATCCCCGGCGGTGCGAATGCCAAACCGTTCAAAACGCACCACAACGCGCTGGACCAGGAGATGTTTTTGCGCATCGCGCCCGAGCTGTATTTGAAGCGCCTGATCGTGGGCGGCTTCGAGCGCGTGTTCGAGATCAACCGCAGCTACCGAAATGAAGGCATCAGCGTGCGGCACAACCCCGAGTTCACGATGATGGAGTTCTACGCCGCCTACTGGAACTACCTGGATTTGATGGATTACACCGAAGCTCTCATCCGTGACGCGGCGCAAAAAGCGTGCGGCACGCTGCACTTAAGCTACGCAGGAAAACCGGTTGATCTGGCTGCGAAATTTGAGCGTTTAACCATCCGTGAAGCCATCATCCAACACACCGAAGCCGCTGCCGCGATGGACGACGGCTCGGGCTTGCGTGTGGACGACACGCTATGGCTTACAAATGCATTGCGCAAACTGGGCATGACGGAAGAAAAACACAAGTTGTCCAAGCGCAGCCTGCCCAGTTTGCAAGTGCTGTACTTTGAAGAGACGGTGGAAGAAAAGCTCTGGCAGCCAACCTTCATCATGGAGCACCCCACCGAGATCTCGCCACTGGCGCGCGCCAATGACGAACGCCCTGAAGTCACCGAGCGGTTTGAGCTGTACATCACGGGCCGTGAATTCGGCAACGGCTTCAGCGAGCTCAACGACGCTGAAGAACAAGCCGCCCGCTTCAACGCCCAAGTGACTGCCAA
>JANOXL010000149.1:0-2032 GCA_031418395.1 Rhodoferax sp. | reverse complement strand
TGCCCCTCAGCCAGCCCAGGGCGGATGCCTGCGTGTCACCCGCGGCGGGCAAAAATCCGTCCTGCTAGCAAACGCTTAGCGCGCGTCTCCTTCTTGACCTCCGGCATCCGCCCCGGGCTGACTGAGTGGCTGCCCCCAAATTCGGTTTGACTTCGCGTCACCAGAGCCACGAATAACCAGTCAAGATTTAAGGCATTCGCCAAAATGAACTGTGTAGTATGTACTATTACCACTCAGTTCAACCCACTCACACCCATGACCACTTCATTTGTGAAATCGCCCACCGTGCGCGCCGCATTCGCCAGCACATTGACCTATGCAGCGTGCTTCGGCGCCATGGCCCAACAGAGCCCAGAGGCGCGGGAAGCCTCGCCCTTGTGGGAGGTGGGCGGCGTCGCCCTGGGCGTCTCGCAGCAGGCCTACCCCGGCTCGGACCAGCAGGTTCGCCGGGCGTTGGTCCTACCCTTCTTCGTTTACAGAGGTGAAATTCTTCGGGCCGACAGCGAAACCGTGGGCCTGCGCGCCTTCAAGACGCCTGACTTTGAACTGGACATTGGATTCGCCGGTGCCTTTGGATCAAGCGCCAGCGACATTGAAGCCCGCCGCGGCATGCGCGACCTGGGCACGCTGGTGGAAGTGGGCCCGCGCCTGAAATGGAACCTTGGCGCGGGGCCGGGCAACGGGCGTTGGCGTGCCGAGTTCCCACTGCGGGCGGTGCTTGACCTGGACGACAAGGCGGCGACCCGGGGCCTGAGTTTTGAGCCCAAGCTGACTTTTGAACGCCAGACACGCAGCGGATGGGGCTACAGCGCCAGTATCAGCGCCATCTTGGCAGATCAAAAACTGGCCAGTACTTTTTATGAAGTCACTCCCGCCGAAGCGACGGCACAGCGCGCGGCCTACGCGGCCAAAAGTGGCTTGGTCGCCTGGCGGCTTTCGACATCAGCGTCGCGCAGCCTGGGCCCCGACTGGCGCGTGTTTGGGTTCGCCCGTGTTGACAGTGTGGGCGGTGCCGCCAATGAAGCCAGCCCCTTGGTGCGCCAGCAAAACGGGGCTTCAGTTGGCGTGGGCCTCATCTATACCTGGCTGCGTTCCGAGCAGCGCTCCCGCGACTGATCGCCTGCCGTCAACGCACGACGGCGCATCGGGATTAATCCAAAGCCAGTTCTTTGAAGGCGAAGAGCACCCTTTTTACACCCTTGCCCATCTGCCCGCCCAGGGCAGTCAGCCGACACATGATGTCACCGCGTGTCGTTTGAATCTGGTCAATCAAATTGCGTTAAAAAAGCTGGAATTTACTATAAATTCAGAAGCGTTATACGCACATAAATAGAGACCTGGAGGTCTCAATGAATCATCAGAGGATTGCTAAACAAGTAATCTAGACGATTTAGGCACATGCGCCATCAGAAACTCCATCTGATCCGCCAGAATGCGGCGGTTGCGCAGGATGAAGTCTTCCCACAGGCTGGGCACGTAGGGGGCATAGAGCAGCGGCATTTTGGCCTGCTCGGGCGTGCGGCTGCTTTTGCGGTGGTTGCAGGCGCGGCAGGCGGTGACCACGTTCATCCAGTGATCGCGGCCATCTTGCGCGAAGGGGATGATGTGTTCCCGCGTGAGTTCTTCTTCGTCGTGTACGGCACCGCAGTAGGCGCAAACGTTGCGGTCGCGCACGAAAAGTTTGCTGTTGGTCAGGCTCGGGCGCAGGTTAAAGGGGTTGATGTTGGGCACACCCTTGGTGCCGATGATGCTGTTGACAGTGATGACCGACTGCAGGCCCGTCTCGGCGTTATGCCCGCCGTGAAACACTGCGACTTCGCCGCCAGATTCCCAACGCACCTCTTGGGCTGCGTAGTGGATCACCGCTTGCTCAAGCGATATCCAGGATTGCGGCAACCCCTGCGCAGACAGCTTCAAGACCTTCAAAACTTGCCTCCATTCAATCGTTGAAAAACCACTGGGCAAAATCTCTCGAATCAGCAAAAAAGTCATTCGCGGCGGGTTCATTTTTTTTCACCCACCGCTGGGCCAC
>JANOXL010000148.1:0-6540 GCA_031418395.1 Rhodoferax sp. | reverse complement strand
ATCTAGTTAGGTAGGGCTTGCCGCCCGCTTAATACGCCTGCTGAGCACGCCCATTCATCGTGCCCATTCAAGTCAACACCGCCGGGCTAAACCTGGGCAGCCCACTCACCGGGTGTGAACGTACGCATCGACAGGGCATGCACTTCGTCCGTATGCATTTTCGCACCCAAGGTGGCGTAGACGCGCTGGTGCCGTGCAATCGAGCGTTTGCCTTCAAACTCGCGCGAGACAATCGTCGCCGTCCAGTGGCGACCGTCACCCACTACTTCGCACAGTTCACAGGCCAAATGGGCGCTAATCAAGGCTTGAAGGTCGTCGGCAGTCATGGCAGAAGGATGGAAGTTCAGCGCAAAGCGTGCTGTGTTGAGGTTGAATTGAAGCTGGATGGTTACAGGACTAGTGCCGGATTTTGTAGCCCGTGCGCAGTAAATGCACGGTGATCACACTGACCAGCGCCAAGGCCGATGACACCACAGTCAGGCTCAGCCAGGGTGACACGTCGCTCACCCCAAAAAACCCAAAACGGAATCCATCGATCATGTAGAAGAAGGGGTTCAAGTGGCTGACGTTTTGCCAAAATGGCGGCAAGGAGTGAATCGAATAAAACACGCCGCTTAAAAACGTCATCGGCATGATGACAAAGTTTTGAAATGCGGCCAACTGGTCGAATTTTTCAGCCCACAGCCCGGCGATCAAGCCCAAGGTACCCATTAAGGCCGCGCCGAGAATGCCAAAAACCAAGATCCACAGGGGGGCCACGTATACGATGTTTGCAAACCAGGCCGTCACGACAAAAACGCCCAGCCCCACCAGCAGGCCGCGCGCAATGCTCGAACCCACATAAGCCACAAACCAGTGCCAGTGCGATAACGGCGTGAGCATCAGGAACACCAGATTGCCCATGATCTTGCTTTGAATCAACGACGACGAACTATTGGCAAACGAGTTTTGCAGCACGCTCATCATCACGAGGCCGGGCACGAGAAACGCGGTGTAGCCGATCTTGTCGTAAACCTTGACGTGATCTTCCAGTACATGACCAAAAATCAACAAGTAGAGCATGGCAGTGAGCACTGGCGCGGCAACGGTCTGGAAACCAACGTTCCAGAACCGCAAAATTTCCTTATAAAGTAGCGTTTGCCAACCCGTCATGAAGCACTCACTTCCAGGGCCAGATCACCTTTTCTGGCCATGACTTCCAGGAACACGTCTTCGAGGTCAGCTTTGCGGATTTCTACGTCTTCGGCGATCAAACCGGCTTCACGCACGGCCGCCAGATAGTGTTCTATTTCACTGGCGTTGTGCGCCGGGAACTGCACGATACGCCCCGTAATGCGGGCCTTGTCGCGCAGCACTTTGGGCAATTCTTTGTCGATCTTGAAACGAAGGACGTTGCTTGAAGCGGCTTTCAGCAGTTCGGAGGTGGACGCCAAAGCCACCATCTTGCCGGTTTTGAGCATGGCGATACGGCCGCACAGGGCTTCAGCTTCTTCGAGATAGTGGGTCGTCAGCAGCACCGTATGGCCCTGCTTGTTAAGTTTGGCGATGAATTGCCACAGTGTCTGGCGCAATTCGACATCGACTCCGGCCGTCGGCTCGTCCAGCACAATGACGGGCGGCTTGTGGACCAAGGCCTGTGCCACCAACACGCGGCGTTTCATGCCACCCGAGAGTTGCCGCATATTCGAGTTGGCTTTGTCGGTGAGACCCAGGTTTTCGAGCAATTCATCAATCCAGGCGTCATTGTTTTTGACACCAAAATAGCCAGATTGAATCCGCAACACGTCGCGCACTTTGAAAAAGGGGTCAAACACCAGCTCTTGCGGCACGACACCCAGTTTGCGCCGGGCGTTGGCATAGTCAGCCTGAACATCATGCCCCAACACGCTGACTTTGCCGCTGCTGGCCCGTGTGAGGCCGGCGAGCACGCTGATCATCGTGGTTTTCCCCGCACCATTGGGGCCCAGGAGGCCAAAAAATTCACCCTCCTCTATGTCAAGACTGACATTATCCAGGGCCAGAAAGCTGGCGCCTTGGGGGTTTTTGGGTGAGGATTTGGGTGAAGGGTACGCTTTGGAGACGGATTGGAAGGAGATGGCAGGCATGAGACCTGCTTATTTTACCGGACGGGGTTCCAGAAATCAGCGCACTAAAACGACATGCACTAGATCAACGTCAACCCGAATCTCGGTAAAAGCCCGGGCTTAACTTGGAAAGAGTTCGGCGACACCGTATAAAGCGGCCAAACTAGCCAGGCGCACAGGCAGCGCCTTGACAGCAAATGTCTTGCCCAGGCCCAAGGCCTCGCGCCGCAAGGCCAGCAAGATCGCCAGTGCTGACGAGTCAAACTGCACCAGACGCGAGGCGTCCACCTCCACCGCCGCGCCCGCCTCGGAACGCAGCGCCGGCAATTGCATGGCAAGGCATGCACCGACGTCTGCGTGGGTCAACACAGCGGGCAGATGTAGCACCCTCAGCCCTTCTTGGCGTTGGCCTTGTTGCGCTCGGACAGCGCAGTGATCAGGCCATCGATACCCTTGGCATTGATTTCCTGGCTAAATTGTGTCTTGTAGGTTTCGACCAGCCACACCCCCAGCACATTGATGTTGTAGATTTTCCAGCCCGCCCCTTGGCCGGGGGTTTTTTCCAGGCGATAGTCCAATTGGATGGGATCACCACGGCCTTTGACTTCCGTACGCGCCACCACTTCTTTGTCTTCCGCAGCGGCTCGTAGCGGTTTGACCGCGATGACCTGGTCCGTCACTTGCGTCAAAGCGCCAGCGTAGGTGCGTACCAGCAGGGTTTTGAACTCTTCCTGCAAACGTTTGCGCTGCTCGGGCGTCGCCTGACGCCAGCCGGGGCCGACGGCAGAGGCCGTCATGCGTTCGAAATTAACGTGCGGCATGACCTTGGTTTCAACCAGTGCCAAGACCTTGGCCGTGTCACCCGCTTGAATGGATTTGTCAGCCTTGATGCTGTCCAGCACCTCAGTGGAGAGGCGTTTGACGAGCGCATCCGCCGCTTCGTCAGCGGTTTGGGCGCTTGCGCCACCTGCCATGCCAAGTACCAAACCGATGCTGACCGAAAGTGTTGCTACCAGTTTGACTAAAAAACGTCGATCCATCTTGATACTCCAAACGCGGAAACTTCCGCACTTCCATAACGTTGCAGGCCAATCAATGGACGACAAGCCACTGCATCAGGCGCCGTCGGCACCCACTACTTTGCCCAGCCGCCCTATTTTGCCGGTGCGTCCGGCGCTTCTGGCGCCTCTTGCGGCTCGTTGCCATCGAAAACCAGGCTCTTTCGACGTTGCAAATAAACGTCACGGGTGAAAGAGTATTTATCCAGGGCGGCTTCTTCCAGCAAATTGCCCGCGCTCAACAAACTGGAGCGAAAATTGACAAGCCGCAAAATCGACAAGCTGTCTTTGGTCGTGGTGAGCACAGTCGGCTCGCGGTTCACAGGGTCACCCTGGAAATCAAGACCCAGGCCGATGCTGTCGCGCATGTTGGATGGCCCGAAGAAAGGCAAGACCAAATAGGGGCCGGTGCCTGCACCCCAATATCCGAGCGTCTGGCCAAAATCTTCATTGCGCCGTTCGATGCCGATTTCAGACGCCAGGTCTAGCAGGCCGCCGAATCCAAGCGTGCTGTTGACGGCAAAACGCATCAGTGTTTCAACTGTCGCCAGGCCCTTGAATTGCAACGCCGTATTGATGGCTACCCAGGGTTCCGCCAAATTGGAGAAAAAATTGCCAACAGCCGTACGAAAAAACGATGGTGTGATGGCTTTGTAGACCGTCGCAGCGGGCTTCAACAAGACCGTGTCCAGGCCGTCATTAAAGCCAAAAGTTACACGATTAAGGCCCTCCCACGGGTCATGTGACTGTGGGTTGGAGACTGTGGCGCAAGCCGTCAATGCCGCAAAACCGGCGACCACCACCACGCGGCGCAAGGCGCGAATGGTTTTGCCAACACTTGAATCGTTGGGTTTTTCAAACTTACTACCGGCGCTCATTTTTTACCATCACTCCCAGGCGACTCCTTGGCCACCGGTTCTTTACCGCTGGGCTCTTTTCCGTCCGCCGCCTTGTTGTACAAAAACTGGCTGATGAGGTTTTCCAGCACCACCGCTGACTGAGTGGTCGAGATGGTGTCACCGGCGGCCAGGTTTTTATCAGCCGCCCCAGCCTCAATGCCAATGTATTGCTCACCCAACAATCCGGCTGTCAGGATTTTAAGGGAGCTGTCTTTGGGGAAAACGTAACGGTTGTCCATCGCCAGGGTGACGCGCGCTTGGTAGGATTTGTCGTCAAACGCGATGCCGTCCACACGCCCCACCACCACGCCTGCGCTCTTTACCGGCGCTTTGGGTTTGATGCCGCCAATATTGTCAAACTTCGCCGTCACGCGGTAGTTGGACTGGAAATTCAAGGTCAACAAATTGGCGGCCTGCAAAGACAAAAAGAGCAGTGCCGCCGCGCCTATCAGCACAAACAGGCCAACCCAGAAATCGTTGGATGAACGTTGCATTTGAAACTCCCGTTTAACTATTTTTCATCTAAATGTCAGGTTCAGATGCTGAACATCAGCGCCGTCAGCATGAAATCCAGCCCTAATATCGCCAATGACGCGACCACCACCGTGCGTGTGGTCGCGCGCGATACCCCCTCGGGTGTGGGTTGTGCCTCAAAGCCCTGCACCAGCGCCACGAAAGTCACGGTAAAACCAAACACCACGCTTTTGAGCACACCGTTGCCCACATCTTTCCAGATATCGACGCCGCCTTGCATCTGGCTCCAAAATGCGCCAGGGTCGATGCCAATCATCAACACGCCCACTACCCAGCCGCCGATCACACCCACTGCGCTGAACACCGCTGCCAAGAGCGGCATGGTGATCACACCGGCCCAAAAACGTGGCGCCAGAATGCGGCGCACCGGATCCACGGCCATCATTTCCATCGCGCTTAACTGCTCGCCGGCTTTCATCAAGCCAATCTCTGCCGTGAGCGAGGTGCCCGCACGCCCGGCGAACAACAAAGCCGTGATCACGGGCCCCAATTCGCGCACCAAACTCAAAGCGACCAAAAGCCCCAGCGCTTCTGATGCGCCATAACGCTGCAAGGTGTAATAACCCTGTAGACCCAAAACGAACCCGACAAACAAGCCTGAAACGGTGATGATGGCCAGCGAATAATTGCCCAAAAAGTGGATCTGATCACGCACCAGGCCGAATCGCTTCAGGCAGGCTCCCAGCAGACTGAGCAAACGCAGAAACAGCCGGGTTGAAGCGCCGATGTCAGCCAACTTGCTGCGCACCGAAAAACCGATGCTGCTGATGAAGTTGCTGGATTTGAGCCAAGTCATCATGTGGGCGCCGCCCGTCCTGAAAAATCGTCGTCCACCGACGGCCCCGGATAGTGGAACTTCACCGGCCCGTCAGACAGTGCGTTGACAAACTGATGCACCAAAGGATCCGTGCTGTGGCGCACTTCCTCAGGCGTGCCTTGCGCGGCAATTTTTCCGTTCGCCAAAATGATCACCTTGTCAGCGATGTGGAAAGTTTCTTCCAGGTCGTGCGACACGACGATGCTGGTCAGACCCATGGCATCGTTCATTTGGCGAATCAAACGTGCGGCCGTGCCCAGTGAAATCGGGTCCAGCCCGGCAAACGGCTCGTCGTACATGATGAGCGCCGGGTCCAGGGCAATTGCCCGTGCCAAGGCGACCCGCCGCGCCATGCCGCCCGAGATCTGGCTGGGCATCAGGTCGCGCGCACCGCGCAGACCCACGGCATTGAGCTTCATCAGGACGATGTCGCGCACCAGCGCCTCGGGCAAATCGGTGTGTTCGCGCAAAGGAAAGGCGACGTTGTCGAAGACTGAAAGATCGGTGAACAAGGCGCCAAACTGGAACAACATGCCCATCCGGCGGCGGGCCGCGTATAAGCCTTTTTCATCGAGTTTGCCAATATCTTGTGGCGCATCGGCTGGACCTTCGACCACGCCATCCGCCCTCAAGGGACCGGCCAGCAACAATTCGCCTTTTTGTGCGCGGTACTGACCGCCTATCAGGCGCAACACCGTGGTTTTGCCGCCGCCCGAAGCACCCATCAGCGCGGTGACTTTGCCACGCGGCACGGTCAACGACACGCCATCGAGAATGGCACGCTCGCCGTACCCAAAGGTCAGGTTTTTGAGTTCGACGAGCGGTGAATCAGGCGGCTTAGACATTCAATCAGGAGGTTGGCGCAAGTGCTTGGAAGCCTTGCGATTCACTGGCGTTCAGGGGCGCTCTGAATGATAGGTGATTGAGCCCGCCCTTACGTCAACGCCGGGTAAAGCGCCCAGCTGAAGAAGACGTCCAAAAAGACACCATAATCGTACCCAAATTGGGTTTATTGGCTCTCAAAACCACGAAATTCCTGCTTTTTAAAGAAAAACGGACTCTAGGTCTCACAAAATATCAATTATTTGCTATTATTTATATAGCATGAAAAGTTGATAATTTTGCCACCTCAAGTTAGACAACCGAGC
>JANOXL010000147.1:0-13360 GCA_031418395.1 Rhodoferax sp. | reverse complement strand
CCTTCTTTGTAAATGGCTTTGTCCAAAGTGCGAATCACATCGTCGTTGTGCACTTCAGCATCGGCAATGTTCTCACCCACGGTTTGGCCGGTGACCGTCATCGCATCCAGGTGCAGCAAGTTGCCATCGCGCAAACGGCTCATCAAGCCTTTCATGCCGCCGGCTTCGTAAAAGTCTTCCATCAAGTAGGTGTCGCCACTGGGGCGGATGTTGGCGATCACCGGTACTTTTCGGCTGAAGGCGTCGAAGTCTTCCAGCGAAATGGCGCAGCTTTTGCCATCCGCCCCGGTGCCCGCGCGGCGCGAAATCGCGACGAGGTGAATGATGGCGTTGGTCGAGCAGCCTTCGGCCATGGCGACGGTGACGGCGTTTTCAAAATTCTTGCGTGTCAACATGCGCGCCGGGGTGAGGTCTTCCCACACCATATCGACCACGCGCCGGCCGCATTGCGTGGCCATGCGCTGGTGGTTGGAGTCCACGGCCGGAATCGACGACGCGCCGGGCAGCGTCATGCCAATGGCTTCGGCAATGCCCATCATGGTGGCGGCGGTGCCCATCGTCATACACGTGCCAGCGCTACGTGCGATGCTGCTTTCGATTTCGATCCACTGCTTGTCTGAGATATTGCCGGCGCGGCGCTCGTCCCAATATTTCCAGGCATCCGAGCCGGAGCCAAGTTTTTTGCCTTTCCAGATGCCGTGCAACATCGGACCCGCCGGCAAGTAGATACACGGCAGGCCCATACTGAACGCGCCCATCAAGAGGCCCGGCGTGGTTTTGTCGCAGCCGCCCATCAGCACCGCGCCGTCTACCGGGTGGCTGCGCAGCAACTCTTCGGCTTCGATAGCCAATAAGTTGCGGTACATCATCGTTGTGGGTTTGACGAAACTCTCGCTCAATGAAATCGCGGGCAGCTCCAACGGGAAACCACCGGCTTGCAACACGCCACGTTTGACTTCTTCGACCCGCTGCTTGAAATGCGTGTGGCAGGTGTTGGTGTCGCTCCAGGTGTTCAGGATGGCGATCACCGGTTTGCCCGCCCAATCGACGTGGTCGTACCCCATTTGCATGGCGCGCGAGCGGTGGCCAAAAGCGCGCAGGTCGTCGGGGGCGAACCAGCGGGCGGATCGCAGCTCGTTGGCGGATTTACGGCGCGTCGGGGAAGAGTCGGGAGTTTGATTCGTCATACCATTGGGATTATTCATCAATCCTGCAGCTTCGGTCTTGGCAATTGCACCAAATGGCCCGCGACGGCAGCAACCCGGCAAAATGCCCCCATGCTGACCCCGCAACAACGCACCACTTACCGGGAAGACGGTTACCTTGTGTTGCCGGGCTTTAAATCCCACGAGGCGATGGCTGCCTTGCGCGCGCGGGCGACGGCGATTGTCGAAGCGTTTGACCCGGCTGAGTCGCAAAGCATCTTCACGACCAACGACCAGACCCGCACGGCGGACGCCTACTTTATGGGTTCTGCCGACACCATCCGCTGTTTTTTCGAGGAGGAAGCCTTTGCCGAAGGTGGCCCCAGGAAAGGGCAGCTCAAGCAAGCCAAAGCCCTGTCGATCAACAAAATCGGCCACGCCATGCATGACCTCGACCCGGTGTTTGCCGCCTTCTCACACGGCCCTGCACTCGCTGAACTGGCGGCTGACCTCGGCTTGATCGACCCCCAAATATGGCAATCGCAGTACATCTTCAAGCAACCCGGCATCGGCGGCGAAGTGCGCTGGCACCAGGACGCGACATTTTTTGAGACCGCGCCGCAAAGCGTCACCACCTTCTGGTTTGCACTGGAAGACGCGACTGTCGACAACGGCTGCCTGTGGGCGGAGCCGGGGGCCCACCGGGGGCCACGGGGCGTTCTGCGAGAGCGGTTTGTTCGCACTGACGTGGGCGAGGCTGTCAAAGGCGCAGGGCCAGCACACCCGGCCGACACCGTCAGTTCAGACAGCCCGGTCGCCATGGAAAAACTCGACGCCACGCCTTGGCCCGATCAATCCAGCGCCGTCGCTCTGGAAGTCGCTGCCGGCACACTCATCGTCTTCCACGGCCTGCTGCCCCACTACAGCGCCGCCAACCGCTCGCCACACTCGCGCCACGCCTACACCTTGCATGCAACGGATGGGCGCGCAGCGTATTCAGCGCGCAACTGGTTGCAACGCGGCCCTGGCTTGCCAGTGAAAGGCTTTGATTGACCGGTCGCGTACCGCCTGACGCACAGCTACTCCAAGTCATTGCATGCTCTGTTGGATTCGATCCTGTTGACCTTCGCCAGGAAGCTCATGTACAGGCTGACAACGCCGCCAAGCCCCGGTGCATCACATGCACGGCGCCCTAGGTCGGTGATGTATCAATACCTATTTGGCAATCTCGGCCAATGCCTTCAACACCAGCAGGCTGGCTACGGCCACGAGCACAACCACGTTGACGATCACGCTGGCCCGAAACATCGACTGAAACGACGCCTTCGCTGACTTGTGGCGCAAAATCTGCTGCGCCAGTACTGCACCGGGCCAGCCGCACAGCAGCCCCAACACCAAGAGCGATGCCTCCGGCGTACGCCAGCGCCTGTTGATCGCCTCATGTTTATCCACCGCGTAGGCGACGAAACAAATCACACTCGCCACCATGTAAACGTAGGCAATCCAAACAGGAAGTCGCCAAAACATCACGCCGCCACCTATCAGCAATGTGATCAACGTGATTGCCACCAAACCTTCCGCCCATCCGGATCGTGTTCCATTGACAGGAGATTTTGACCTTCTTGACGTTTGGTGGGGCTTGTAGAACCCCGCTTTTTGTACTCTGTAGGGGGCCGCAAAATGCGCCGGCAATACTCGTTTTGCGCGCTTTTTGCCATCCTGCCGTACTTCAATTTCAAAACTGACGTTTTGCCCCACGGCCGGTCGTGTGGTCTGTCCTTCAAACACGGAAATGTGGGCAAAGACGTCCTGCCCGCCGCTAGCTGGGGTAATGAATCCAAAGCCCCGATCGTGGTCCCATCGCGTCACCGTTCCTTGAAAGCTCATTGCGCAAATATAGGGCAAATCTGAGTTTGCCGGAACCCGAAGCGTCCAACTCAAAATAGCCCCTATCAATCAATTAGCCAATTTCAATTGGTCAAAACTATAGTTTAAAACTACCATTCGTCCTGTGCTGATTGATAAACCCTATCTCCAGGAGTCAGGGTCATCAAACCCCCAGCAGAGTTTTACCGTCAACCCAGGAGAACGTTATGTCCACTGCTATCCGCCCGCGCCCCGAGATCAAGACCATTGCCAATTTGGAAGCCGCTTTTGCGGGCGAGTCGATGGCGCACATCAAGTACCGCTATTTCGCCAAACTGGCGCGTGAGTCGGGCGACGAGGCCACGGCCCGCGCGTTTGAGGAGACCGCGGCGCAAGAGGTGATGCACGCCTTTGGCCATCTCGATTTGCTCTACCCCAAAGCGACGATGACACCGGCCAAGGCGCTGCAAATCGCCATCGACGGCGAGACCTACGAATACAGCGAGATGTACCCCGGTTTTCGTCAAACCGCCGAGGCCGAGGGCAACGCCGCCGCCATGGCGGAAATGGACGAGCAGATCGCCGAGTCCAGGCAACATGCGGCACAATTCCGGGCCACACTGGAGAAGGCGCAGAAGCGGTTTGCGGCGCTGGCGAAAGTCGAGGAGCGCCACGCCAGGCACTACCAGGCGCAGTTGGCCCAAGTGGTCGCTGCTTCAGCCCCAGCCCCAGCCGTCGCTATTTGAAATTTATCTCCCCATTTTGAAGAGAAAACATCCATGAAAACTTTTGTTTGTATCGTTTGCGGCTTCCTTTACGACGAGGCTGCGGGCCGCCCCGAAGACGGCATTAAAGCGGGCACCGCCTGGGCCGACGTGCCTGCCGACTGGGCTTGTCCCGACTGCGGCGTGGCCAAAGCTGATTTTGAAGCGATTGAGATTTGAACTTGGCGCTGTCAAATTTGACAATAATTATGCCGTGTATTATTGATTATATATATTAAAATGGAATAATTTTTTACTATATTACATTAATTTATATAGCAAACTATCGATTTTATATGTGACCTAAATGCTAAAAATATTAGCACTTAGTTTTTACGGTAATTTATTTTCCATTTTCAAAAATTTAAACGGCCTGCATCAAGCCTCGGCCACCTGAAACGGCGAGCGATCCTGCAAGTCAATCATCTTCCAAGCCATGCGCTCAAACAAGCTGGCGCGCTGGGTTTGGTGGCTCGTTGAATCCCACAGGTTGACAATCTCGCCGGGGTCGTTTTGCAGGTCGTACAACTCGCCAAACGGCAAACCCTCCCACAGGGTCATGCGCCAGCGGGCGTCGCAAAACGTGCGTATACGCACCTGGTGGGGCATGCCCAAGTAGGGGCGCGAGGTTTGGCCTTCGATCAAGATGCCGTCGTGGGTCGATCTGCCGCCTGCGTGCAGGATGTCGAGCAAATTCTGCCCCTGCATGCCGTTGGCCGGCGCCAAGCCCGCGCGCATCAGCACAGTGCGGGCAATGTCGAGCGAACCGGCCAGTTCGCTGCTCACGGCTGATGCAGCGGGCCGTGCCGGGTCGGCCCAAATGAAGGGCACACGAATCAAGCCCTGGTAATGCAGCGGCCCCTTTTGCATGATGCCGTGGTCGCCCATCCAGTCGCCGTGGTCGCTGGTGAAAATCACCACCGTGTCTTGATCAAGCCCCAGGGTTTTGAGATGTTCCAAGACGCGGCCAATCGCGTCGTCCACCATCGAAATCATGCCGTAAGTCACGGCGGTAATCTGCTTGGCCTCTTCGGCGTTGACGGCATAGGGCGCGACCCAACTGCGGTCTGCGGTGCCTGCCGCAAAGTCTTCATGGAGCCGCGCCAGTACGGGCGTCTGGTTGTGCGGTGTATGGTGGAAAGAGGCGGGAAGCAGGATGTCGTCAGGTTTGTAGCGGTGGAAATACGCGCCCGGCGGCGTGAACGGGTGGTGCGGGTCGGGGAAAGAGCACTGGATGAAAAACGGCTCGTCGGGCGACTGCGCGCGTTCGTCCAGATACGCCATCGTCTCTTGGGCCACATACGAGGTGGGATACAACTCGGGCGGAATGCGCGACCAGCGTACCTGCGGCGCGTCGTAACCCGGCGCGGGCTGCGGGTTGACCGAGCTGCGCAAGTCTTTCGCGCCGGGCAGGCGGTTGTTGAGCCAATGGGTGTAGTGGCCTTGCACATCGTCGCCGTGCCAGGTGCAAATGCGGAATCGCTCAAAGCCGTAGAAGTCACCCGTGGCCTCATCTGCGGCGGGGTTGGCGCAATTTTGTGAATTGAGTTCACGGTCATACCCGGCACCAAGACGCAGGCCACGCGTGGCTTCTCGCATCTCGTTGGGCGGTGGCTGGGTGCCTTCGGGGTAATGCAATTTGAAGCGCGCTGCCTGGCCGGTGAAGTTTTGAAAATGCGCTTTGCCAAACAGGCCGGTGCGATAACCCGCCTGGCGCAGCAGATGGGTAAAACACACGGCATCAAGCGCCAACGGAATGCCGTTTTGCCGCGTGCCATGCAGTGTGGGCATACGGCCCGTCATGATGGTGTTGCGGTTCGGCTGGCACAGCGGTGTGGCGACGTAAAACTTGTCGAACCGCGTACCTTGCTTCGCGATAGCGTCGATATGCGGCGTCTTCAACACCGGGTTGCCGTAACAGCCCAGGTGGTCAGCGCGTTGCTGATCGGTGATGAAAAACAGGAAGTTCGGTGGGCGTTTGCGCATTGGGTCTCCCAGGCGATTCGGACAAGGGTTGTCTCTGCCCATAGTCTATGCCGACCGTTGTACGATGGCGCCGTTGGGGCACTGTGCCCTGATCCCGCGCCGAACAATGCCACGAGGTGACGCCTTGACCCAATTGACCGCTTTGCCGCCGCTCAAAAACTTCCACCACGTCGCGTTTCGCTGTCGTGACGCCGAAGAAACCCGCGCCTTCTACCAGGACTTGCTCGGCCTGCCCTTGGCTGCGGGGCTCGCGCTGGATGAAATCTCCGGTACCGATACCAAAGTGCGGTACCTGCATTTGTTCTTTGAATTGGGCGATGGCAATTTCGTGGCGTTTTTTGACGCGCCTGATACCGCAAACGAAGAACATTTCAAGCGCCGCTCAGGCTTTAACCGGCACATCGCCATTGAAACTGACAGCTTGGCGGCGCTGGCGGTTTACCAGGCCCGGCTAAACGCGGCGGGCGTCAAGTGTGACGGCCCGCTGGACCACGGTTTTGTCAAGTCAATCTACTTTTTTGATCCGAATGGCATCCAGGTGGAGATCACCGCCCGCACGGCGGATTACGTGGGCATCATGGCCGATGAAAAATCCAAAGCGGTAGACGAACTGGTGCGCTGGACCGCCGACACGCGGGCGCTCAAAGCTGGGCGCGGTCTGCAACTGCCGTCGGCCAAGGCGGCTTAAGTTCTGCCCTAGGACACCTGCACGATGATGACCTACGCCTACGAACGCCGCCCCCTTTTGGTGGTGTTTCAGGAGCATTCCCGCATTAAGGAAACCTACGCGGGGCGCACCGACACGGTGGCGCTGGAGGTGCATCACCTGGTGCCCAAAGATCGCCCGTCGAACACCTTGCTGCTTTTCATGCACCCGATTGGCGGCACGCAGTATTTGCCCATGGTGCCGGGCTTTGCGCGCGCGGGCGTCCATGTGCTGACCTGCAACAGTCGTTACCCGCGCAACGACAGCGCCCTCATCATGGAGAAAGTGCTGCTCGACTTGGGCGCTTGTGTGCGCTACGCGCGTGAAAAGCTGAAGTACGACAACGTCATTTTGGCGGGCTGGTCGGGCGGCGGTTCTTTGTCGCTGTATTACCAATCGCAGGCTGAAGCGCCGTCTGTCACGCACACCCCGGCAGGCGACGAGGTGGATCTGGTCGCGGCCAGGTTGCCCAAGGCCGATGGCGTCTTGCTTTTGGCCGCGCACAGCAGCCGGGCGCGGGTGTTGACTGAGTGGCTGGATCCGTCGATTACCGATGAAACCCGGCCATTGCAACGCGACGGGGCACTGAACATTTACGACAGCACCAACCCGGCCCACCCCCCCTACACGCCGACTTTTTTGGCAAGTTACCGCGCCGCGCAGATCGCCCGCAACCGCCGCATCACTGCCTGGGCGCAAAACATGCTGGACGATGTCCGCAAGGCGGGCCGCAGTGAGACGGAGCACTGTTTTGTTGTTCACGGCACGATGGCAGAGCCTGCGTGGCTGGACGCCACGATTGACCCGAACGGCAGACCCTCCCCCGGTTGTTACATGGGTGACCCCAAGATGGTCAACGACGCACCGGCAGGCCTGGCTCGCTTCAACACACTGCGTAGCTGGTTGTCGCAGTTCGCCTATGACCTCTCCCGCGTAGACGGCCTGATCTGCGCCCGGCAGGTCGCTGTGCCGGCCTGCCTGATCGAAAACCAGGCCGACGACGCTTGCCTGCCGCACCACATGCGCGAGGTGTTTGCCGCCTTGGCCAGCGCGGACAAGGAACATCACCAAGTCGAAGGCGCAAGTCACTATTATTTTGACCAACCTGACAAACTTGCCGAGGCTTTGGCGATTGGCTGCGGCTGGCTGGCGCGAAAAGGTTTTATCTCTGTCTGAGGATTTTTATGACACTTGATATTGCGCACCCATGTGGCCGTTTCAGTGTTACTGCCCTTCTACTGGGCCTGCTGACAATCCCCCTGGCTGCCGGCGCGCAAGAGGTGTACCCGAGCCGCCCTATCACTTTAATCGTACCCTTCAGCGCTGGCTCACAACCCGATATTCTGGCGCGTGCTCTGGGCGAGCAAATCGGCAAAACACTGGGCCAGCCGCTGGTGGTGTTGAACCGCGACGGCGCGGCTGGCGTGATTGGCGTGGAGGCGTTGTCACAGGCCAAGGCGGACGGCTACACGATTGGATATGGGCCGCAGGGGCAGTTCACCATTCAGCCGCACCTGCGTAAAACCATCAAATACAAGCTCGATGATTTCGAGTTTTTGTGTCAAAGCAATTCAGGCATCTTTGCGGTGGTAGCCGGGCCGCAGTCGCCCTACAACTCGCTGGCCGAACTGATGGAAGCGGCACGGAAGTCGCCGGGGAAGATCAGCTTCGCCACCGCCGGGCACGCCACCGGTCCACATTTGATTGGCGAAAGTATTGCGTTGGAGGCGGGTGTGACGCTGAACCACATTCCGTTTCGCAATGTGGGCGACCTGTACACCCAAGTGATCGGCGGCACGGTGGACTTTGCAGTCACTTCGCCCGTTTTTTTGGCGACCCGCAAAGACGCCAAAGGTTTCGCCGTGATCGGTGAGCAACGCCTGACCGCCAACCCCGCTGTGCCTTTGCTCAAGGAGTTGGGTTACAAACGCAGCGCCTTGCCGGGTTTTATTGGTTTTTATGCGCCTAAGGGCATGCCCGCAGCGGCCTCCAACGCCCTGCGTAAGGCCTGCCCGGCCGCCGTGGCGTCTGAAAGTTTCAAGCAGGTCGCTGAAAAAACCGGCACGCCCGTGTTTTACGCCGACGCGCCTGACTACAGCGCAGGCGTCACCCAAGACGCCAAATTCATGGGCGACTTGCTCAATACCTTGGGCATCAAGCCCGAATAAAACCCGAAGGAGTAACGAAATGGCTTACAACGCTTTTGATTTGACAGGTCAGGTCGCCTTGGTCACCGGCGGCAACAGCGGCATTGGTTTGGGTTTCGCCAAAGCCGTGGCTGAAGCCGGTGCCGATGTCGCCATTTGGGGTACCAACGCCGCCAAAAACGCGGCTGCCAAGGCCTCTTTGGCGGCGACGGGGCGGCGCATCGAAACCTTTCTTTGCGACGTGGGTGATGAAGCAGCGGTTGATTCGACCTTTGCTGCCACCGTCGCTGCGATGGGCCAAGTCGACGCCTGTTTTGCAAATGCTGGCGTGAGCGGCAAGGGCGGCAAGGCCTTTGTCGAAATGAGCACCGAGGAGTGGCGCCGCGTGATGCGTGTCAACCTCGACGGCGCATTCTTTACCTTTCGCGCTGCCGCTGGCCACATGGTGGCGCGTGCCAAAGCTGCAAACGACGGGGGCAGCAACTGGCGCGGCGGATCGCTCGTCGGAACGGCCTCGCTGGCCGCCTTGCACGGCGCGGCGCGCTCCGAACATTACGGTGCCACCAAAGGCGGCATGGTCTCGATGGTGCGCGGCCTGGCGGTGGAACTGGCCCGACACGGCATCCGGGCCAACAGCGTCTTGCCGGGCTGGATTGAAACCGACATGACGGCCAACGCCACGTCCAACCCCAAATTCGCCGAGAACGTCTTGCCCCGCATACCGGTGCGCCGCTGGGGGCGTCCGGCTGATTTTGGCGGCATTGCGGTTTATTTGATGAGCGAGGCTTCCAGCTATCACACGGGCGACTCGTTTTTGATCGATGGCGGGTATTCGCTGTATTGATTGCCGAAGGGGGATGGTATAAAAGTTGGCCTCCCCACCTTCGTTCAAGCTTGTTCAACCCCCGCTTAGGAGCCTGTCATGACCATCAAAACCCACTTGAGGGCTCAGCTGTTTGGCGTAGCAGCCGCCCTGGCAGCCGCCGTCACCTTGCCCTCGCTCGCCCTGGCTGCGGGAGTCAGCGTCAAGTACGATTTTTCAAGCACCACGACCAGCCCCTTTCCGAGTGACCGCTTTACCCGGCCCGACTGGAGCAACCTCACTTTCAAACGGGTGAATTTGCCCAAGCCGGACTGTGCCGTGCGCCCTTCGGACTGTGCTGACGTTGATGTAATCAACACGCTGGACGGCTTCAACACCCAGCCGCGCATCACCATTCCTTTCAACGGCGACATCAATCTGGCCACTGTCAGCAGCGATACGGTCTACCTGGTCAACCTGGGCGATGTGCAAACTGGCCGTGGTTTTGGACAACGCGTCGGCATTAATCAAATCTCCTGGGACTCAGCGGGCAAAGTGCTGGTGTTTGAATCCAACGACTTACTGCAACAACATTCACGTTACCTGGTGGTGGTGACCAATGGCGTCAAAGACGCTGCGGGCGACCCGATTGAAGCGGTGCACTACCACCGCTACCGCAATCACGGCCATTCCCATCATGCCCACAATGACAACGACGACGTGAGTTATCGCCGCGCCATGGCCGACGGCGAAAACTCGCATCGCCCGGCGCGCCACCGCATTGTGGCCACCAGCCTGTTCACGACCCAAAGCATCAGCGCGGATTTGCGCAAAATCAACCGCCAAATTGGCCGCAGCACCCCAGCGCCGGTTGATTTCATGATTGGCAACGGTGGAACCACACGGGCGGTGTTTCCGGTGGCCACTCTGGCGGGCATTCAGTTCCATCGCCAAACAGGCGCGGCGCCCGCGTTTACCGACTCCTTTTTGCCAACTCCAGCGCTGCAAGTGGTAGCGGGCTCGGTAGACCGCGTCGCATTTGGTAAATACCGCTCACCCAATTACCTGAATTCTTCGGTGTACATACCGACTACCGGCACATTGCACGGACAACCGGCGGTGCAATCGACCAACGAGTTGGTGTTTGAGCTGTTTCTGCCCAGCGGCACCAAACCAGTGGGCGGCTGGCCCGTCGCCATCTTTGGCCACGGCTTTACCGACAGCATGTATGGCGCGCCCTGGACAGTCGCCTCAGTGTTTGCCTCGCAAGGCATTGCCACCATGGCCATCAACGTGGTCGGACATGGCGGTGGCGCATTGGGCACCTTGAACGTGTTCCCTGCGGCGGCAGCGCCTGTGGTGGTACCCGCCGGTGGGCGCGGTTTTGACCAAGACGCCAATGGCGATATCGGCTCGACCGAAGGTGTTGGCACCGTCGGCGCCGTCTCCATCATCAGCAGCCGCGACGGCCTGCGCCAAACCGTGGTGGACATCATGCAACTGGTGCGCCAGATTGAAGTGGGTGTCGATGTCGAAGGCGACGGCAGTGTCGATCTCGACAAGAACCGTATCTACTACGCCGGCCAATCCTTCGGTGGTATCTATGGCACGATTTTGCTGGGTGTCGAAGGCGCAATCCAGGCCGGTGTGCCCAACGTACCGGGTGGTTCGATCACCGAGGTGGCCCGCTTGGGCGCTTTTCGTGGTTTGACCGGCTTGGCGCTGTATTTCCGCCAGCCGCCATTGTTGAACCTCGCGCCGAGCGCCACACTGCCCTTCCCATTCAACTTCAATGAAAACATGCCTTTGCGTGACCTGCCCTCGCTGGTCAACACGGTGGCGGGCTCTGGCGCTATCCAGGAAGTGCTGGAGCGCAACGAATGGGTGCAACAAACCGGCAATCCAGCGTCTTACGCGCCCTTCATCCGCAAGTCCCCATTGCGCGGCAATGCGGCTAAACCGGTGATCATCCAGTTCGCTAAAGGTGACCAGACCGTGCCCAACCCGACCTCATCGGCCATCGTGCGCGCAGGCGCGCTCGAAGACCGCACCACTTATTTCCGCAATGACTTGGCCTTCGCGGTCACCGGTGGCACCATTCCGAAGAATCCGCACACCTTCCTCACCAACATCGCAGTGCCCAACGGCGCCGCATTCGCGGTCGGTGCGCAATTGCAAATCGCCCACTTCTTCAAATCCAACGGCGCGCTGGTGATCGACCCGGACGGCCCCGGCGGGATTTTTGAGGTGCCGATCAGCTTGCCGCTGCCCGAAGCGCTGAACTTCCTGCCCTAACGCCGTCGTACCGCCGTCTTAAAGCCGCCGTCATGCCGTCCCCACGCCGCCTTAACTCTGTCGTCAGATGGTCGTGATCCAGCAGAGGGGAAACAGCCTGGCAGTTTGCCGCTTCTGATGCGCCAGAATACGATGCCCGTCACAACACCCCATAGCGCCTGGCTGCGCGACTGTTGGTACGTTATTGCCTGGGATCACGAGATTCCAGCAGCGAATTCGCCCGAACTTTTCCACCGCACGGTGTTGGGCGAGCCGCTTCTGGTTTACCGTTTGGCGGACGGCTCCGTCAAGGCCCTGGAAGACCGTTGCTGCCACCGCCTGGCGCCCTTGAGCAAAGGCAAACGCGAGGGCGATTGCGTTCGGTGTGGCTACCACGGCTTGAAGTTTGACCCCGAGGGCCGCTGCGTGGAGGCACCCGGAATTCCGATCATTCCGGAAAAAGCGCGCGTCAGAACTTACCCGGTCGCCGTCAAAAACAAATGGGTATTTGTCTGGATGGGAGATGCGCGCCTGGCAGATGACAAGCTGCTGCCCGACAACTTCAGCAACGAGCACCCGGATTGGCAAAACAAACCCGGCTACATGCACTATGACACGCCGTATTTGCTGATCTGCGACAACCTGCTCGATTTTTCGCACCTGAGTTACGTACACGCGTCCACCCTGGGTGGATCACCGATGATTGCGCAGGCGGTACCCAAGATTGAGAAAGCCCTGGATGTGCATGGCCAGCAAGACGGCATCCGGGTCACGCGGCATGTGCCGCGCGTGCCAGCGCCGCCTTTTTACCAACGTTTTCGCAAGTTTGACGAGCCCCTGGATCGCTGGTTTATTTACGATTTTGTCTTGCCCGGCACCTTGCTGATGCGCTCTGGCGGGCGACCGGTGAGCGATGCGCCAGATGACCTTCGCCGCGCCGTGCAACTGCATAGCTGCCAGACGCTGACGCCCGAAACGTCCACCAGCACCCATTACTTCTTTCAGCAGTCGCACTATCTGCGCGCCGAAGGCGGCGGTGGCCTCGATGAAGCCGCCGCTGCCGCAGTGACCGAGTCGATTTTCAACAGCCTCATCGGCGCCTTCAACGAAGACCGCGACATGATCAGCGCGCAACACCAGACCATCCAGCTCAACCCGGAAGCGCCGATGTTGCCACTGGTCATGGACAGCGCCTTGACGCAGTTTCGCCGTTTGCTGGCGGCGCGCCTGCAAGCAGAAAACTCGCGGCAAAGCTGCTGACACCCCGCTGCGCACCCCTAGAGCGCACTCAGATCTCATGCTTCAGTACCGCTGCTGAAGCATACCCAATTTGGGAATGATTGGACGATTTGAGATGCTGTTAGGCGATTTTTATGAAAAATCAACCCGTAGGTCTCGTGATAATTGCGTAATTAGCTATTATTTTAGTAGCGCCTCTGTTTTCAAAGTCCCGCCGAAGTCTGATTTCTAGGCCAATTTCAGCGGACACCCGCCCGCCCGGACCGTGACTCATCCAGGCCTTAGGGGTATCTCCCTAAACGGCTCTACAATCCCGCACCCCACAAACCCCTCTCTTATGGAGACGAAGGCACATTGGCCTTGCGGGTCTGCCAGTCGAGGAAAAACTATGCCCCAAGAAGCTCTGAACACCAGCCAGAAACAAGCTGAGC
>JANOXL010000146.1:0-9956 GCA_031418395.1 Rhodoferax sp. | reverse complement strand
GGCGCATATCGTCAAGACGGCGGTGGCGACCTCCCTGGCAACCATTTGTTTTACCTCGTTGTCGTCGGTGCGGGCGCACCATCAACAGGGGGCGGTTTTGTGGCCTGTCGTACTGGTGCTTGCGCCGGGCATCATCGTCGGAGCCATCATTGGCGCACGTTTGGCCGTCGCCTTGCCTGCCCAGGCCATGACAATTCTGTTTGCGCTATTTGTGAGTTTTTCGGCGACCCAGATGTTGTTGAATAAAAAACCCAAACCATCGCGTGTGTTGCCGGGGTCGATGGGCATGTTTGGCATGGGCAATGTGATTGGGGCGCTCTCCAGCATGGTGGGCGCCGGCGGCGCGTTTGTTTCCGTACCCTTTATGACCTGGTGCAACGTGCGTATTCACAAGGCCGTCGCGACCTCTGCGGCCTTGGGCTTTCCCATCGCGCTGGCGGGTACGGTGGGTTACATTTCGGCGGGCTGGGGTCTACCACAGATGCCCACCGGCGCACTGGGCTATTTGTATTGGCCCGGCTTGGTGTGTATCTCGCTGGGCAGCATGTTGACAGCACCCTTTGGCGCTCGCGCGGCCCATCGCATGGACATTGCGCCACTGAAAAAGGTGTTCGCCGTATTTCTTTACCTCATCGCCATCTACTTTTTAGTGCGTTGAATTGGCGTGGCCAATCGTTATGCAGGCCCCAAAGGTGGGCGGATTCGTTACCATTACTAACCCCGATTAGGAGTTCCCCATGAACGCACGTGTCCCTGCATCCACCCTGAATGCCGCCGAGGCCCTCACCCAGGTCAGCCGCCAGTGGGACGATGTTTTGCTGCCAGAGCTCAAGGAATACATCGCCATTCCCGCCAAGTCACCGAGTTTTGACGCTGACTGGGCGGTGCACGGGCATATTGATACGGTGATGCGCAATGCCGCCGCCTGGGTCGAGTCGCAAAAAGTCGAAGGCTTGAAGCTGGAGGTGATTCGACTCGGAGGGCGCACGCCGGTCTTGTTTTTTGAAGTGCCCGCTTCAAACGGCAAGTCTGGCCAAGCGCCATCGAGCCAAACCGTGTTGATGTACGGCCATTTGGACAAACAACCCGAGTTCAATGGCTGGCGCAATGACCTGGGCCCTTGGACACCTAAATACGAAGACGGGAAGCTGTACGGGCGCGGCGGCGCTGACGACGGTTACGCGGTGTACGCCAGCATTGCGGCGATCCAGGCCCTGAAATCACAAGGCGTGGCGCACCCAAGGATCGTCGGCCTGGTCGAAACCTGCGAAGAAAGTGGCTCGGGTGATTTGTTGCCCTATGTCAGTGCCCTGCGCGCCCCTAGCAACAATCGGCTGGGCGATGTGGCTCTCGTGATTTGCCTGGACTCGGGCGCCGGCAATTACGACCAACTGTGGCTGACCAGCAGCCTGCGTGGCATGGCCAGCGGCGTATTGAAAGTCGAAATCCTCACCGAAGGCGTCCATTCGGGTGACGCCAGCGGCTTGGTGCCGTCGAGTTTTCGCATCATGCGCCAAGTGCTGGACCGGCTGGAAGACAGTGCGAGCGGGCGTCTGCTGCCAGCCAGTTTTCATTGCGAAGTGCCCCCGGACCGACTGGCACAGGCCAAGGCCACCGCTGCAATTCTGGGTGATGAAGTCTACAAGCGGTTCCCTTGGGCGCATTACGACTGCGCGGGATCGACTACGTTTGCCCTTCCGACGACGACTGACCCGGTGCAGGCGCTGCTCAATCGCACCTGGACGCCGACTTTAAGTGTGACTGGCGCGGAAGGTTTTCCTGAACTGCAAAACGCTGGTAATGTGCTGCGCCCTTACACCGCATTCAAACTCAGCCTGCGCCTTCCGCCGCTGGTGGACGCGGGCGCGGCAGTACAGGAGCTCAAGGCGCTGTTGGAAGACAACGCGCCTTACCAGGCCCGCGTGACGTTTCAAAGCGGCGGCGGTGCAACAGGCTGGAATGCACCCAGCACCGCGCCCTGGTTTGAACAGGCGCTGAATCAAGCCTCGCAAGCCCAATTTGGGGCAGGTTGTGGTTACATTGGCCAAGGTGGCACGATACCGTTGATGAGCATGTTGTCCAAAGGATTTCCCAACGCGCAAATGATGGTGTGTGGTGTGTTGGGGCCGCGCAGCAATGCGCATGGCCCCAACGAATTTCTGCACGTGCCTTATGCCAAAAAACTCACCGCGGCGGTAGCCCAGGTCATGGCGAGCCTGCCTTGATGCCGCACGACGGCCTGCACCGCTTCACTCTCCCAAAGCTGCCCTCCTATGGCCACTGAATCCACTTTGTCTACCTTTGTCGCCAGTGACGGTGACAACATCGCCGTGCAAGACTGGCCGGTTGAGCCCAGCCAGGCTTTGCGCGGCGTCGTGTTGATCGTGCATGGCCTGGGCGAACACGCGGGCCGGTACGACCATGTTGCGCGGCAACTCAATGCCTGGGGTTTTGCCGTGCGCGGTTATGACCTGTACGGCCATGGCGAGTCAGGCGGTGTGCGGGGAGGCCTGCCCACGGACGAACGCATGCTGGACGACTTGGCTGACATCATGGACAGTACCACCAAAAAGTTGACGCGCGGCACACCTTTGATTTTGCTCGGCCACAGCATGGGCGGCATGATCGCCGGGCTGTTTGTTGCCCGCACCATGCGCCCGGTTAACGGGCTGGTGATGTCCTCACCGGCGCTAGACCCGGGCTTGAGCGGGTTTCAAAAATTTCTGCTGGCCGTGCTGCCCGGCATTGCGCCGAACCTGCGGGTGAGCAATGCGCTGGACGTCAGCAAAATTTCGCACGATCCGGCGGTGGTGAGTGCTTACCGAGCCGACAAACTTATCCATGACCGGATTTCCGCTCGGCTGGCAAAGTTCATCGCTGTGGGCGCGGCAGAAACCATGGCGGCGGCGGCCAACTGGAAAACGCCGACTCTGCTGATGTTTGCGGGGCAAGACAAGCTGGTCGCGCCCGCAGGCAGCCGTGCGTTCGCGGCCAAAGCACCCCAAAACGTCGTGACGGCCACTTGTTTTGAGCCGCTCTTCCACGAGATATTCAACGAGCTGGAGGCCGAGCCGGTATTTGCGGCGCTCAAGAACTGGCTAGACCAGAAGTTCCCGGCTTGAATTAAGCAGGCTTGTGCGCTTCCTTGCGCTGGCGTAATCCGAGCCACAGCAAGGCCAGGCCAGTCAGGGCGACGGGGAACAAAGAGCCGAAGTTCAGCAGCGTCCAGCCTTGGGTGGTGACCAAGGCGCCGGACGCCAAGGACGTGACAGCCAACGTGGTGAAGACGCAGAAATTCATGGCACCCTGGGCCCGGTCTTTTTCTTCGGGGCGGTAGGTTTGCATGGCCAGGGTTGTGCCGCCCGTAAACAGAAAATTCCAGCCCACACCCAGCAGGAACAGTGCCGCCAAAAACTGGTGCAAATCGACACCGGAGAGTGCGATCACGATACACACCACGTTCAGCGCCACGCCGACGCCCATGATCGTCAGTGTGCCGAACTTCTTGATCAAATGCCCGGTGAAAAAACCGGGTGCAAACATCCCGATCACGTGCCACTCCAGCACCAGCGCCACATCTGAGAACGGAAAATTGCACTGCTGCATGGCAATGGGCGTAGAGGCCATCAACAGATTCATCACCCCAAAGCCCAAGGCGCTGCCAATTGCGGCCACGATAAACACCGGCTGGCGGACAATTTCCGACAGGGGTCGCCCCCCGCTGGACGCTGATTTGGGCGGTGGTGGCGGAAAATGGATCAAGGTCAGCACGGCCATAGCCACCAAAGCGACTCCCGCCAGCGACAGGTAGGCGCCGGCAAAGGGCACGTCCAACATGCTGCGCGTCGCGGACGCCAGGTTGGGCCCCAAAACCGCGCCCAGTAACCCACCAGCCATCACCAGAGACACAGCCTTTTCGCGCCAGGACGGTTCGCTCAGCTCGGCCGCAGCGAAGCGGTAAAGGGAGGCGTTGGCGTTGTAATAACCGGCGACAACAGTCGCGAAACATAAAAGCCAAAAGTCTTTGGTGACAGCGGCGTAGGTACACAGCAGGGCCGACACCACCGCCACGGCCAGACCCAGTTGAAAGGAAGTCCTGCGCCCAAAACGCATTTGGGTTTTGGCGACCAAACCGGTGGACAAGGCACCCCCGACGACGTAACCCATCACCGGCAGGGTGGCCATCCAGCCCATCGGAGCCAAGCTCAAACCCACCAAACCATTGATGGCAATGAAGGTGACGTTGTTGGTCAGAAACAAACCCTGGCACAAAGCCAGAAGCCACAAGTTTCGGTTCATCAGGGCTCCAAATGTGGCGTCATGCACCCAGTGTAAGGGTTGCCAGTGCGGCCAATGCGGCAGTTTCGGCGCGCAGGACGCGTGGGCCCAGAGACGCAGCGACAAAACCATTCGCCAAGGCCGCCCGTTCTTCGTCAGGGCCCAGGCCGCCTTCGGGGCCGGACAGAAACAGCACGGGCTCTTGGGTCGCAGTCTGCGCTCCTAGGCAAGCCAAAATCGGCTGGCTTCCCGGTGCGAGCGACAACATCAGCCGAAGTGTGGTCAAAGGTTGCTTCAACCAAGTTGCAAACCCCAGCACCGGGTGGATGTGCGGCACCTGATTGCGCCCACATTGCTCGCAGGCGGCGATGGCGATACTTTGCCAATGCTGCTGCTTTTTTTGCGCACGTTCTGCCGAGAGGCGCAACACCGTGCGATCCGTGATCAGTGGCTGAATGCTAGCCACACCCAGTTCGGTTGCTTTTTCGACCAGCCAATCCATGCGCTCGTTGGCCGGCATACCGACCGCCAGGTGGATGGCGCGGTGGCTTTCTCGCTCGACCGCCAGGTGCGCTCCGACCTTCACATCGACGTCACTGCGACCCATGCGGGTGATGGTGGCTTCATATTCCCCACCCGCCGTGTGCTGGCTTGCCAGCCCACCGTCAAACAGCGTCAAAGTGTCTCCCGGCTGCAGGCGCAGCACCTGTACATGGCGGGCGGCGGTGTCCGGCAGACTCAGGACTGCGCCAGGCGACATGGGTAGCGGGCAATAGATACGGGGCATCAATGTGGCTACTAATAAATCAGGCGCCTGTTACGTTTGTTTTATAGGAGCAATCGGCTGATTGCTTCTACACCCGGCCATACGCAAAACCTGGCGCAACGTGTATGTTTTCGACCTTCTCGACCAGGCGCAGCAGCGGCTTGAGTTCGATATACCGGCTGCAAGTAGCGCGAATGTAATCGATGAAACGCGGCGTGTCGGCCAGGTATTTGGGTTTGCCGTCGCGCAGTGTCAGGCGGGCAAAAATCCCGGCTATTTTGAGATGCCGCTGCAAACCCATCCATTCCACCGCCTTGTAAAACTCGCCAAAATCGTCGCCCACGGGCAAACCCGCCTTGCGCGCCTTTTCCCAATAACGGATGGTGACTTCCAGCACGAAGTCCTCCTCCCAGGTGAGGAAGGCATCCCGCATCAGGCTGGCGATGTCATAGGTGATCGGACCGTAGACCGCATCCTGAAAATCCAGCACACCAATGCGTGAACTTCCCTCGATCAAAGTTGTTTTTCCGCTGGGCCGCAATGTAGGCGAAGCGACAAGCATGGAGGTCATCAAGTTGCGCGGCATGAAATCGCGGTGGACGTAAACCGAGGGCCAGGCCAGGTTGCGTTCAAGAATGAGCTGGAAGCTGGTATCGAGCTGCTGGCGTATCCCGCCTTCGACCGCGATGCCTCGGTGTTGGGCCAAATACCAATCGGGAAACAATTCAAGTTCACGGCGCAGCAAAGCATTGTCATACGGCGGCAAAACGCCGGGGCGGGATGCGAGTTGCCAGGTGATCAGGGTGTCCACCGCTTGCAGGTACAGGGCGAGGTTGGCCGAGGGTTGGGCCACGTCAATCGCTGCCATCATGGTCTGGTCACCCAGGTCGGACAAAAGCAAAAATCCGTCGGTAACCTGCCATTCGAGCACCTCGGGCACGTTCAGCCCCGCCTGGTGCATTAGGGCGGCAACCATAACAAAAGGCCTCGAATTCTCTTTGTCGGGTGGCGCATCCATGATGATGCGGGGTCCTTGTGCGCTTTGAATGCGCAGATAGCGGCGAAAACTCGCATCCGCCGAAGCAATACAAAGCGTTGAGGCCTCTAGCTGATGGCGGCTGCTGATCTGGCCCAGCCAATTGAAAAATGCGGTTTCCCGCGCGGGATTGGCCCAGAGGACCGCTGGAGGCGTGACAGGTTGGCTCATGGATAATCCATTCTACAAAGCCGTTGCAAATCCTTGTAGACGCCAAGCGACCCCTTTCTTCAAAAGTGGATGCTGGCAGAGGCAGTTTGAATTGACCCGATTGACCCTTTCGCGTTTCCGATGCCAACACCCCTGAAGCAAAGCGCCCGCCTGGCCATGCTCATGGGCGTTTTGTGGCAAATTCCCGGCGCTCAGGCTCAGGCGCAAAGCGCGGCGACGGGTGCCAGCGTCAGTCCAGAGCCGCTCATTCTCAAAATGAGTCCACGTTTGCAGGAGCAGATTCCACAAGCCGTGCGCAGCCGCCAGCCGACCTTTCTCTCGGGCGACCGCACCAGCGGTCGCACGGATCTGGACTCGGTGTTGGAGGGCAACGCTGAGCTGCGCCGGGGTGACACCGTCATTCGCGCTGATCGGCTTGAGTACTACCAGCCCGACGACCTCGCCAAAGCACGCGGCAATGTGCGCATCAACCGCGCAGGCAATATCTATGAAGGCCCCCACCTGGAGCTCAAACTCGACGCCTCGGAAGGTTTCTTCATTGCGCCGCGTTACCAGTTTCTGCAAAACAGGGCGCATGGGCAGGCCGACCGCGTCGATTTTTTGGACGACCAGCGCGCCGTCATCACCAACGCCACCTACACCACCTGCCAGCGCGTGCCGGGTCCCTCGTGGCTGCCCGACTGGATACTGCAAGCGGCCCAGATCAGTATTGACAACGAAGAAGATGTCGGCGTGGCGCAAGGCGCGTTGCTGAGTTTCAAGGGGTTTCCAATCTTGCCGGTGCCGTATCTGAGTTTTCCTTTGAGTGGCAAACGCAAATCGGGGTTTTTGCCGCCGACGGTGGGGGTCGACAACGTCAATGGTGTCGAGCTGGCTACGCCCTATTACTGGAACATCGCCCCGAATCGAGACGCGACCCTGACGCCCACGCTGATGACTAAACGCGGCCTCGACCTGGCCGGCGAATTCCGTTTTCTTGAAAACGACTACTCGGGTGATGTGCGCGCCAGCGTCTTGCCAAGCGACGCGCTGCGCAACGCTGACCGCTGGAGCCTCGCAGGTCAGTACCAAGGCCAAATCAAGACCGGATGGTCCCTGCTGGGCAACCTCGGACTTTCGGTTAACTTCGCCCGCGTCAGCGACGACAACTACTGGAAAGACTTCACCCGCGATGGTGCCTCCCTCACCCAGCGGCTGCTGGCCAATGACGTCCATGTGACCGGGGGGCGCGGCAACTTCACGGGAGGCCTGCGCGCGCTGAAGTGGCAAACCCTGCAAGACTTTACCGCTCCCATCGTTCCGCCTTACGACCGGCTGCCGCAAGTCTACGGCAGATACACCCGTAGCAATCTCAACGGCTTTGACCTGGCGGTCGATGCCGATTACACGCAATTTCAATCCGACAGCAGCTTGACGTTGCAACCCAACGCCCGGCGCGGCTTTGCACTGGCCAGCGTCAGCCGCACGTGGGCCGCGCCCTTGGGTTACATCACGCCCAAGTTGCAATTTCATGCCAGCAGTTACGAGTTTGATGCCCCGCTGGCCAATGGGCAACGTGCCGCAAGCCGCGTAGTGCCCACCTTCAGCATTGACAGTGGGCTGTTTTACGAGCGTGAGGCCAGCATTTTTGGACGAAACTTCACCCAAACCCTGGAGCCACGCCTCTTTTATGTAGCCACGCCGTTTCGCGACCAAAGCCTGCTGCCCAACTACGACTCGGGCGCGACAGACTTCAACTTCGCGACGATTTACACCGAGAACGCCTTTGTCGGCAACGACCGCATTTCTGACAACAACCTGCTCACTTTGGGGCTGACGACTCGCCTCCTGGACGCCGAGACGGGCGCCGAAGCCGCGCGTTTTGGCATTGCCCAGCGGTTTCGCTTCAACGACCAGAATGTCACCCTGCCCGGCGGCACTGGCGAAGTGGCGGGCTTTAGCGACATCCTGCTGGGCGCCACGGTGAACTATGACAAACGCTGGACCTTCGACTCCACCTTCCAGTTCAACCCGCGTACCGAGCAGTCCACCCGCTCGACCATTGGCGCGCGTTACAGCCCGGGTGACTACCGCGTGATCAGTTCAGCCTACCGCTTCCAGCGAGGATCGAGTGAGCAGCTCGATATCGGCTGGCAATGGCCCTTAAACGACTTCTGGGGCGACAAAGGCAGCGACTTGGGCGCAGGCCAAGGGCAAGGCCCGGGGCGCTGGTACAGCGTTGGGCGCTTGAATTTCAGCCTGGCCGACCGCAAATTGGTCGATGCCGTGATCGGCTTCGAATACGATGCGGGCTGTTGGCTGGGCCGCATTGTGGTGGAGCAATTGCAAACCACCACCGCCAGTGCCAACCAGCGCATCATGTTCCAGCTTGAATTTGTCGGTTTTGCGAGAGTTGGCAGCAACCCGCTGAAGAGTCTCAAGGACAATATACCCCGCTACCAATACCTGCGCGAGCAAATCAGCCCGCCCAGCCGATTCAGCCAATACGATTGACCCTGCGATTGATATGACCCTGTCTACCTCTTCATTGGCCCTTGTGGTGGGCACAGGCCTGCTCCTTGGCAGTGCCATTGCCAGCGCGCAAGGTTTGCGGCCGGTGCAAGCCCAAACCATCACCTCCCCCCGCACCGGCGCCCTGGCTGCACCCTTGGGCGCAGCAAGCGGGCAACGCGCCGTTGACTTCATCGTCGCCATCGTCAATACCGAGCCGATCACCAACAACGAGGTGCGTGTGGAAGCCCAGCGCCTGGCGCAGCAATTGAGCCTGGCGCGCCGCCCGGTGCCCGGTGCGGCTGAACTTGGCCGCGTGGTGCTGGAGCGCATGATTAGCGAAAAGGCGCAGCTTCAACTGGCGCGCGAAACCGGCATTCGCATCGACGATCTGGCGGTCGATCAGGCCGAACAAAACGTGGCGCGGCAAAACCAGATCGACGTGCCCGAGCTGCGCAAACGCCTGGCGGCAGACGGTTTTGGCTTGGCCGCCTACCGTGAGTCGCTGCGCGACCAGTTGGCGCTGATCCGCCTGCGTGAGCGCGAGGTCGATTCCCGCGTGAAAGTGTCTGATCTGGAAATTGCGCAGTTTATGCGCGAAGAAGCCGCCAACCCGGCGGCAAACTCTGCAACTGCCGCGGTGCAAATCAACCTCGCCCAAATCCTGGTGGCTGTGCCCGAGGGCGCCACGGCGCAACAACTCGACACCTTGCAGGCCAAAGCGCAAGCAGCGCTCAAACGGGCGCGTGCCGGTGAAGACTTTGCGACGCTTGCCAAAGAACTCTCTGATGCGCCAGACCGCGCCAACGGCGGTGAAATGGGCGTGCGCAATGCCGACCGCACTGCGCCCCTGTTCCTGGAGGCCACGCAGAACCTGGCGGCGGGCGGCATATCCGACGTGGTGCGTTCGGGCGCTGGTTTGCACATCCTCAAAGTGCTGGACAAAAGCGCCGTCGGCATGAGCGTGCGGCAAAGCCTGGCCCGTCACATCCTGCTCTTGCCTTCGGCCACGCTGAACGAGGCCCAAGCCCGCGAGAGACTGCTGGATTACAAACGCCGAATCGAAAGCGGCCAGGCCGATTTTGCCGCCCTGGCGCGCGAGAACTCCCGCGACGGCAGCGCGCAGCAAGGTGGCGACCTGGGCTGGGCCAGCCCAGGTATGTTCGTGCCTGAATTCGAGCAGGTAATGGACGCCTTGCAACCCGGTCAGATCAG
>JANOXL010000145.1:0-5308 GCA_031418395.1 Rhodoferax sp. | reverse complement strand
GCGGCTGGCAAGGTTTGCAGCACCCGGCGGAATTTGGCGGGCAGGGTTTGCCCAAAACCATTGGCGCGGCGTGTATTGAGATGGTCAACAGCGCGAATATGAGTTTTGCGCTGTGCCCGCTCTTGTCAGACGGTGCGATTGAGGCGCTGCTCACCGCAGGGTCTGACGAACTCAAGGCGACCTATCTGGAGAAACTGGTCAGCGGCCAGTGGACCGGCACGATGAACCTGACCGAGCCGCAAGCCGGCTCTGATCTGGCGATGGTGCGCAGTCGCGCCGAGCCGCTTCCCGATGGCACCTACAAAGTCTTCGGCACGAAGATTTTCATCACCTACGGCGAACACGACATGGCCGAGAACATCGTCCATCTGGTGCTCGCCCGCGTGGTCGGCGCGCCCGAGGGTGTGAAGGGCATTTCGCTGTTTGTCGTACCGAAATTCATGGTGAACAAAGACGGCTCGCTGGGCAACCGCAACGATGTTCATTGCGTCAGCATTGAACACAAGATGGGCATCAAGGCATCGCCCACGGCGGTGCTGCAATACGGCGACAACGGTGGCGCTGTAGGCTACATCGTGGGCCAGGAAAACCGTGGCCTGGAATACATGTTCATCATGATGAACGCCGCGCGTTACGCGGTGGGCATGCAGGGCATCGCCGTGGCCGAGCGTGCGTACCAAAAGGCGGCGCAGTTCGCCCGTGACCGCGTGCAAAGCCGCCCGGTCGATGGTTCAATGAGTGTGAGCGCCCCGATCATCCACCACCCCGACGTGCGCCGCATGTTGATGACCATGCGCGCCTACACCGAGGGTTGCCGTGCCATGGCCAGTACGGCGGCAGCGGCTTATGACGCAGCCCATCACCACCCGGATGCGGACGTGCGCAAACAAAACGCCGCGTTTTATGAGTTCATGGTGCCGCTGGTCAAAGGTTACAGCACCGAGATGAGCCTGGAAGTGACTTCGCTGGGCGTGCAGGTGCACGGCGGCATGGGTTTCATTGAAGAAACTGGTGCCGCGCAGTATTACCGCGACGCGAAAATTTTGACGATTTACGAAGGCACTACAGCCATCCAGGCGAATGACCTGGTGGGCCGTAAAACCTCGCGCGACGGTGGCCAAACCGCGTTGGGCATTGCCAAGCAGATTGAAAAAACCGTGGCTGAGTTGAGGGCCAACGGTTCCGCTGACGCGCTGGCTGTGGCCAAACGCCTGGATGCGGCGCGGGCGGCCTATGTGGACGTGGTGAACTTTATTGCGGGCGGTTCAAAGTCGTCTCCCAACGACGTGTTTGCTGGCAGCGTGCCCTACCTCATGCTCGCTGGCAATGTGATGGCCGGTTGGCAATTGGCGCGTTCATTGCTGGTAGCGCAAGAGCAACTCAAAGCGGGGCAAGACGCCGCTTTCATGCAGGCCAAAATTATCACGACGCGTTTTTATGCAGACCATTTGCTCAGCAAAGCAGCCGGTGTGCGCGACAGCATTGTGGAGGGCGCACAGAGCGTCACGGCCATGGCGCTGGAGGCGTTTTAGACGGTTAATTTATCGGTTTATATTCGATTCTACGAGTAAATTTGATTTAAATTAGACCATATTCAACATTAATTTTAGGAGCGCGATAAGCACATTTATCGAGACCTGGAATTAAATTGTCTTATATATTGTAAGTAGTAGATATTTATTTTGGAGATTTCATGTCACGTTTGCCCGGCGCGCTGAACCACCTGCCCCTGCCCATCATCGGCGCACCCCTGTTCATCGTGAGCACGCCCAAACTCGTGATCGCCCAGTGCATTGCGGGTGTGGTCGGCTCGATGCCCGCGCTCAACGCACGCCCGGCCGAGCAGCTCGAAGAGTGGTTGATCGAAATCACCGAAACCTTGGCGGCCTACAACGAAGCCCATGCGGCGCGCCCGGCGGCGCCCTACGCGATCAACCAGATCGTTCACAAAAGCAACGACCGTCTTGAGCACGACATGGCGATGTGTGTGAAGTACAAAGTGCCGATCATCATCACCTCCTTGGGCGCGCGCGAAGACATCAACGCCGCCGCGCACAGCTACGGCGGTGTGGTGCTGCACGACGTGATCAACAACAAACACGCCCGCAAAGCCATCGAGAAGGGTGCCGACGGCCTCATCGCCGTGGCCGCAGGTGCAGGCGGCCACGCGGGTGTAAAAAGCCCGTTTGCGCTGGTGCAGGAGATTCGCCAATGGTTTGACGGCCCCATCGCCTTAAGCGGCGCCATCTCCACCGGTGACGCCGTGTTGGCCGCGCAAGCCATGGGTGCCGATTTCGGCTACATCGGCTCGGCTTTTATTGCCTCTGAAGTAGCCCGCGCCTCTGACGGCTACAAACAGGCCATTGTCGACAGCAACTCTGACGACATCGTCTACAGCAACCTCTTCACGGGCGTGCATGGCAACTACCTTGCGCCGAGCATCCGCAACGCCGGCATGGACCCGGATAACCTGCCCACCAGTGACCCGAGCAAGATGAATTTTGGCGGCGACAAGACCAAAGCCTGGAAAGACATCTGGGGCTGCGGGCAGGGCATCAACGCGGTCGACAAAGTCGTGCCCACAGCGGAATTTGTAGCGCGCCTCAAACGGGAATACCTCGCTGCACAAGCGCGTCTGGGCGCGCGGGACTACGCGTTTGCCTGATTCGCCCGATTGGGGGAACTTGAAAATGGGCTTTCAAGTTGTAGTGGCCCTGGGCAATTTGTTGTGTATCGCCTTGCTGTTGTGGCTGGTGTTTCGCAAATCGGGTGCCAGCGCCGAAGCTGAAAAAGCCCAACAGGCCATCCAGGCCGAACAAACACAGCGACATCAGGCCACGCTCGAAGCCCTGACCGCCACGCAGGCTACGCTGCAAGCCGCTTTGCAACAGGCGAATGAACGCCTGGAGCGCGAGCTGCGTCGCGAAATCACCGAGTCCGCTCGTGGCGGTCGCCAGGAGTTGACGCAGTCGCTGGCCACGTTCCAGCAGACCCTGGTCGCGCAAAGCTCGGAAGCCACCCGCACGCAAAACACCCAGATCGACGCGTTTGGGCAGCAACTCACGCTCTTGCAAAAAAGCCTGACCGATACGCTCAACGTGCAGATCGGCGGCTTTGGCCAGCAACTGGCGGGGCTGCAAAAAAGTGTGTCCGATACATTGACAGCGCAGCTCTCGGCTTTGAGCGAGTCCAACGCCCGCCGCTTGAACGAAGTACGCGAAACGCTGGAAAAACAACTCGCCCAGCTGCAAACCACCAACGCCGCCAAACTTGACGAGATGCGCGCCACGGTCGATGAAAAGCTGCAAACCACGCTGCAAGCCCGCCTGGGGGAGAGTTTCAAACAAGTCGCCGACCGGCTCGAGCAAGTCCACAAAGGCCTGGGCGAAATGCAAACGCTGGCGCAGGGCGTGGGCGACTTGAAACACTTGCTCACCAATGTCAAAACCCGGGGAATTTTTGGCGAAGCGCAACTGGCGGCGTTGTTGGAGCAGGTCTTCGTGCCGGACCAATATGCTGCGCAAATCGCCACCCGGCCCGGCAACAAAAACGTCGTCGATTTCGCCATCAAGCTGCCTGGCAAGGCGGATGACGGCGCGCCGCTATGGCTGCCGATTGACGCGAAATTCCCCAACGAAGATTACGAGCGCTTGCTCGACGCGCAGGGCCGCGCCGATGTGGCGGCGGCGGAAGCGGCTGGCAAGGCGCTGGAAGCGCGCATCCGGCTAGAGGCCAAATCCATCGCTGAAAAATACGTGGAGCCGCCGTACACCACCGATTTTGCGATTTTGTTTTTGCCCACCGAAGGCCTGTACGCCGAGGTGTTGCGTCGCCCCGGTTTGATGGAAGCGCTGCAACGCGAGTACCGCATCACGCTGGCAGGGCCGACCACACTTTTGGCCATGTTATCGAGCTTGCAAATGGGCTTCAGGACCTTGGCACTGGAGAAACGCTCGTCAGAGGTCTGGCAGGTGCTGGGCGCTGTGAAAAACGAGTTTGGAAAATTTGGCGAGGTGCTGGCCAAAGTCAAAACCCAGGCGCAAACGGTGCTCAACACTATCGACAGCGCCGAGACCCGCAGCCGCGCCATGGACCGCGCGTTGCGCAAAGTCGATGCGCTTCCCGATGCCCAATCGCAGGCGCTGCTTCCGCTGGAGCGCGGCGCGGACAGAAACGGCGATGAGGGTTGAATTTGAAACCGGGATGCTGTTGGTTGTGAAGCGACCGAAGGGCCTCCTTCGACAAGCGCAGGACGGGCCCTTGGCAAGCCCCTTTCGTCAGGCTCAGGAAAACGGGTAGTCCCTAGAAAAATGCCTTCCGACACTGAACCCCGTCTGCGCCAATCCCGCCGCGAACTCGCCCGCCTGATTGCGGGCCAGGTGTGCGTACACGCCAGCATGGCCGGTATCCGAATGGCCGCGCCTTTGCTTGCACTGCACGAGGGCTACAGCCCGGTGGCAGTGGGCGTTTTGTTGGCACTGTTTGCCATCACCCAGGTGTTGTTGTCCTTGCCGATTGGGCGTTTTGTGGACACGCATGGACTCAAGCGGCCCGTCGGCATCGCCGTGCTCGTGGCCTGCCTGGGCTGCACGCTGGCCGTGGTATGGCCCGTGTTTGGCGTTTTGTGTGTCACGGCCGTGTTCACAGGCGGCGCGGTCGGGGCGGTGTCGATCAGTTTGCAGCGCCATGTAGGGCGCGCGGCGGCGAGTCCGACCGAGCTTAAAAAAGTCTTCAGCTGGCTGGCCATTGGCCCTGCGGTGTCGAACTTCGTCGGGCCGCTGACGGCGGGTTTGCTCATCGACCACGCAGGTGTGTGGCTGGGCGGCAAGGCGGCGGATACCAACGGTTTTCGCGGCGCGTTTTTGCTGATGGCGATTTTGCCGCTCTTGACCTGGTTATGGGTACGCAAGACCACCGAGCTGCCCCAACTCGCCGCACCGCCGGCCGACGCGCCGCCCAAACGCGCTTGGGATTTGCTCAAGGAGCCACAGTTTCGCCGCCTGATGCTGATCAACATCGTGCTGGCCGCGTGTTGGGATGTACACACCTTCATGGTGCCGGTGATTGGCCACGAGCGCGGATTCAGCGCCTCGGTGATCGGCGCAATCTTGGGCGCATTTGCCATCTCGGCCACCCTGGTGCGGGTGGCGCTGCCCCTGGTGGCGGCGAAGGTGCGGGAGTGGCAGGTGTTGGCCACGGCGATGGCCTGCACAGCTGTGGTTTTCGCCATTTACCCCTTCATGAAATTGCCGCTGGCGATGGGTGCGTGTTCGGTATTGCTCGGCGTGTTTTTGGGCAGTGTGCAGCC
>JANOXL010000144.1:0-4332 GCA_031418395.1 Rhodoferax sp. | reverse complement strand
ATGTACGCGCTGCCCGGCCAAACCCTCGCGAGTTTGGCCGACGACGTAAAGACCGCCTTGGGCTTGAAACCACCCCACATCTCGATCTACCACCTGACCGTGGAGCCCAACACCGTGTTTGCCAAATACCCACCGTCTTTGCCGCCCGACGACACGGCCTACGAAATGCTGGATCTGATCACTGACATGACCGGCGCCGCAGTGCTGCAGCGTTATGAAGTTTCAGCCTACGCGAGCGACGGCCACCGCTGTTGGCACAACCTCAATTATTGGCAATTTGGCGACTATCTGGGCATCGGTGCCGGCGCCCACAGTAAACTGAGTTTTGCGCATCGCATCCAGCGCCAGGTGCGGTACCGCGAGCCACGCCAATACATGGAGCGCGCACTGGCGGGCGCCGGTGTGGCGCAAGACATCGAGGTGCCGCGCGCTGACCTGCCGTTTGAATTCATGCTCAACGCGCTGCGCCTGAAAAGCGGCTTTTCGCTGGCACAGTTTTCAGAGCGAACGGGTTTGGCGCTTACGGCGATTCAGCAAGGGCTTGAGGAAGCCGAGAAGAAGGGTCTGATTGAGCGGGACTTCACACAAGTGCGTCCGACCGTTCGCGGTTTTGATTTTTTGAACGACTTGCAAGGTCTATTCCTGCCCTGAAGCGGGCCCGCGCACGGATTTAAAAATCGACAACACAAGCCGCCTGAATCACACTTAAACCAAGCTCAGACCAAGCTCAGACCACGCTCAGTTTGGCGGGTTGCGTGCCGGCAAACAGTGACGCGGTCTCGCTGCTTTGAAAATCTGGTGATTCGGGCCAGACGCCACCTTCTATTTGCACAGTGGCTTCGAAATCTGCTTCTTTGGCACCCGTATTGGGCACCGACACGTCGTCTTCGCTGACGATCTGTACCGTATCCATAAACGCCTGCGGCGGTTGATTTGCCATGTTTGTCCCTCCAAAATTGCCTGTTGGCAAGCCCTAGTCTAGCCACAAATGGCGGTTTTATCTAGCTTTTTGTAAGGGGGGAATGTAAGTGCCAAAGCGCATTTGGCGGAAGCTGTGAGATTCGAACTCACGGAGGGGATAAACCCTCGCCGGTTTTCAAGACCGGTGCCTTAAACCGCTCGGCCAAGCTTCCATGGGGCATATTTTAACTGCGCGGCAAGATCGTCGAATTTGGCGCGCTGGGCGCTCAGGGAGGGGGCGACTTGGTGCAATTTCAATAATTAACTCCCATGTTAATTATTAGCCAAATTCAGGTTGACTTTCATAAATTTACGAAAAATTGAGCTCTAGATCAGGTGATATATATATATTTAGCTATACAAAGTATAGCTATCGCTAAACGTTGAAATCGACAATTTGTGGTTCGTCGTCCTCTCTGCACCGCTTCACTGCAACATTCGGCACGCTGCGCGGCGCCGACAATGTCGTCGCAAAAGGATCAAGGTACCAAGCCCCCAAACTACGCGCTCAACATCCCCCGGCTCTCGATGAATTCCACCACCTGTGCAAGGCCGTCTTGGGTTTTAAGATTGGTCATGACAAAGGGTTTGAGCCCTTTGGCGGAGGTGCGCATGCGGGTGGTATCGGCCTGCATAACACCTAAATCTGCGCCCACGTAGGGCGCGAGGTCGGTTTTGTTGATGACGAACAGGTCGCTCTTGGTGATGCCGGGGCCGCCTTTGCGGGGGATCTTTTCACCGGCCGCGACGTCGATGACGTAGATCGTTAAATCCGAGAGTTCGGGGCTGAAGGTGGCGGCCAGGTTGTCGCCGCCGCTCTCGACAAAGACGATGTCGGCATTGGGAAAATCTTCGAGCATTCGGTCGATGGCTTCGAGGTTGATCGAGGCATCTTCACGAATGGCCGTGTGGGGGCAGCCGCCGGTTTCCACGCCCATGATGCGTTCGGCCGCGAGCGCGCCGCTCACGGTGAGAATGCGCTGATCTTCCTTGGTGTAGATGTCGTTCGTGATGGCTACCAGATCGTATTTGTCACGCATGGTTTTGCACAACATCTCCAAGAGCGTGGTTTTGCCAGAGCCGACCGGGCCGCCAATGCCGACGCGTAAGGGGGGCAATTTTTTGGTGCGATTTTTGATGTGATGAAGTGAGCTCATGATGCTTGATGTCGCTTTGAAAAACAGGAGGCGGGTGTCAAAAAAAAGGTGAAATCAGGAGCGGAAGAGGCGTGAATACTGGACCTCATGCTGGCTGCTGCGAATCGCCAACATCGGCGAGAACGCCTGGCGCTCGCCGTCTCCCAAGGCCAGTGCGTGGTCCACCGCAAAGGGGATGTCTGCCGCCAATGCAGACAGTATGCGCTGCCCGGCGCTTTGCCCCAGCGGCACGGATTTAATCGCGGCCTGCACCATGTTTTCAGCCCATCCAAAGGTGTAGGCCAAAAGGCAATCGCGCAGCGCGGCCTGTGTGCTGCCTGCAGCGAGGGCGAAAGCGATGGGGTAACTGGGTTGCATGTGTGCAGCAGCGTCAATGTTTGCCGCGCTGGCCGTGGTGTGGTTGCGCAACCATTCCAGCAACGAGCGCCCCATTTGCTCGGTTTGCGCGCGGAATTCGGCCGTTTCACGGGTATGCAGAAGCCAGTCATTGAGCGTCTGGACTTTTTCCAGATCGCCGCTGCGCCAAGCGCGAATGGCCTGGCCGACGACGGTTAAATCGGCCTTGGCGAGGCTTTGATGGAGTTGATCGTGCAACCATTCGACAAGAAGCGTTTCAACAGTCGCAGCTTCAATGCCTTCGTCCAGATGGTGGACGAAAGACTCCAGCCCTTCTGAATAAGAAAAGCCACCAATCGGCAAGGCGGGCGAGGCCAGCCACATCAACTGCAGCAAACTTGCGTCTTGCTGCACGGTGATGGCAGAGCGTCGTGGCGATTCAGTGGTGATGGCCGTGGCCGTGACCGTGGTCATGCGCGTGCTCATTGGCGTGGCCGTGCGGTGCATGCCCTTGCGCGGCATGATCATGTTCGTTGGGATGCCCGTGTGTGCCGCTCGAATGAGTACCACTCGTATATGCACCGCTCTCGGGCTCGAAAGCAGCCTCTATCCGGTGGACGATCAAGTGCATGGCGCGCAACAGGTCTTCCAGCACGTGGTCAGGTTCGATTTGCAAGTGCTTGGGTTTAAGCTCAATCGGCACGTGGCGATTGCCCAAATGGTAGGCCGCGCGGATCAGATCAAAGGGTGTGCCGTGCTCGGTGCAATGCTCGATGCGCAGCACCGCCTGTGGCGCGGCGATGACACGGACCAAGGAGCCGTCTTCTGCCACCAACACATCGCCGCCGCGGACCACGCAGCCGCGTGCCAGAAAGACGCCAAGCTGGCGACCACTTGAGTCGATCGCTTCAAACCGGCTCTTTTGACGCAGATCCCAGTCCAGTTCCACGGACGCGGCGCGTTTCAAAAGCACCGGGGCCAGTCCGGCGCCTTTGGCAATGAGTTTGGAAATCTGAAGCATAAAAAACGACACCTCAAAACAAGAAGTAACGCTGTGCCATCGGCAGGCTTTTGGCGGGCTCACAGGTGAGCAACTGGCCATCGGCATGCACCGCGTAGGTCTGCGCGTCGATGGACATTTTGGGCAAGTAACTGTTGTGAACCATATGCTGCTTGCGCACGCCGCGTATGTTTTTGACGGCGCTGAGCGTTTTGGCCAAACCGAATTTTTCCTTGACACCGGCTTTCAGCCCTGCTTGCGAGACAAAGGTGAGTGAACCCCGCGTGATGGCACCTCCAAAAGCGCCAAACATCGGACGGTAATGCACCGGTTGCGGCGTTGGGATGGAGGCGTTGGCGTCGCCCATCGCGGCCAGGGCGATGAAGCCGCCTTTGATCACCAGAGCCGGCTTGATGCCGAAGAGCGCCGGTTTCCAGACCACCAGATCAGCCCATTTGCCAACCTCGACGCTGCCGACTTCATGCGCGATGCCGTGGGCGATGGCGGGGTTTAAGGTGTATTTCGCGATGTAGCGCCGCGCACGGAAGTTGTCGTTGCTTGTTTTGTGCTGTGCGTCGTGCGCAGCGCTGTGCAGTGTGCTGGAGGGCGGGGCCAGCCAGCCACGTTGCTCCTTCATTTTGTGTGCTGTCTGCCAGGTGCGAATGATGACTTCGCCCACGCGGCCCATGGCCTGGCTGTCAGAGCTCATCATGCTGATGGCGCCCAGGTCATGCAGCACGTCTTCTGCGGCAATGGTTTCCTTGCGGATGCGGCTTTCGGCAAAGGCCAGGTCTTCGGCAATGCTTGCGTCGAGGTGGTGGCAAACCATCAGCATGTCGACGTGCTCATCAAGCGTGTTGACGGTGTATGGCATGGTCG
>JANOXL010000143.1:0-2356 GCA_031418395.1 Rhodoferax sp. | reverse complement strand
CGGCCAGACCGCCAAAGATATGAGCCAGACCGCCAAAGGGTTTGGCCAGGCGGCCAACTCGCTGCAGCAATTCACCGCCAACGCCAACCGGGTGATGGATTTCCAGTTTGGCCCCGAGAAAATGAACCTACCCAAACTGGTCGATGAAATGAGCGCCACCATGAAGTCCTTGCAAGGCACGTCCGAGCGCGTGGGCGCAACTGCCGACGAAGCCCGGGCCACCGCCCAGGAGTTCCGCCAGACCGCGCAAACCCTCACCCAACCTGGCGGCGCGCTGGACAAACTGGGTGAAGGTGCCCAGGCGCTGAACCAGCTGGGTCAAAACGTCATCGCCAACACCCTGCCGCGTGTCAACCGCACCGCAGACGACACCGCCAAAGCGCTGCGCCAGGTCGGCCGAAGTGCCAGCGTTTTGAATGACAACCCGCAGGCGCTTTTGTACGGCAATGGCGCTGTGCCACCGGGTCCGGGCGAGCCGGGCTTCAGTGTGCCGGCGTCCAAACCTTGAGGCTTTAGCGCGCCAGAACGACGAATGCCCAACGACAGCTGTTCTCGACACCCTTTTGCCAGAGACTGGATTTTGAATGATTTTTGCCATCCGTAAAGTAGCTTTTTGCGCAGGTAAAGCAAGGCTAAACGTACTTATTCTTGCAATATCCGTGTGGGTGGCGGGCTGCGCCTTGCCGGACAAACCCCGGCCGTCAGTCAGCTACGATTTCGGCCCCGGCGCGGTGCGCGAAACCACAGGCGCGGCCACTGCACAACAAGCCGCGTTGATTTTGACCGAGGTCGAAACCAGCGCCGCTTTGGAGGGCACGGCCGTTTTGTACCGCCTGGCCTATGCCGACGCGCAGGCCCTCTACCCGTATGCGCAAGCGCGCTGGAGCATGCCGCCCGCTCAGTTGGTGCGTCAGCAGGCACGGGCGCAACTGGGGGCGACACGCGCCATTTTGGCCAGCGGTGACATTGCGGCAAGTGCCGCGGGCACGGCAACGCCCCGACAGGTTCGGCTGGAGCTGGAAGAATTCAGTCAGGTGTTTGAGTCGCCCTCGGCCAGCAGCGGCCTGGTGCGCTTGCGTGTCAGCGTCACGCAGGCCAGCCTGCAGGGCGAACGTCTCATCGCGCAGCGGGTCATCCGGGTGCAGCGCCCCGCGCCCACCGCCGATGCGCCCGGTGGTGTGCGGGCACTGACCCTCGCCACCGAGGCCGCGATGGCGGAGCTGGACGCCTGGCTGCGCCAACTGCCCTCATGAGGCGGTCTGAAGAAATGTGGATGTCGGTCCGGGCGCCGTCTGTTCTCATACCTCAGGCGCTTTGTCACCTCCTGTTGCCGGGCGAGACACTGAATTGACCGCCGCTTCGTCTGGCGCAGCCGCATCGGAAATCAGCCTCGCTCTGGCTGGGCTGAAACTTGACGGCGTGTGTGACGACCTGCCCATCCGCGCCGCCCAGTGGGCGCACAGCGCGGCACTGATTGACGACCTCACGCCGCAGGAGGCCGCCACACTCGGGGCCTTGATGCCCAAAGTGCATGCCGCTGCCGGTCAGGTGCTCATCAAAGAGGGCGATGTGGGCGACTGGATGCTGCTGTTGCTCAGCGGCACGGTCGACGTCTGCAAAGCTGACGAAACCGGCGCCGCTTCGCGCCTGGCCGTCATCACGTTCGGTGCGGCAGTGGGCGAGATGTCGATGCTCGACGGCTCACCGCGTTACGCCACCTGCACGGCCATCGACGCCGTCCAAGCCGGTGTGCTGACCCGCACCACCATCGCCCATCTGATCCGCGAACACCCTGCCATTGGCGCGAAACTGCTGGTCAAACTCACCCAGTTGCTGGCCCAGCGCCTGCGCAATACGAGTAATCAGGTGGTGAAGCTGGTGCAGGCGCAAGCCAAAGCTGCTTGATCGTCAGCTTCGCAAAAATAACATCAATAAATATTACTAAATTATATTGAGTAAGAATTTTCGTTATTAGGTCTCTAATTTATTAATATATTTGCTACTAATATTAGATAAATACTGACATTATTATCATCAAAAGTAGCATTTAAATCTAATTTGTACGCGACAATATTGGAAACAACTTCACTAGCCCATCCGACATTACCTCTACCGCCAGCGCGGCCAAAATCAGGCCCATGAGGCGGGTCATGACGTTGATGCCGGTTTTGCCCAGCAGTTTCGCAATGGGCTGTGCCAGCGAAAAGCACAGGGCGGTGACCAGGCCAATGACCACGCCGTAGCCCACCAGCGTGCCAAGCTGCCAAAAAGTTTTGGCTTTTTCGGCATAAATCACCACCGTTGACATGGTGGCCGGACCCGTCAGCAAGGGAATGGTGAGCGGCACCACGGCAAT
>JANOXL010000142.1:0-2270 GCA_031418395.1 Rhodoferax sp. | reverse complement strand
CCCAAGCGCTCGCAGGCAGGCGGCCAGCGCCTGGCTGAGCTCGTGCCCGTAGGCGCAATAAACCACGACCGGCTGGCCCGGCGCGGTGGCCGCGACGGCGTCTTTCCACTCCAGCCAGGCGGCCGGGTTGTGCCACTGGCCGCCACTGATCTCATCGGCCTCTGCAGCGCGTTTGATGTCGCGCCGCACATCGATGAGGACGTGTTCAAAACCGGCTTTGCGCCACAGCGCGAGTTCGTTGACGTTGATATCGCTCATGTCATTCTCCTTGGGGTTGTGTAGTGGGGGATGGGTTGCGGGTTGCATAGAAGCGTGTAGGCAAGACCGGGCTTGAATCACCGTGCGGCGTTCCACTGAGTTCAAGCGACCGGGCGCTCGTTGTGTATAGAGAATCTTGCGTTGCTCGCATACTTGGAGCAGCCTGCGGCTGACGTGCCGCTCACACAGGGCAAACAGCCAAAGTGCCGGTTTGCGCAAGCCGAGCAGGAAAATTAGCAGGGGCATCACACTCTCCTTTTTGCGTGCTCAAGTTAAAAGTTTCCAGACCAAGCCCGCCACGGCGCAAGCAGCGATCAACTTGATGACGCCAACTTTGTATTTGAAAAGTGCCACGGCGGCGGCCAGCGTGATCAAGGCAGACACCGCGTCAAAACCGTTGAGCAGGCTGCCCGAGAAACCTTGCGGCCACCACACGTGGTAGGCGAAAAACAGCGCGAGGTTGGCGATCACACCCACCACGGCTGCGGTAATGGCAGTGAGTGGCGCGGTGAATTTCAAATTGCCGTGGGTCGTCTCGATGAACGGGCCACCTGCGAGGATGAAAACGAAGGAGGGCAAAAAGGTGAAATAGGTCACTACGGTAGCCGCCGCTGCGCCGGCGAGAAACATCGACTCCGGGCCAAACAACTGCTTGGCCCAGCCGCCTACAAAACCAACAAAGGCCACCACCATGATCAGCGGGCCAGGCGTGGTTTCGCCCAAAGCCAGGCCGTCGATCATCTGCGCAGCGGTCAACCACTGGTGGTTTTCCACCGCGCCTTGGTACACATAAGGGAGCACCGCATACGCGCCGCCAAAGGTCAACAATGCGGCTTTGGTGAAAAACCAGGCCATTTGGGTGAGTACACCCTGCATGCCCACCGACGCCACCAAAACGCCAAACACCACGCCCCACAGCACCAGACCGATCACAAAAATTTTGACCAAACCAGCACGGGTGAAGATCGCGTGGGTCGGTGTGGGCGTGTCGTCGTCAATCAGCGCCGGGCCATAACTTGTTTTGGCCGCACCGTGGCCGCCACCCACGGCAAAGATCTGCGGGTAAAGGCGACCACCGACATATCCGGTCAACGCGGCGACCAGTACGATGACGGGAAAGGGCACGTTCAGCGCGAAGATGGCAACAAACGCGGCTGCGGCAATCGCCCACAGGCAGTTATTTTTGAGTGCCCGGCTGCCAATGCGGTGCGCGGCGTGCAACACCAGCGCCGTCACCGCCGGTTTGATGCCGTAGAAAATGCCGGCCACCACGGGCATTGAGCCAAAGGCCAGGTAAATCCACGACAGCGCAATCAAGATAAACAGCGAGGGCAACACAAACAACGTGCCCGCCACGATGCCACCCCAGGTGCGGTGCATGAGCCAGCCGATGTAAATGGCGAGCTGCTGCGCCTCCGGGCCGGGCAAGAGCATGCAGTAATTCAGCGCGTGCAAGAAGCGCTTCTCGCTGATCCAGCGTTTTTGCTCCACCAACTCGGTGTGCATGATGGCAATCTGCCCGGCGGGGCCACCAAAACTGATGAAACCCAATCGCAGCCAGTACCAAAAGGCCTGGGCGAAGCTGACGGGGGCGGGGCGGTCGAGCGGGCTCGTCATGGGTCAGTCCTTGGCGGCAATGGATGGGGAGGGCGGTGTCGCATACAGCGCGTCAAACACGGCGGCGGCAGCGGCCAGCAGCGCGTCATCATCCGCGTGCATTTCGCGCAGGCCGCTCAAAATCGCTTCGAGCCCGGTGGCCAGCGCGGCGGGCATGCCACCCGCATCGAGGTAATGCACGGCTTGGGCGATGGGTTGCAGGCGCGGGTCTTGTTCCAGGTTGAAGCTGGCCACCAGCACTTCAAAACTCACGCGTTTGCCCACGTGGGTGAAACGCGCGCCATCGTAGTCAAAACCAATCAAACTTTTGGGCACTTGGGCCACGTGCGCCAGCCACACGAACTGCGCTTTTTGGTCAATAAACCGCCGGATCAACCAGGCGCAGGCCAGGCGGT
>JANOXL010000141.1:0-6361 GCA_031418395.1 Rhodoferax sp. | reverse complement strand
CGTACTTTGATGGCAAAACCTGGTTTGACTTGGGTGGCCCGGTCAATTCGGATCGGAAATTGCGGGTCAAACCGACCAGCCGCAACGGACTGCGTGGCCTGGGACGCCTCACAGATGCCGAGGCGGACGCGATCGCCGGATCCATGCCGCACACAGGCAGACAACTTGCGGACGACCTGTGCGTATTGAGCACTCGGGCGACGAATACCAAACTGCAATCACGCCGAAACGCAAGCCATCAAACAGCACATCAACAGGCTGTTGAACAGTTTGCAATCTCAACTATATAATTAACACCCATGTTAATTTTCGGCAGAAATTAGGCGGAAATTTCGCGATTTACGAAGTATTGACCTCTAGGTCTCGTATTAATTACATATTACGCTACATATATTATAGCAAGAAATTTTTTGCTAGAGGTTTTGTTGTTAACTCTTGTGTCAACAATTTTCTTAAAGTATGTACCGCGACAGGTCTTCGTTCATGCTGAGTTCACCCAGGCGCGCATCAACGTAGCTCGCGTCCACGGTGATCGTTTGCCCTGCCAGGTTGGTAGCGTTGTAACTTACCTCGTCCAGCAGGCGCTCCATCACCGTCGAAAGCCGCCGCGCACCGATGTTTTCGGTGCGCTCGTTGACATCAAAAGCGATGTTGGCCAGGCGTTCAATGCCTTGGGGCGTGAATTCAATGACGACGTTTTCAGTAGCAAGAAGTGCTTGGTACTGCTTGACCAATGAGGCATGGGTCTGCGTCAAGATGGCTTCAAAATCCTGCACCGAGAGCGACTGCAACTCCACCCGGATAGGAAACCGGCCTTGCAGCTCGGGAATCAAGTCGCTGGGTTTGGAGAGGTGGAATGCGCCTGAGGCAATGAACAAAATGTGGTCGGTTTTCACCACCCCATACTTGGTCGACACCGAAGTACCTTCGACCAGCGGCAGCAGGTCGCGCTGCACACCCTGGCGCGACACCTCGGCACCGCCACTGCCCTCGCTGCGCGAAGTGACCTTGTCGATCTCGTCAATAAACACGATACCGTTTTGCTCCAGCATCTGGATCGCATGGGTCTTGATTTCTTCTTCATTCACGAGTTTGGCAGCCTCCTCATCAGCGGCGAGTTTCAAGGCTTCGCTGATCTTGAGTTTGCGGGTTTGCCGCTTGTCTTTACCCATCTGGCCAAACATGCCGCGCAGTTGTTCAGTCATCTCCTCCATGCCCGCCGGGCCCATGATTTCGAGTTGTGGCGCGGTGTGAGCCACGTCCATCTCGATCTCCCGGTCGGCCAACTGGCCTTCGCGCAGCTTTTTGCGGAAGGTCTGGCGCGCTGTGCTTTCAGGCGTGTCTGAGGTTTGCAAGTTGCCCGCGTCGTGCCTCGGACCGGGGATCAAGATGTCCAAAATCCGCTCTTCGGCGGCGTCTTCGGCGCGAAGGCGCACCTTGGCCATCTCGGCTACTCGGGTTTGTTTGACGGCCACATCGGCCAGATCGCGAATGATCGCGTCCACGTCTTTGCCTACGTAGCCCACTTCGGTGAACTTGGTAGCCTCGACCTTGATGAAGGGCGCGTCCGCCAAACGGGCCAGGCGCCGCGCAATCTCGGTTTTACCGACGCCCGTGGGGCCGATCATCAGGATGTTTTTCGGCGTAATTTCGCCGCGCAAGCCGGGTTCGACCTGCTGCCTGCGCCAGCGGTTGCGCAGTGCTATGGCCACGGCACGTTTGGCCAGGTGCTGGCCGACGATGTGTTTGTCCAGCTCGGCGACGATTTGCTGGGGCGTCATGGCAGGGTCTCGATGATATGGTTCATATTCGTATAAATGCACAGTTCTCCGGCGATCTCAAGTGATTTCTTGACGATCTGCTCGGCGCTCAATTCGGTGTGTTCCAGGAGGGCAATTGCTGCAGCCTGCGCAAATGCGCCGCCGGAGCCGATGGTCACGATGCCTTTTTCAGGCTCCAGCACATCGCCATTGCCGGTGATGATCAGCGAAACCTCTTTGTCCGCGACGGCCAGCATCGCCTCCAGACGGCGCAAAACGCGGTCCGTGCGCCAGTCTTTGGTGAGCTCAATCGCTGCACGGGTCAGGTTGCCTTGGTGTTTTTCGAGTTTGGCTTCGAAACGCTCAAACAAAGTAAACGCGTCCGCCGTGGCGCCAGCAAAACCGGCCAGTACCTTGTTGTGATACAGCTTCCTGACTTTGCGCGCAGTACCTTTGACCACGATGTTGCCCAGTGTGACCTGGCCATCGCCGCCAATGGCGACGTCCCAGCCGGTGGCGGTTTTGCGCCGCACACTGATGATCGTGGTTCCGTGAAATTGTTCCATAGGGTTTCCGAAAGGGTTCTAAAAAACTTCTTGAAGCGTATCGACTGACGCCCGGCTGTTGCCGTGACGCCGCCAAAGACCCAGGCTGCGGCGAAGCTGGTTCGCGCGGGTCAGCTAGAAAGTGCTTTCAATTGGCGCGCAGCACCACTTTGGCGTGTTCGTTGATCCCGATGACGTTGAAAAACGCACCCACCAAACGGTGAACTTCGCGAAACTGCACATGGCAGCCTTCTTCTTCGCGGTTGGCAACCCAATTGAGGATACTGCCCGCTGCGGAGAAATCGACACGGATCAGTTTGGCGCAAGACACCACCAGACGGCCTACACCCTGGTGGCGACCCGATTCCAGGCGCTGCAGGGCCTCAGCGGCGTCCCCCAATATTTCGCCAGCCAGTTCAATCACTACGGCGGGCACGTCTTCCATGCCGGCGGGAACGGTGTACGCATGGTCTGGCGGATCGGTGCGCAGCGAAGCAGAATGGGTATGTACCGATTCGGCCAGTGGCGTGCCTGTGACCTGAACGCCATCGACAAGGTATTCGCACGCGGCATCCGCCCAGGCTGGTGGCGAGACTTCGTAGGTCACGCAGTAGTCCAGCGCCACCAGTTCAAACTCGTCTTGCAAACGCATGATGCGCAGGCCATCCATGCGCAAACGCCACCACAAGGTGTTGACGGTTTTGCTACCTGAGGGCGTACAGGCTTTGAGCACACGATCCAAAGTACTGGCGCCTTCGAAATGCAGGCTGACCGGTTGTGTACACCAGTTCGCAAACAAACTGGAAAGCATCCTTAGCGCATCGGGGAGGATTTCTTGCAGGCCGCTCCAATTCAGATGCCAGGGGCTGGGCGCATTGGCCAGCGCCAGGTGCAATTCACCCATGGCCGCCAGGCTCAGCACCGGTGGCGACTCCCAAATCGCCTTGGCGCGCAGGCCTTGCGGACGGGTGCGCTCGATTTCTTCGGCAACTTTGGCGCTGATTTGATCGGTCATCGACATCCAGGCCGGTGCCGAGCGCCCCACTTTGTCGGCAAAATCCAGCGCCAGGCTGTCAAACTTATGCGGCTGGTTAGTGGCGCGGTAAAAATCGAACAACGCGGCCATCCACAAAGGCGCAAATTCACTTTGGCCTTCACTGCTCTTTAAAGCGTCCATCAAGCCGCTTTCAGCACCCTCGTCGTCGCCATTGGCAAACCGGATGGCGGCCTCTTCAAGCTCCGGGTCGGAAGCGTCGTCGCTCAACTCTTCGGCAAATAGTTTCGATGTGGAGAAGCCCGAGGGCAAATCCGGCGGCATCATCTGGTTGCGGCGCGCGCCTTCATGCCGCAAACCGTCACTCATCTGGGTTTTGGGGAAATCGCCACTACCCGCACGAGCGCTGCCGCCTGAGGGCTGTGTGACGGCAAAGTCACCGCCCTCCCCAGCGGCTGCGCCGGCTGCACTCGCCACCGGGAAATTGCCTTCCGGCTGGGCGCCGTCAATTTGCTTGCCCTTCCACCACTGCTTGGACATCTGGGCTTCGATTTCGTCGATTTTCTTGAGCGTGTGGGCGCGCTCGTCCAGGTTCGACGGAATGCTGGTTTGGTAGAACGATGGCCGACCCGCCGCGTCCACCGGCGCACTCGGGTCGCGGTTGCGCAGTTTGCGCAGTTGGTCAAACTCGCGTTTGCGCACGAAATCGTTCTGCCGCTTGCGCTCAATCATCTCTTTGAGCGCCTGTTTGCTATAGCCGCTTTCCGCGTCAGTAGACGGCGGGTTGTCCAGGTCCGACCAGTTGGTGGTCGGATTGCGGACGAACTTCGCCACCTTGGACAACAAACCGGCAGGGTTCTCTTTGGTGGCCATCAGATTCTGGTTCAGTCCGATATGGAGATCAACATCTTAACAAGTGCGGGTTTGGGCGGTCAAATTTGCTTTCGATGGCCCCAAGCTCAATCCCCAAACATTTTTTGCTTGAGCTCACGCCGCTGCTGCGCCTCGAGCGACAAGGTGGCGGTAGGCCGGGCGATCAGGCGGGGAACACCAATCGCCTCGCCGGTCTCATCGCAATACCCGTAGTCGCCCGAGTCGATTCGGTGGATGGACTGCTCGATCTTTTTGAGCAACTTGCGTTCGCGGTCACGCGTGCGCAGCTCCAGCGCATGTTCCTCTTCGATCGTGGCGCGGTCGGCCGGGTCAGGTACGACCACGGTGTCTTCACGCAAATGCTCGGTGGTTTCACCGGCACTGTTGAGGATTTCCAGACGCAAGGTCAACAGCTTCAGGCGAAACGCCGCCATCTGTTTTTCGTTCATGTATTCGGAATCCGGCATGGCGATCAACTCGGCATTGCTCAGCTGTTCGGCAGTCTTGGTTTTCCAGTTGTTGGCCAGTTTGGGGTCCTTTTTGACCGCAGACGCCAAAGGCGGCGTGATCAGCGGGGCGACTGTGGTTTGGGTAAAGCTGGATTTGGCCGCCGTGGACGCCACGGATTGCGCCATCGATGGCACCGTCAATTGCGCCAGGCGCGATGAGGGCCGACCCGATTTTTGAAACACCGCACCAGGCGCCAGTAGGGGTGCAGCCACGGGCGCGACTGGTTCAGGGACAGCTCGCAAAGGGGCGACAGCGACAGGTGCAGGCGTGGATTTGGCCACTGTCTTTGCAACGGTTTTTGCGGCCGATTTCACGGGCGCAGGGGGGGATTTTTCAACGACAACGTTCACTTTTTTGGTTTTATCAGAGGCAGACGCTTTTGGCGCGGAGGGTACGGCAAAAGGTGGCGCCATTTTTTTGGATGGCGCAGCTTTGACGACAGGTTTGGCAGCAGGTTTCGTTGGTTTCGACACAGGTTTTGTAGCAGCCTTCGCTGGTTTTTTCGCAACGACCAGTTTTACTGATGTTTTGGAGGATGCCTTGACGGCTTTGTTTGATTTGGCTTTGACGACTGGCTTGGACACCAGTTTGACGCTGGCTTTTACCTTTGCAATCGGCTTTGCAGCAGGCTTGATGGCTGTCTTTGCGTTGGTTTTGGGTTTTCCTTCAGGTTTTGCACCTGGTTTGGAAGGCGACTTGGTGGCTGGTTTCACGACCGTTTTGCTCACCGGTTTCGGTTTCGGTGTCGCTTTGCCCAGCGCCGCTTTGCGCTTGGGGACCGCAACCGGCATTTTTCCCTTGCCGAGCGCTTTGCCGACCGCCTTACCGCCATTTTTTACTGCGGATTTCACCGCCTTGCCTTTACCTGCTGATGCTTTCAATTCTGTTCTCCTGACGGGGCCACCACTGCAGCCCAGGTGCGGCCAACGAACCGCTTTACAAACTAAAGTCAATCATGGGCCGAAATTGCCCGAGGCGTTTGATCCTCTTGGCACCTTCCAGCTTATACGCCCAAATGGAGACCCAATCGACAACCTCCGGCGTGGTTTTGTGCGGTGATCGTCAGACTTTTCACCGGCGCGCGAGTGTACAGGTTTCCCAAGGCAAAACCCGCCAGTTGCAAAATCAAGACAGCCACGCCCCCCTGAATCGGTGCCGGTAGAGCCCGTTTGATGCTGGATTTGTGACAAATTGCGCAGGCCCGTGCCGGGCCGCCGGGGACGAAGGCTCAAACCAGGCACTGCTCCATGCCCTGCAAAAAGATGTCTTTAGGCAGGTCGATGCCGATAAACACCATCTTGTTGACACGTTTTTCGCCCTCGGCCCACAGGGGCCCCAGGTCGCTGCCCATCAACTGGTGGACGCCTTGGAAGATCACCTTGCGGTCGGTGCCCTTCATGTTCAGCACGCCCTTGTAACGCAACATGCGTGGGCCATAGATGTTGACGATTGCACCCAAAAAGTCTTCGAGTTTGGCGGCGTCAAAAGCACGGTCTGATCTGAACACGAAACTCTTCACGTCATCGTCGTGGTGGTGATGGTGACCGTGGCCCGCGTTGCCGTGCTCTTTGGCGTGGGAAGGGTGGTCGCAGTGTTCACCTTCGGCATGGTGGTGGCCCTCATGGCTTTCATGGCCTTGATGACCATGTTCACCGTGGGCGTGGTCATGGTCGTGATCG
>JANOXL010000140.1:0-16696 GCA_031418395.1 Rhodoferax sp. | reverse complement strand
CAAAAGTGATCCTTGAATGATTTAAGGCGCGTCGCAATTGACGTGCCTTTTTTTTTGATTGAACCCATGACAAAACCATTTTTCCGAGCCGACCAGGTGGGCAGCTTGCTACGCCCGGCTGAATTGCTGGCAGCGCGCAGCAGTTTTCAAGCCGGTGCATCCAGCAAAGCTGCCTTGCGCGCCGCTGAAGACGCGGCGATTGCCGCCGCTGTGTACCAGCAGGAAGCCTGCGGTTTTGAGGTGGTCGTAGACGGCGAATTCCGCCGCGAAAACTGGTGGATCGATTTTGTGCAGGGCCTCTCGGGGGTTGACATCCGTGAAGGTGACGTGAAGCAGGCCTTTGTGGCGCCGCCGGGGGCGTTGCCTGGCGGGCAGGGTAGCGACCATCAAGCCGGTAACGACCATGATCATGAAAATGACCACGGACATGACCATGGACATGACGATGGTGGCCAAGGCTGGAAATACGTGCCCAAAAACGTCGTGACCACGGGCCGCCTCTCTGCTGCTGCGCCGATCACCGCGCCGGATTTTTCTTATTTGCAAAGTACGACGACGCGCACGGCGAAAGTCACACTGCCGTCGCCCACGCGATTGCATTTCCACGGTGGACGGGCGGCAGTGTCGAAGGCAGCTTATCCCGACATCGAAGAATTCTTCGCCGACGTCGTGCGGGTTTACCGCGCCGAGATCGCCGCGCTAGAGGCAGCAGGTTGCCGCTACATCCAGATCGACGACCCGTTGATGACCTATTTCATCAGCGAACGCATGCGTGCCGAAGTGGTGGCTGCGGGTGACGACCCCGAGCTGCGTCTGAAACGTTACGTGCAGCTCACGAACGACTGCATCGCCGCGCGCGGGCCCGACACAGCGATTGGCATCCACGTCTGCCGTGGCAATTCAAAAAGCGGCTGGATCGCAGAGGGCGGCTACGAACGCATTGCCGAGGTGGTGCTGGGTGGGCTGAAAGTAGACCATTTCCTGCTGGAGTACGACGACGAACGCTCCGGCGACTTTGCGCCGCTGCGCTACGTGCCGAGCGGCGTCAAAGTCGTATTGGGCCTCGTGACTACCAAATTTGGCAAGCTGGAGAGCCCCGCAGATTTGTTGCGCCGTATTGATGACGCTTCCAAGTTTGTGCCGCTCGAGAACCTGTCTATCAGCCCGCAGTGCGGTTTTGCCAGTACGGTCGAGGGCAACATCATCACGATGGAGGATCAGTGGCGCAAGTTAGCGCGGGTGGTCGAGGTATCAAGAGCGGTTTGGAAATAATCAAGACAATTTATATGATCATAATTTATGCGAAATACTATACAAAGTAGTAGCATAAAACTCAGTAAATGTGAGACCTGATTGTTGGTAGAACTTATTTTACAGGATGTAAATTAAATATTAACATACCGATGCCCGATGGAGTCCGATTTCTCGTTCCTCTAAGTTCGTGCTAATGGCGTCCTGCGTCCCTGAAAACGACCGACAGGCGACAATTTGCACCAGATCTGTGGAGGCTCGGATCAACTCTTGCCAGAGTTTGCACTTCTCTCAATCGGTCGCTTTGACTCCCGCGGGGATCGGGTCGTGTGCGTCTCGTGGCGAACCTGGTCGCGCCCCGGTGTCGGCTCGGTCTGTCCATGCGACGGATAGTCCTTGGGGTTGTTCGGTGCAGGCGGCGCATGCAGGGTTTTGGCCGAGGTATTTGCGTTGGGATCGGGCTTGGGTGGCTTCATCGTGGGCTCCTTTGGCGTCATTCAGTGGGTGGGGTGCGGTTTCGTCACCGGTTCAACCAGGTGATGGACAACTGCAAAACGGTGGCAAACGACACCCACAGCAGATAGGGAACATTCACATAAGCCACCCAGGGAACACGCGACCAGATGGCCCGCAGGGCCCAAAGCAGCGTCGCCAAGACCAGCAAGATGTCAGCGGCGGCCAACAGGTTGTTTTTCAAGCCAAACTGGAGCGGTGAAAACGCCAGATTGAAGATCAAATTCAAACCAAACGGCAGAAAAACCGACCACGGCAATCGCTTCTTCCAGGCCAGGTAAAACGTGTAGCCGAAACTCACCGCGATGATGGCGTAAAGCACGCTCCAAACCGGGCCAAATACCCAAGAAGGCGGGGCAAAGAATGGCTGGATGAGCTGGGAATACCAAGCGGCAGAATCATTCATTCGCTTTGCGCTTAAAGGGGGGCAAGGTTCGGTGCAAAACAATTCCTTGGTTGGGGTTTGTGCCGCGAGTGTGTTTTGCGCGGGGAAAATCGTCTGTGCGATAACACACAGAACTTTCGGTTGCTGCCAAAACCTTCAAGACTGCGGCTGCGATTCCCAAAAATCGCTGTACACATCGGCGCCACATGCAGGTGGCAAAACACAAGGTTGACGCATCACCGCAAAGACGTCCACAACCTGCGAACCATTTCCTTCATCTGGATCGACTCCTGCCATCGGTCTGACAACTCATAACCATCGGGCCCCGTCATCGCGTATTCCGCCGGCCCGAGTTCACACAAGAAGGTCAGCGTCTCGTTGGCACCGGCCTTGGCTTTCCACTGTCGAAAGCCGCGCGCCCACCAGTCCATAAACACGTTGACCCAACCCTGGTGTTGCGGAAAGTTGAGTTGTAGCTGAATCTGCTCGCGGCTGGCCACGCGGCCATGGAAACCCCAGCAGTTGTCGATGATGCGGTGCATCAGGGCCTGGTCTTCATCTGTCATGGGGTACCAGAATTCGCGGCCCACGACGTAGTGAGAGAGGTCGCCGGTGAGGCGCAGGTCGGGGTAATGATCCAGCAGGCGCAGGGTGAAGAGCAGATCGGTTGTCATGCGATTGCGGTGCGTTTCGATCTGCATCTTGATGCCCGCGTCTGCCGCCAGCCTGCGCCAACCGTCGATGAGCGGGAAACATTCTTCCAGCGTGTGGGGACGCACGTCGGGCTGCACGTTGAGGTGGTCAGCGCCGAACTCCAGCACGTGGTCAAGGATGGGTTTTAAATCGTCCACCGTCTGGGGATAAGCCTGGGCCTGCCAGCTCATGCGGTGTGCCCGCAGGAAATCTGTCACCGGTTTGACGAACGCGCGGTCCGTGAAGCGCACACCCGCGCCGTCGAACCCAGCTGCGTGGATCATGGCGAGTTTTTCGTCGAGCGACCACTCCAGGCCGTCGGGGCGGCGCCTCTCCATGGCCCAAATGGATTGGTAGACAAGGAACTGTTGTGTCATCGGATAAGGTGCTATTCCGCTTTGGCCCCTGCCGCGTCCACCATGTTTTTGAAAGCTGCGAGTTGTTTGCCAATGTAGGCGGGTGATTCGGCCACGCCCATGGGCATGATGTCAAAACCCAAAGTCGCCATGCGTTCCTTGATGTCCGGCAGGGCCATGACGCGTTGGATTTCGCGGTTGAGCTGGGCCACGATGGGTGGCGCGATGCCAGCCGGGCCGCTGACGGAAAACCAGCCCATGACTTCAAAATTGGGCACTCCCGCTTCGTGCAGCGTGGGCACCTCTCGGGCCGCGCCCGAGCGCGTGAGGCCGGAGGTGGCCAGCAGGCGCACTTTGCCCGCCTTGGCGTGGGGAAGGAAGATGGCGGTGTTGTCAAACATGAAGGCAACTTGGCCGCCCAACACGTCAGTGCGGGCGGTGTCGCTGCTTTTGTAGGGCACATGCACCATTTGGGTTTTGCTCATTTGACCGAGCAAGGCCCCGGCCAGATGGCTGGTGCTGCCGTTGCCACTGCTGGCGTAGTCCACTTGTTTGAAGCGGGCGTCGTTTACTAAGTCGGCGAGGGTTTTATAGGGCGAATTGGCGGGCACGGCCAGGGCGTAGTCGGTGTTGGCGAAGACAGCGATGTGGGTGAAGTCTTTAATCGCGTCGTAACCCACGTTTTTGATGACCCAAGGGTTGATCCCGTGCGTGGAACTGGTGGCCAGAATCAAGGTATAGCCGTCAGGCGCGGCCTTTTGCACCTCGCGCGTGCCAATCGAGCCACCCGCTCCCGGCTTGTTCTCGATGACGACCGGCTGTTTGAGCGATTCCGACAGTTTTTGACCCAACATCCGGGCCAAAGTGTCGCTGCCGCCGCCGGGGCCAAAGGCCACCACAATCTTGATCGGTCGGCTCGGGTACACATCCTGGGTATGGCCGGCGGTGGGTGCCAGGCCCAGCAAGACCGCAGCGGATGCAATGACTGATTTCAACAAAGTGTTCATCGTAGTTTCCAAAAGATTATTCAAAAAGTTATTCAATCGGGCAGGGTACACATCAAGTCGAACCCTTGGCCGAGCCCGGCTCCACAAACTCAAAATAACGCTTCCCGCCTGCGGTCTGGTTCTCGTAAATTGAGCCCTGGTTTTTGGCCGGCGGCAAGGGCAGGCGCACCGGTGTTTCGCGGAAACGAGGTTCGATGGATTCTTCTCCAAACAACAAGCGCTCCTTGTAGCCTTCGTAGTTCACGTAAGCGCTGCCCAAGCCCATCAGGGGGAAGGCGTCGGCGGCGGCAACTTCATAAAGCAGCAGTCCGCGTGGCCGGGGTGAGGTATTTTGCGCCGAGCCATGTACGAGGCGCACGTGGTGGAAGGAGCAGGAGCCTGCGGGGCCTTCGCACGGCACAGCTTTGGAGAAATCAACGCCGCAGGTTTCCGGGTCCATGCCGCCGGTGAAGTAGCCGTCCGGGCCGTGGTGGTCAAACGTTGGACCTTTGTGGCTACCGGGGATAACGTACATGGCGCCGTTTTCCACGGTTGTGTCGTCCAGCATCACGCCCACGGCCAGAATGTCGTCATTGGTGTGGGGGTAAAACGCCCAGTCTTGGTGCCACTCGACGGGAGAGCCGAAACCGGGCGCTTTGAGGTTCAGTTTGGAGCCGTAAAGTCGCCCGCTCGGGCCAATCAAGGCTTGCAGGCAATCGGCAATCGCCTTGGAGCGTGCGAATTCATAGAAGACGCTGTCGACGACGTGCGGTTTCTTGATGCGGCGTACGCGCGGCTCGGCGGCCGTGTGGCCCGGCTCCAGGTCGTACACGTCGGTGTGTTCCGTGACGACGCGCGAGTTTTCAACGAGTTCAGCCAGCACGGCTTTCATGCGTTTGCGGGTGAAATCGTCCAAAACGCCTGGCACGATGGTGTAGCCGTCTTGGTGGTATTGGTCGATTTGCGATGGGGTGATCATGGTGGCTCCTCGGGCGGCGTGGCCATCTTGGCCGGATGCGGCTAAACCGGATCTTAGCTCGCTACACTGGTGAATCACCTGACCAATTTTTTTGACCTGGAGAAACCGAATGCAAAGTTATGACGTCGTTGAATGGGGCAAGCCGCTGCAGTCCGCCATCCGCGCTACCCCCACGCCCACGGGCACTGAAGTGCTGGTGCGCATAAAATTTTGCGGCGTGTGCCATAGCGACGTGCATATCCGAGACGGTTATTTCGACTTGGGCGGCGGCAAGAAATTCCACATGGCCGAACGCGGCATGAAACTGCCTGTCACGCTGGGGCACGAGCCCTACGGCACCGTCATCGCCGCCGGGCCAGACGCAAAAGATGTGCCGCTGGGTAAAGACATGCTGGTGTTTCCGTGGACGGGCTGCGGCACCTGCGTGCGCTGCCTGGAAGGCATGGACAACCATTGCATGGCGCCCAGGTACATCGGTGTGCAACGCGCTGGAGGCTATGCAGACCATCTGATCGTGCCGCATCCGCGGTATTTGGTGGACGCCACGGGCGTTGAACCGGCGTGGGCAGCCACGTTGGCCTGTTCCGGCCTCACGACTTACTCTGCGGCCGTGAAGCTGCTGCCAATTCCCAAAGAGGAATGGGTGCTGGTGCTGGGCGCAGGCGGGCTGGGGCTTTCGGCAATCGCCATGCTCAAGGGCCTGGGCCATGACCGCATTGTGGTGGCCGATGTGGACGAGAAAAAATTCCCTGCTGCCCGTGCCGCGGGCGCTGCGGCCACGGTGAACGCCGGGGCGGCAGACGCGCTGGATCAGCTCAAAGCCGCAACCAACGCTGCTTCTGGCGGCCTGATCTACGGCGCGATTGATTTGGTCGGGGCCACGCAAACCTTCCAGCTTGCTTACGCTGCCCTGCGCAAAGGCGGCAAATACGTCGTGTGTGGCTTGTATGGCGGCGAAGCGACGATTTCGATCGTGCCCACGGTCCAGCGCGCCATCATGGTTCAAGGCTCTTATGTGGGTAGCCCGCAGGAATTGCGCGAAGTGGTGGCCTTAGCCAGAGCCGGCAAGATCAAACCGCTGCCGTTGGAGACGCGCCCGGCTGAGAAAATATCTGAAACCCTGGATCAGCTCAAGGCCGGCACGCTGATTGGACGCGTCGTCGCTGAAATGACCTGAGCGCGTTAGCCCGACTAGCGACGGGCCGTTTTTTGGAGGCGACTATTTGATTTTCCCCATGGCTACGCGGTAGGCTTCGAGTTTTTTCTCGTAGTCCTGCGCGTCGCCATAGTCTAGAAAACGCTTGTACCTTGCGTGGGTGCCCAGTACTTTGTGGGCGTGTTTGATCGGGCAGAAATACTCTTCGGTCCGCGCCAAAATCTCGGCCATGTAACTCATCAGGCCGTTGCCATATTCGCAATAAGTGCAGTGGAATTTCTCGATGAAGTTCAGATATCCCAAGTGGTGGCGGTCAAATACAAAATAGTCGCTGCGCCGCACGCGGGTGATGCCGTAAATTGGAAAACAAATCCACTGGTAACAGGACACCATCAGATCCAGCGCCATCATCGGCAATGCCATACCGTAGATGATGGGCCCGGTGATCAGGTTTTGCGGCCGGTTGGTCACCAGCCAGCGGAAAAAATTCATTTTGAGTTGGCGGTGCGCGTCCCGCACAGAGCGCTCAAACTCCACCCGTTTGCCTTTGATCTGGAAAAAGATGCGGCTTTCCTGCTCATGCAAGGCGGTGCGCAAATCGTCTTCCAACGCGGCCATTTGGGCCATTAATTGGGTGATTGTTTCGTTCATGAAACTCCGTTTTCTGCCCGTTTTTGGTGCGTCGAATTTAGGGTATTCTGTGTTTTACGCCAACACTGAATGGACTACAAATTCAATGGTCTTTTACGATGAAATGTATGGCCTCGATGCTAGCCTGCGCTCGCCACTGACGCATTGTGAGGCTTATCGCCGCTGGGCTGAAACTTATTCCGCCCAGGCCATGGCCAGCAGGCGGGCTCAGGCCGATGCGGCGTTCCGGCAAGTTGGCATCACCTTTGCGGTGTATGGCGACGATGCGGGCTCCGAGCGCTTGATCCCATTTGATCTGATTCCGCGCATCATTCCGGCCAGCGAATGGTCCACGCTGCAAAGGGGGCTGATCCAGCGTGTGAAGGCGCTGAACCTGCTGATCCACGACATTTACCACGGCCAGCGCATCGTCAAGGCGGGTGTGATCCCGGCTGAGCAGGTGTTTTTGAACGCGCAGTACCGTCCGCAGATGCAGGGCGTGAATGTGACGCTGGACAACTACTGCCACATCGCGGGCGTGGACATTGTTCGCGCGGGCCAAGGCGAGTTTTATGTGCTCGAAGACAACCTGCGGGTGCCGTCGGGCGTGTCGTATATGTTGGAGGGCCGCAAGATGATGATGCGGCTCTTTCCCGAGGCGTTTAGCCAGATGCCCATCGCGCCCATCGAACATTACCCCGACATGTTGCTGGAGACACTGCGGGCCAGCGCGCCGATGGGTGTCGATGAGCCCAATGTCGTTGTCATGACGCCGGGCATGTACAACTCGGCCTATTTTGAGCACGCCTTTTTGGCGCAGCAGATGGGGGTAGAGCTGGTCGAAGGCAAAGACCTGTTTGTCGAGGATGGTCTGGTCTTCATGCGCACCACACAGGGCCCGCATCGGGTGGACGTGATTTACCGGCGCATCGACGACGATTTTCTGGACCCGCTGGTGTTCCGCGCCGATTCGTCGCTGGGCGTGCCCGGGCTGATGTCGGTGTACCAGACCGGGCGGGTATGCATTGCCAATGCGGTGGGCACAGGCGTGGCCGATGACAAATCGACTTATCCCTTCATCCCGGAAGCCATCAAATATTATCTGGGCGAAGAGCCGATTTTGAACAATGTTCCCACCTACCAATGCCGCAAGAAAAGTGACTTGACTTATGTGTTGGCGAATCTCAAAGATCTGGTGGTCAAAGAGGTGCACGGCGCGGGCGGATACGGCATGCTGGTGGGCCCCGCGTCCACACAAGCTCAGATTGAAGACTTCCGCCAACGTGTGACGGCCCGGCCCGACGGCTACATCGCCCAGCCGACGTTGGCATTGTCCACCTGCCCGACCTGGGTGGACCAAGGCATCGCGCCGCGTCACATCGACCTGCGGCCTTATGTGCTCAGTGGCCGGGAAGTGAAGCTGGTGGCCGGTGGCCTGTGCCGCGTCGCCTTGACGGAAGGCTCGCTGGTGGTCAATTCATCACAAGGCGGCGGTACCAAAGACACCTGGGTACTGGAGGGCGCGCCATGTTGAGCTCCACCGCCGACCACCTGTTCTGGATGGCGCGTTACACCGAACGCGCCGAGAACACAGCCCGCATGTTGGACATCCACCTGCAAAGCAGCCTGCTCGCCGGGGGGCGCACCGAAACGCAACGCAGTAAAGCGGCGCAGGCGTTGTTGGCGATTTCGGAGCTGGAGCCGTCCTTTGCTGGCACCAAAAAAGCCTTGACCAGCGACACCGTGCTGCGGTTCATGGTGGCCGACACTGGCAATGCCTCGAGCATCGCAAGCGCCCTGTATGCCGCCCGCGAAAACGCACGTGCCGTGCGTGGCGCCATCACCACCGAGCTGTTTGAAACTGTCAACGTCACCTGGCTGGAGCTGCAAACCAGGCTGGCGGGCGACGCCTGGGTGGCCGACATGGCGGCGTTTTTTGAATGGGTCAAACACCGCGCCCACCTCACCCGCGGTGTGTCATCGGGCACCATGCCGCGCGACGACGCTTACCGGTTTGTCGCACTTGGCACGGCACTGGAGCGAGCCGACAACGTGGCGCGGCTGCTGGACGTGAAGTTTTTCGAAGGCGGCGAGGCCCAGGTGGAAATCGACTGGGACGCCAAGGGCGAGTTCTACCACTGGGCGGCCATATTGCGCAGCGTCTCGGGCTTTGAGATCTACCGCAAAACCTACCGCGACAACATCACGCCGGCGCGGGTGGCGGAGTTGCTCATTCTTCGCGCTGACATGCCCCGCTCCTTGATGGCCGCAGTGAACGCTTTGTGCAACCAGTTGCAGCGCCTGGCCAACAAGCGCAGCGGCCAGACCCTGCGTCAGGCGGGCCTCTTGCAGGCGCAAATCCAGTATGGCGACATAGATGAAATCCTGAAGTACGGCCTGCACAAATACCTGACACGTTTCCTGGACGGCATCAACCAGATTGGCCGAGGCATAAGCCAGGACTTCCTGGTCTCCTGAGGGGCCCTAATTGAGGGTCCAATAAATGAACAACATGCGACTGCACATCCAACACACCACGCGTTACCGTTACGACCACGCGCCCAATCACCTCACGCAGCTCATGCGGCTCACGCCTCGGGCCGATGCGCACCAGCGCATCATTGAGTGGCGCATCCAGGCCCCCGGCAAGCAGAATGTGTTTCTCGATGCCTTTGGCAACCTGACGCAAGTGCATGTGGTCGGCCAGCCTGCCGCAGAGATGAATCTCATCGTGCAAGGCATTGTGGAAATGGGCGCCTTGGCGGGCGGCCGATTGCAGGACGACGCGGATACAGTGGACGGTCGCAAGAACGGCGAAAGGGGCAAAAGGGACGAAAGCGGCAAAAAGGGTGGAATAGCACCCATCACCTACCGCCTGCCCACCGCGTTGACTGCCAAGTCCGACAACATCACAAAAATGGCCAGCCAGGCTTTGCCGCAAGGCCTGCACACGGCCGAAGACGCTCTGGTGCTGGCCGCGGCGGTCTGCCAGGCCATGCCCTACACCCCCGGCAAAACCGACGTGACCAGCACGGCGGCGGAATCCTTCGCGCTGGGGCAGGGCGTGTGCCAAGACCACGCCCATGTGATGATCGCCGCTTGCCAGGCGCTGGACGTCCCGGCCCGGTATGTGAGCGGGTACGTTGACCCCGGCAACAGCCGCATCGCTGCCAGCCATGCCTGGGTGGATTTGTGGTTGCAGACGCATTGGGTCAGTGTGGACGTGACCAATGCCCTTTTGGCCAGTAATGTTCATTGCCGCTTGGCTATTGGCCGCGACTACCTCGACGCCTGCCCAGTGCGCGGCGTGCGCGAGGGTGGCATGGTCGAGGCGCTGGACGTGAGCGTTACCGTACACGCTCTGCAACAATAGGGGCAGTGCGCTCATCTTTGCGCCCGTCTTTGCGCCCTTATTTCCACCCATTTGGTACATGACCTACTGCGTAGCCATCAAACTCAACGCCGGCCTGGTGATGCTGTCCGACAGCCGCACCAACGCCGGTGTGGACCACATCAGCACTTTCCGCAAGATGGCGGTGTTCGAGAAACCCGGCGACCGGGTGATGGTGCTGCTGTCGTCTGGCAATCTGGCCATCAGCCAGTCGGTCAAACAGCATTTGATGAACGCCGATGAAGGCCGCGCCATCTGGACGGCCAAAAGCCTTTACGAAGTGGCGGAAACCATCGGCGCGGCGATCCGCAAAATCTGGCAGCGCGAGAATGAGGCGCTCAAAGACGCGGGCGTCGAGTTCAACATCAACATGTTGCTGGGCGGCCAGATCGAGGGTGAAGGATGCCGCCTGTTCCACATCTATTCCGCTGGCAACTTCATCGAAGCGACGGACGAAAACTGCTACTTCCAGATTGGCGAATCGAAATACGGCAAACCGATCCTGGACCGCGTGGTCAACCCGGAAACGCCGCTGGACGAAGCCGCCAAGTGCGCCTTAATCTCCATGGACAGCACGCTCAAATCCAACCTGTCGGTCGGCCTGCCGCTGGACATGGTGGTTTACGGCGCGGGGAGCTTACGGGTCACGCATGTCGCCCACATCGACGAAAAAAACGCCTATTTCCAGATGATCCGCAACGCCTGGGGTGCACGCCTTAAACAGGTTTTCATGGAGATTGAAGCCCCCGTCTGGGCCGAGAAAACCACCACGACCGTGGCTTACCAGCCGCTGCGCGACCATTCCGCAGAGGGCGCGGGTAGGGACAACGCCGCACCCTTGCAGCAGTTGTCTTTGGGCAGCGCGCTGACGGCGCAGCGGGGTTGACGGTTTTTGTGAAGTTCGCAATCTGCTACTAAAAGAGTAGCGTATCAGGTCAATTTCACGAGACTTAGCGGCCTGTATGGCCACTAAGTCCGTGATCAAGCCCTTTTTAACCCCACTTTTGACCTGGTTTAGGCCCGCTTCAAGTCGTGATTTTTCAGCGGCAGGCTGCGGATGCGTTTGCCGGTTGCAGCGAAAATCGCGTTCAACACAGCTGGCGCGGCCACCGCAATCGTCGGCTCCCCCACACCGCCCCAGAAGCCGCCCGAGGGCATCACGATGCTCTCGACAGCGGGCATCGCGCTCATGCGCATCGTGTCATAGGTGCTGAAGTTGTCCTGCTCCATTTTGCCGCCCTTGACGGTGCATTCCTGGTAGAACGCGCCCGAGAGGCCGTAAGCGAACGAGCCTTCAATCTGCGCCTCGATCTGCTGCGGGTTCACCGCGTGGCCGGAATCGGTGGCCGCCACGATGCGATGTACCTTCACCACGCCGTCGTTGCTGACCGATACCTCGGCACACGCCGCCACGTAGCTGCCAAACCCGTGGGTTTGCGCCAGTCCCCTGAACACGCCGGGTGCCGCTGGTTTGCCCCAGCCGCTCTTTTCGGCCACGGCGTTGAGCACCGCCAGCGCTTTGGGCATGTTGGTGAGCAGCTTGCGGCGCAAAGCCAGCGGGTCTTGTTTGGTCTCATGGGCGATTTCGTCGAGGAAACATTCGACGTAAATCGCGTTCTGGTTCAAGTTGACCCCGCGCCAGAAGCCGACCGGCACGTTCGGGTTGCGGATGGCATGGTCAATCAACAAGTTGGGGATGGTGTAGGTGAACTGCGCCTCGGGACTCGGCGGGTTCAAACCTTGAAAGACCACCGGGTCTTTGAAGTTGACGATGTTTTGCGGCGCCACTTGCGAGAGGATGGACTGTCCAGCAATTCGCATGTGCAGCGCAGTCAGGTTGCCCTGCGCGTCCAGACCGGCTGTCATTTTGGCCTGTGAAGTGGGGTGGAAGCGGCCCTGCAACATGTCTTCTTCGCGGCTGTAGATCAGCTTGATCGGTATGCCGGGCATTTCCTTGGCGATGGTGACGGCCTGTCGCACGTAGTCGGTCATGCCGCGTCGGCCAAAACCGCCGCCCAGGTGCATTTTGTAAACATCACACTGCGCCTGCGGCAAACCGGCCACTTCGGCAGTGGCCGCCAACGCCGCTTCGCCATTTTGCGTGGGTGCCCAGACTTCACAACGCTGCGGCGTATACCGCGCGGTGGCGTTCATGGTCTCCATGCAGGCGTGGTTCTGGTGCGGGTAGCTGTAAATGGCTTCAATCTTTTTGGCGGCGCTTGCCATCGCGGCTTTCATGTCACCATTCTGGTTGCCCATGGCGGCTTCGGGCGCGTCCAGCGCGGCGCGCATCACTTTGGCGAATTCAATGCTCGATTGTTTTTCGTGGTCGCCGTTGTCCCATTCGATGGGCAAGGCCGCTAAAGCGGCGTTGGCGCGCCACCAGGTATCGGCAATCACCGCGACCGCGTTGTCGCCAACGCGGACCACTTTTTTCACGCCTGGTTTGCTGGCAATGGCAGCGGCGTTGAACGACTTGAGCTTGCCGCCAAACACCGGGCTTTGTTTGATCGAGGCATTCAACATGCCCGGCAGCGTCAGGTCCATGCCGTAGATTTGTGCGCCGGTGGTTTTGTCTACCGTGTCCAGCCGCGCCAGGCGTTTGCCGGCGAGCTTCCAGTCTTTCGGGTCTTTCAGAGTGACGCTAGCCGCAACAGGCGGCGTCAATTTGCCTGCTGCCAAAGCCATTTGGCCATAGGTCGCCGTGCGACCGGTGGGCGTGTGGGTGATGACACTGCTGGCCGCACGGCATTCGGATGCGGGCACTTTCCACTCGTCGGCGGCGGCCTGGATCAACATCATGCGCGCTGCTGCGCCGCCCTTGCGTACGTAGTCGTTGGATTGGCGTATGCCTTGGCTGCCGCCCGTGCCAAAGTTGCCCCAGATGCGGTTGCGCGCCAGGTTGGTGGCAGGTGTAGGGTATTCAGTACTGACTTTTGCCCAATTGGCGTCGAGTTCTTCGGCAACCAATTGCGCAAGGCCAGTTAAAGTGCCTTGGCCCATTTCAGAGCGGGCGATACGGATGACGATGTTGTCATCCGGCTTCACTACCACCCAGGCGTTGACTTCAGTCGGCATGCCTTGAGCGTTTGCCTCACCGACGAAGGGAATGTGAAACGCGAGTGTCAAACCGCCAGCGGCGGCTGCGCTAGTGCCCAGGAATGCGCGACGGGAAACTGCACCCGTACCACGGGTGGAAGTTTGTGTTTTGGTCTTTGTGTTCATGGCGCGCTCCTTAAGCAACGGTGCCGTCGGCATGTTGAATGTTCAAACCGGCGGTTTTGGCGTCGCCGCCGTTGGCGACCACTTTGATGGCAGCACGAATTCGGTTGTAGGTGCCGCAGCGGCAGATGTTGGTTATGGCCGCGTCAATCTCGGCGTCGGTCGGTTTCGGTTTGTCCTTGAGAAGCGCGACTGTCGCCATGATCATGCCGCTTTGGCAGAAGCCGCATTGCGGCACGTCCAGCGCAGCCCAGGCTTTTTGCACCGGGTGCAGGCCGTTTAACCCCAGGCCTTCAATGGTGACAATTTTTTCTTTGGCTTCCACCGTGGAGACCGGTCGCACGCACGAGCGCGAAGGTACGCCGTCGATGTGAACCGTGCAGGCACCGCAGGCAGCAATGCCGCAACCGTATTTGGAACCCGTTAAGCCCAGTTGTTCGCGCAGTACCCACAACAGCGGTGTGTCGCCCTCGACTTCGAAAGTGCGCATTGCGCCGTTGACGTTCAGTTGTGCCGTGTCTGGAATCCTCAAGAGTTGTAAAGCATGAACCGGAAATTCGAGGGTAATGTTACGCGCATTGGCGACTCTGTGCATGGGGTGGGCCAGACAACGCCGCTGTATGCGGTAAGCTTGGCTTTAGTGATTTCAAGCGCATCCCACAAAACAGTCCACCCTGAAAACCACTATGCCTTCGCCATCTACGCCGCCGGGACTCGCCCAGACGCCCAAGTCCGGCTATTACGCTGTGATTTTTTCTTCAATCCGCACTGAAGGCGACCACGGTTACGCCGCCATGGCGGACCGCATGATGGAACTTGCCGCGCAGCAGCCAGGCTACCTCGGCGCAGAAAGTGCGCGAGGTGGCGACGGCTTGGGGCTCACCGTGTCCTATTGGGAAACCGAAGAGGCGATTCGGAATTGGAAGCAAAACACGGAGCACCTGGTGGCACAGGAAAAAGGGCAAAACACCTGGTACCAGCACTACCAGCTTAGAGTCGCCAAAGTCGAGCGCAGCTATGGCAAATAAGTTTCAAACCAATCTGGACTAAAAAGAGGAATTTTCAAAATGGCAATTTACGAAAAACGCACCTACTCGGTCGTGGTGGGTCAGATGGCGGAGGTCTCTCGCCTTTACAGCATGGAGGGGTATCCGGCGCTGGAAGCGGGTGGTTTCAGCAAAAACCTGGTGGGCTATTTCATCAGCGATACCGGTGAGTTGCACCAGCTCATGCATCTGTGGAAATTTGAGGATGACAATGCCCGGCGCGAGCACTGGAAGCGTCTTTTTGCAGACCAGGCCTTTATGGCTTTTGCCAAACAGCTTCGCCCGCTTTTGAAAACCCAACAGAACCAATTGTTGTTGGCTGCGCCCTGGGGGCCTCACCCTTAAAACTGCACCAGGAAGCCGCCTCTACAACGCGACCGACGCTCAGTCGCCAGTCGCCGGGCGTGCTGGTTCGACCCGGCGCGCACCGTCAAAGCGCTGGGTCCAGTAAGTTTTTTGCATGTCTTCCACGCGCACGGCGGTGCCCGCACGGGGTGAGTGGATGAACTTGCCATCACCCACGTAGATGCCTACATGGCTGAATGTGCGCTTGAGAGTGTTGAAAAATACGAGATCGCCGGGTTGCAAATCAGCTTTGTCAATTTGCGTCGTCGCGGCGGCTTGCTGTTCAGCTTTGCGCGGTAACAGCAACCCCGCCGTTTGCTCGTACATGGCGCGCACGAAACCGCTGCAGTCAAAACCGGTCTCAAAACTATTGCCACCGCGTTTGTAGGGAACGCCGAGGAAACCCATGGCGGTAACGACCAGTTCGCCGGCTTTTTCACTGACGCTGCGGGCGACGCGAAGCGTCACACTTTGGCCAGCTTCGGAGATTTGGGAAAGCAGGCCTTTCTCAGCCAAAAAATTGTCCAACTCGTCGGTGGAACTTCCGGGCGCCGCATGCGCCAAGGCCCCCAGGCCTATCGATAGTGCGAGTGCCGAGCGCGCCAGCAAGCGCACGACTCCTGGCCCAAGGCTTAGCCCAACGCGCAAGGCTGGGTTCAAGACGGGTATATTTGCACGCAACATGCGGGCAAGGATAACCGGGATAACTACCCTTAGTCAAGTTAATGTTGCTTCTGCGATATTGTTTGTAACTTATTGATATTATTAAACTAAAAGGTGAAAAATTAATGTTTAAAGCGATCCAGCTCAGCAACGTAAACGGTTTTCTTGCCGAGGTTTCACAACTTGATGACACGACATTACCGCCCGATGGTGATGGCGAGGTGACGGTCTCGGTCGCTTATTCCACCCTCAATTTCAAAGACGGCCTGGCGATCACCAACAAAAGCCCGGTAGTGCGCGCCTGGCCCATGGTGGCTGGTATTGACGGCGCGGGCACGGTGCTGGCGTCAAAACATCCCGCCTGGAAAGCGGGTGACAAATTCATCCAAAACGGCTGGGGCGTGGGCGAGACGCGTTGGGGTTGTTTGGCCGAGCGTGCGCGTTTGAAGGGTGACTGGCTGGTCAAGCTCCCGGCGGCATTTACAGAACGCCAGGCCATGGCCATCGGCACAGCCGGTTACACCGCCATGCTCTGTGTGTTGGCGCTGGAAGACGGCGCTGTGAAACCGTCAAACGGCGAAGTTTTGGTAACTGGCGCCAGCGGCGGGGTGGGCAGCGTGGCCATTGCCCTATTGAGCAGGCTCGGCTACAACGTGGTGGCGGCCACCGGCAAAGTGAGCGAAGAGGCGTATTTGAAAGGCCTGGGCGCTACATCGATCATCGACCGCGCCACATTGAGTGCGCCAGGAAAACCGTTCCAGAAAGAGCGCTGGGCCGGTGTGGTGGACGCAGTCGGCTCGCATACGCTGGCCAACGCGCTCGCGCAAACGCGTTATGGCGGCGTGGTGGCCGCGTGCGGACTTGCCCAAGGCATGGATTTGGCGACCACCGTCATGCCGTTCATCCTGCGCGGCGTAACTTTAGCGGGTGTCGATTCTGTGATGGCCCCATTGGCCAAACGACAGCGCGCCTGGGATCGCCTGGCCCGTGACCTGGATGTAGCCAAACTCGAAACGATGATCGACGAAGTGCCACTGGAAGGCGCGATTGCCAAGGCGCAGGCGCTGATGGACACCAAGG
>JANOXL010000139.1:0-1602 GCA_031418395.1 Rhodoferax sp. | reverse complement strand
ATCTTGCCGATGCGTGCCTTCAAGTCCTTGATCGACGTTGCCAGGCAGAAAATTGCCATGATTTCGGACGCGACCACGATATCGAATCCATCCTGACGCGGATAGCCATTGGCCGGGCCGCCGAGTGCGATGGTGATGTCGCGCAGGGCACGGTCGTTCATGTCCACCACCCGTTTGAAGGCAATGCGCCGCACGTCAAAGCCCAAGGCATTGCCGTGGTGAATGTGGTTGTCAATCAACGCCGCCAGCAGGTTGTGTGCCAGCGCAATGGCCGAGAAATCGCCCGTGAAATGCAGGTTGATATCTTCCATCGGCACCACCTGCGCCATGCCGCCACCCGCCGCGCCGCCCTTCATGCCAAACACGGGCCCAAGCGACGGCTCGCGCAGGCAGATGATGGTTTTTTTGCCCTGCAGATTCAGCGCGTCGCCCAGGCCCACGGTGGTGGTGGTCTTGCCCTCACCTGCCGGTGTGGGGGAAATTGCGGTCACAAGAATCAGTTTGCCATTGGGTTGGCCCGCCAGCGAGGCGCAGTAGTTGAGTGACAACTTGGCCTTGTATTTGCCATAGGCTTCCAGCGCATCCTCGGGAATGCGGGCCTGCTCCTGGGCAAGTTCGCTGATGCGGCGCAACCGGGCGGCTTGGGCGATTTGGATGTCACTTTTCATGCGATTGAAAATGTTGGTGGAAACGTTTTGCGAGATGCGGGCATTGTGCGGATGTTGTGCGGATGAACACACACATGCGGGGCACGACAGTGTAAAACGCCAAAGCTACGTTAAAGCGACGTCAAAACGCCGGACTTTCAAAAGAGCGGTTTAACATGGGCGTATGGAAATCAATTCTCAATTTGTCTCCGGCCCGGCGCGCCCGGCCTCCACCGTCGTGATGTTGCGTGATGGTGCGGGCAACACGGACAACGCGCTGGAAGTGTTTTTGCTCAAGCGCAATGGTCTCTCGGACGTGTTGGGCGGCGCTTACGTCTTCCCCGGTGGCAAGGTGGACCGTTTTGATGCCGAGCTGGACATGCAGGCGCACCTGGACGTCACGCCCGAAGCCCTGCACACCGCCTTGTGCGAGCCCGATTTGCAAGCGCTCACAGCGGCAAGCCTGTACGTGGCGGCGCTGCGCGAGGCGTTTGAGGAGTCCGGCGTGTTGTACGCCCAAAATGCCACCGCGCAAGATGCCGCCCAAGCCAACGAATTGCTGCGCGAAGGCCGCTCCTTTGAAGAGGTGCTGGCGATGATGAAACTGCGTTTACAGCCCAGTGCGCTCACGCCCTGGTCACGCTGGATCACGCCACAGATGCCTTCGATCATGAACAAGCGTTTTGACACGCGCTTTTTCCTGGCCACCGTGCCCGCCACGCAAACCGCGCTGCATGACAACCATGAGGCGATTGAAAGTGTCTGGCTCACGCCGCGCGCCGCGCTGGAGCAGTACCGCGACGGGCAAATCGAACTCGCCCCGCCGCAGATCATGAGCCTGGCGCATTTGTCGCGTTACCAAAATGTGCAGCAAGCCGTGAGCGCGGCCCAACGCCAGAAGCCCGCCGTCGTGCAGCCTGAACCGTTTGACGATGAACACGGCGTGCGGGTGTTG
>JANOXL010000138.1:0-16450 GCA_031418395.1 Rhodoferax sp. | reverse complement strand
GGTGGCCCTCATGGCTTTCATGGCCTTGATGACCATGTTCACCGTGGGCGTGGTCATGGTCGTGATCGTGGCCCTCTTCCTTGAGGAAATCCGGGTCAATATCGAGTTTGGCATTCAGGTTGAAGCCGCGCAGGTCAAATACCTCGGCGAGCGAGACGTCGCCAAAATGCACGGCTTTTTGCGGTGCGCGCGGGTTCATGTGTTTGAGGCGGTGCATCAGCGCCTCGGTTTCGTCTTTGGCGACGAGATCGGTTTTGCTGATGAAAATCTGGTCGGCAAAACCGATCTGGCGGCGCGCCTCCTGGCGGTCATTCAACTGGCCGGCAGCGTGTTTGGCATCGACCAGCGTCAGGATGGAGTCCAGCAGATAACTCTCGGCGATTTCGTCGTCCATAAAGAAGGTTTGCGCGACCGGGCCGGGATCCGCCAGGCCGGTGGTTTCGATCACCACGCGGTCAAAATCCAGTTCGCCTTTGCGCTTTTTCTCAGCCAAATCGCGCAGCGCACCGCGCAGGTCTTCGCGGATGGTGCAACAAATGCAGCCGTTGCTCATCTGGATGATCTGCTCCTTGGTTTCTGAGACAAGGATGTCGCTGTCGATGTTTTCTTCGCCGAATTCGTTCTCGATCACAGCGATCTTCTGGCCGTGGGCCTCTTCGAGAATGCGTTTCAGCAGGGTGGTTTTGCCCGAACCGAGGAAGCCGGTCAGGATGGTGGCGGGGATCAAACTCATGATTTTTTGTCTCGGAAAACGAAGCAGGCGGAACGCCTTCAATACAGATGGGGTGATTATCGGCGTATTCAATTGCTAGCCCGCACGGGAGGAGGCGTCAATGGCCTGCCTCCCCGGTTCGCCACCTTCTCGCCACCATCTCGTCAATCTCTCCCGACTCGCTTGTTACTTGCGCATAACGACCAGGCCTTTGAGATATTCCCCTTCCGGGAAATTCACCGTCATCGGGTGATCCGGCGCGCCGCCCAGGCGCTCGCTGATGTAGCCGTCCACGCCCGCGTCAGCACCGGCCGAGGCAACGATTTTGTGAAACAAGTCGGCACTGATGCCGCCCGAGCAGGAAAAGGTGAACAACACCCCACCCGGCGCCAGAAGTTTGAAGGCCAGGCGGTTGATATCTTTGTAGGCACGAGCCGCACGCTCAGCATGGGCGACAGTGGGCGCAAACTTAGGTGGATCGAGCACGATGGCATCGAAACTTTTGCCCTGCGCCAGAAACTGGCGCAGCGAGGTGTTGACGTCAGCATCCAGAAAAGTGGTTTGCGCCAGGTCAAATCCGTTGAGTTGCACGTTGTGCGCGGCTTTTTCTAGCGCCGGGCCAGAGGAATCAATGGAAGTGACGTGGCCGTCGGAGTGGCTCCTGGACGGGTCGCCCGAATCGTCGCCAGCGCCAGCCCCAGTACCCGCCGCCGCCATCCCCGCGAGAGCCGCGACGGTGAAACCACCCGTGTAGCTGTAGCAATTGAGCACGTTTTGAAAGCCCAAGCGGCGCGTGTACTCGAAAAACTTGCGGCGGCTGTCGCGCTGGTCGAGGTAAAAACCGGTTTTGTGACCCAGGGCGATATTGACCGCCAACTTCCAGTCGTTTTCGCTCAATAGCAGTTCTGGCTCACCCGAGCCGCGCAGCCAACCCTTGATCTCGGGCAAGCCCTCCAGCGCGCGGCTACTGGCATCGGAGCGCTCGTACAAGCGCGTGAGGCCCGTGGCGGCCAGCAGGGCATCTGCCACCACGGCCTTCCACTTTTCGGCGCCTGCGCTCAAAAACTGCGCGACCAGGGTGTCGCCATACCGATCGACGATCAAACCCGGCAGACCATCGGACTCGCCGTGTACCAGGCGCATCGCATCACTTTGAATGTCAAACCGCGCTCTAGCCTTCACGGATATTGCACATGCCGCCACAAAAAACGCAGCGTCGATGCGCTGTGCCTCGTCAAAACTCCACACCCGCGCGCGGATTTTGGAGGCGGGACTGACCGCCGCCCAGGCCAGAAACTGCCCTTCGTGTGACTCGACCCGCACCGTCTCGCCCGGGTCGCCATTGCCTTTGGCAATCGCCCCGTCAAAAATCCAGGGGTGCCCGCGCAAGAGCGAGCGCTCTTTGCCGGGCTTGAGTCGGAGGGTTTTCATTTAGCAGAATATTTTATTTAAAATTAAAAACTATTATACAAATAACTCATAGGTCTCGTAAATTATAAATTTTATGCTATAAGTTTTTATAATAATTTGATAACAAATTAAACAAAATTATATTTAATTTCAATATTTTTTAGATGCAGCCTCAACTAGTTAACATGCTTGTTAACATTGATTAGTTGCCAAAATTCGGTTTTGCCATATTCGATGCCTCTTTGCGGGCCGCCTTTCGGAGCTCTCTTTTCGGGTTCTCTTTTTGGCGCTCTTTTCGGGTTCTCTACTCGGGTTCTCTTTCCAAGTCTTTATTACGGCTCCTTTTTCTGATTCATTTTCTGCCCGGCAAATTCCAGGCCCCCATGTCGAGGCCCGCCAAAGTGCTGCATCGCCCTCAGCGCTTCAACTTCGCGCGTGGATGCGCCGCGTCGTAGGTTTTGGCAAGATGTTGAAAATCCAACCGTGTGTACACCTGCGTGGTGCTGATATTGGCGTGGCCCAGCAGCTCCTGCACGGCGCGCAGGTCGCTACTGGATTGCAACAGGTGACTGGCGAACGAGTGGCGCAACATGTGTGGATGCACGGGTGTGGGCAGGCCCGCTTGCAGGCTGCGCGTACGCAGGCGCTGCCAGATCGACTGTGAGGTCAGCCGTGTGCCATTTCTGCCGATGAAAAGGGCGGCCAGGTCAGGCAGGCCGAATTCGGCTGCGCGTATTGAGGCGCTAGGCGCGTCGGTTGCCAGGTTGGTTGATGTTGCATTTGATGTTGCCGCAGATGTTGCCACTGAACGCCCCACGGCAGCCCTTGGCGCGTCAGCCGGCGCTTGAATTTCCGCCAGTTCGCCTTCCGGCACACGACCGGCGACTTTGAACCCTTGGCCACGTAGGTCAAGCCAGACCTGTAGCGCCTCGACTGATTTTTTGCCCAATGGGGCAATGCGGCGTTTCGACCCTTTGCCCAATACGTGGGCCTCGGCGGCAGCCAGATCGATCCAGCCACGCGCGTCCTTGCTAGCGGCGACATCCAGGCCGGTTAACTCGGCCACCCGCAGGCCACTGCCGTAGAGTAGTTCGACCATCGCCACATCGCGCGCCTCCAGCCACGGGTTGGCAGATTCGCGCCCAAAACTGGCGAGCCGCACTGCATCGTCCACACTCAGCGCTTTGGGCAGCGGTTTAGCCGCTTTGGGTGCCCGCACATCGACCACCGGGTTGCTCGTGACCAGGCTCTCGCGCCCGGCCCAAGCGTAAAAACCGCGCCAGCCGGAGAGTACCAGCGCGATGCCGCGCGGGCTGCGGCCTCCCGCATGCATACGGGCGACCCACTGGCGGATGTGGGTGGATTGGACCTGTAGCAGATCGACCCGGGCTTTGGCGGCGAATTCGGTGAGTTTTTGCAGGTCGAGCGAATAGAGCTCGACGGTGCGGGGGGCTAGGCGTTTTTCGACGCGGACGTGCTGGAGGTAGCGTTGGGACAAGTTATCCGCTGTTGGGGTCACGAATGCCAAATTGGGGTCAGAGCCCAAAATCGCCGAGCCTTCGGCTCGCCCTGCGGGTGCTTTGCTTCGCTTCGCAGCGATATTTCGATCTGACCCCAATTTGGCCTCCCTGACCCCAATCGCTAACGCAGTCGGGACAGTGCTGCCGACGCAATCTCTGCGATCCGCTCGAGAAAATCCGTGCCCATGTCGCTGTTAAAGCGCTGGGCATCGCTGGAGGCCAGCACCAGCATGCCAAAGGCGGGCGTGACGCGGCCGACCGAGGCCATGCGCAGGGGCAATAGAGCCAGCGAGAGCGCAGTTTGTGGCTCGGGCAGCCAGCTAACAGCCTCAAACCCGGTGTTGAGGCCGCAAAACGGCTCCATCAGGCTGGAGGCGAAGACTTTGGCGTCTTCACTGACGCCTTTGGCAAAGGGCGCGGCTTGCAGCGTGGGCTCGACGCCCCAGACTTTGATGGCCACCTGCGGCACGAGGAAATGGTCGCGGATTTCATTGGCGACCAACTCCGGCATCGAGGCCGAGTCGACCGCCAGAAACAGGCTGCGTGTCCAAGCCAGCAGTTTCTCGGACAACAGGGTGTTTTCATTGCCATTGCGGATCATGTCCATCATGCGGTGCTCGATGGCTTTGATCTTGTCGCGCAGCATTTCGGCCTGGCGCTCTTGCAGGCTCACCGCACGTTTACCGTGTGGGCTGGTCAGTTGCACGCTGGCCAGCAACTCGGCGTGGCGCTCGAAAAAATCGGGCGTGTTGACCAGGTAGTTGGCAATGTCGTCTTCAGTGATCGGGTTGGTGAGTTGTTGCGTCATTTTTTCTGCTTTTCGGGTTCAATTGAGAGGGTTCAAAGGCTGTCAGGCAGATCGATCTCGCCTTCAAAAACCGTGGCGGCGGGGCCGGTCATCAGCACCGGTGCGTCGCCACCGAGCCACTGGATCGTGAGCAGACCACCGCGCGTTTGCACGTCTACGCGTTCGTCCAGCAAACCCAGGCGGATACCGCACACCACGGCGGCGCACGCGCCTGTACCGCAAGCGAGTGTCTCGCCCGCGCCGCGCTCGTAGACACGCAGCCGGATGTGCGTGCGCCCGAGAATTTGCATAAAACCCACGTTGACGCCACTGGGAAAGGAACTGTGGCCCTGGACCATACGGCCGATTTGCGCCACTTGCGTGGCATCAACATCTTCCACTTGCATGACGGCGTGAGGGTTTCCCATTGACAGCACGGCGACCGACACGATGACGGGGTCCACCGGCTGCGGGTCATCGTCATCCGGAGACAAAGCCAGGGGCCAGATCGGCCACTCCTCCAAACCGGCCGGCATCGTTTGATACAACAAACCGGGCGGATCAAATGGCACCTTGTGCAAGTCAAAGACCGGTGGCTCCATATCCACCGTGACCTGACCATCCGCCTGCCATTGCAGTTCGAGCAGGCGGTTCAAGGTTTGCACTTTGACAGTCGTTTTGTCGGTCAGTTTGCGCCCACGCACGAAGCTCAAAAAACAACGCGCACCATTTCCGCACTGTTCAACCTCGGCGCCGTCAGCGTTGTGGATTTTGTATTGGAAATCGACGCCCGCTACGGGTGAGGGCAAAACACTCAAAATCTGGTCCGCACCCACACCAAAATGGCGGTCCGCGAGCAAGCGGTAGTGCGCGGCGGTCAGATTCAGCGGCGCGCGGGTTTCGTCGAGCACCACAAAATCGTTGCCAGCGCCCTGCATTTTGGTGAATTTGATACGCATATCGGAGATTATCCATTTATCCTCTGGGCACCTTTGCAAACCCAATTGCCTGGCCATTCACCACCCAACAGCCGAAAGACACTTATGCGAATCCCCGACTGGAGCCCCGCGCTCAAACCGCAACCGCAAGACCTGATTGATGCCAGCCGCAAACGCCGTGGTGGCGACCTGATTGAGCTGGACCGGGTGCTGCTGTGGAGCGAACCCATCGCCCGTGGCTGGAACGTCTATCTGGGCGCCGTGCGTACGGGTCTGCCCACCTCACGCAAACTCCGCGAGCTGGGCATATTGGTGGTGGCGCTGCTGACCGGCGCTGATTACGAATACAAACACCACGCGCCAGACTTTTTGACGGCTGGGGGCACGCAAGCCGAGCTTGACGCGCTGAACCGCTTCATCAGCGCCCACCCACGTGGTGTCGTGGCCGAGGCCGCCCTGGGCGCGCAAGAAGCCGCCGTTATTGAATATGCCGTGCAGGTGACGCTGGACGTGCGCGTGAGCGACGCCGTATTTACCCAAATGAAGGCCCAATTCGATACGACCCAGATCGTCGAGATCACCACGGCGATTGCGGCTTACAACATGGTGGCGCGGATTTTGGTGCCATTGGGGGTGGGTGTAGACGTGCCAACGCGTTAAAGGTTCGCACGCAGCACGATACTTGGGAGATCACCATGCGCCGTCGCGAAATTTTGAGTACCCTGGCTACAACGGGTTTAGGAGCCGCCTGTTGGGGCGCTCCAAGCTTGGTTTGGAGCAATACGGCACCTTTGACCCTGCTTCACGAATTCCCAGGTGCCAATTGCCACCCCACGGGCACGCTGATTTTGGATGCCGATACACCTACACCCCTGGTGAAACTCGCGATTCGCAACCCCGAGGGCGGCCTGGCCCAGTGGCAGTCTTTTCGTTTTGGCTTGGCGGGCTGCGCGGGCAAGGTGATCCAAGTTGAAGTGCCCCTGGCGGGCAAAGAAGGCGGGCCCACCTACCGGCCCATCTGGTCGGGGCCGTTTGTAGCCAACCGGTTTGATGATTTTCGGGCTTGGCAGCCTGCGTCCCGGTCGATCAGCGCCGGGTTGTTGCGTTTTACGGTGGCAGGAAAACTAGACAACACCTTGTACGTCGCCAGCATGCCACCGAACTCATTGCCGCAGTGTATGTCGTGGATACGCAGCCTCGTGGCATCGCACCCAGATTGGATACACGACGACTTGCCATCGCGCGTGGCAGCAGGTGGTGGACCCTACACCTGCGCTACGGCCCCCACGGTGAAAGACGAAACCGGGCGCACCATCAGCGGGCAGCCGATGCTGGGTTTTCGAATTGGCAATGACAGGGTAGGCAAAGCACTTGCCAAGCGCCGATTTGTAGTAATGGCAGGTGTACACCCGTCTGAAGACCATGGACCGATTCAACTACGTGGCTTTGCAGCCGAATGGCTAACCAACCCCGCGCTACAGGTGCTGCGCGACACCACAGATTTGATCGTCTACCCGATCGTGGCGGCCAACGGCATGCACGCCGGTTATCGGCGGTATGAGCCCAGCGCCGACATTCCCACGGGAACCGATCTCAACCGCTCTTTCGACGGCCCCACCACCAATTTGACCGCCAAAGGCTGGCGACAAATTTTTGCGCAAGACCTTCATGCCGATTTGACCAGGGGGGGCCTGGATTTTCATGATGTATCGCCCGGCCAGGAGTTGGTGTGGGCTTACCACCCCAAAGAGACGCCTGCCGGCACGCTGGCAGCCATCCGCGCCGAGCACCGGCGGGTCACCTTTTTCCCCACCACCAACGTCGGCACCACGATGCAATGGGTACGCTCCAACACTGCCGCCGGCCTGCACGGCACGGCGATCACAGCTGAAGTCTCCGACGAAGCGGGCACCTTGGCGGACTATGTCGATGTGGGTGCGCGCTGGGCTTGGGTGGCCAAACACTGGATGGAAGGCGGGCTGATGGGTGAAGAAGGCACAAAAAAAACTTGAATCTGTCAAGGTCACGCCTGAAAAGCACGCCTCAAGAAAGCTAAAAAAGCGGTGAAAATGCATCTATGCCCCGCTTTAACCAACTCCTCCATAGCCAGCGCGCACCCGCTACGCCCCGCCCCGCCGCCACCGTCTTGCTGCTTCGTGACGGCAGCGAAGGCGTCGAAGTGCTAATGACGCGTCGCTCCATGACGGCCAGCTTCGCGCCAGGTGCCTACGTGTTCCCAGGCGGCGGTGTCGACGCGCTCGATGCCGCCTCCCACGCCCAGGCGCAGCGGCGGGTTAGTCAAAGCGATTTGCATCTGACGCAGGCTATCGCCGCCATCCGTGAAAGTTTTGAAGAATTGGGCGTTTTGTTCGCCCGCCAAGCCGATGGCTCGATGGCGAATGCTGCGGACATTGCCGCGCTGGACCGCACGCAACCCTTTGTCTCCCAATGTGCTGCGCGCAGCCTGAAACTCGCCGCCGACGAGGTGTTTGTATTGGCCCACTGGATCACCGACCGCGACTTGCCACGGCGCTTTGACGTGCCGTTTCTGGTTGCGCGCATGCCCGACGGGCAATCACCTGTAGCCGACGAATCCGAGCAGTTTGAGCCGGTGTGGGTGCGCCCCGCAGACGCCTTGCAGCGCCACAAAGACGGCAGCTTTTTCATCATCTTCCCGACCATCCGCACGCTGGATCGCCTGCAGGCGTTTGCCACGGTCGCCGATGTGCTCAAAGCCTGCGCCGCCACTGAACAGCCCTTGTGGACAAGTTGCCCGCGCGGCGGCTTCCTGGCGGGCAAGGAAGAGCGCTTCATGGAGCATGAACAGGCCCAAGGCTTCGGCGAACTTGAAATGGTCAGCCCCGACGGCCAATTGGTCCACCACCTCGATTGGGGCACCAACGCGCCGGTGCGCCTGCTCAAAAACGTGATCCGCCTGACCGCACCCAACCCCGGCGCAATGACCGGCCCTGGCACCAACAGTTACCTCGTGGGTGACCCGCACACGGGGTACATCGCCATAGACCCCGGGCCGAATGAGCCCGAACATATCGAGCGGCTATGGCAAGCGGCGGGTGGCGACATCCGCATGATTGTGTGCACCCATTCGCACCCGGATCATTCTCCCGGTGCGAAACCTTTGCAGACCTTGTGCGTTGACGCACCGCACGGAACACCCGCCATCTATGGGCTGCCGAGTGCGCCCACGGCCAACGAGCAATCCCAGTTCACGCCGGATCACGCGTTATCTGATCAGGAGCTACTTACGCTGGTTTCCCATGATTCTGCGGGCGATGGAACTCGGGTGACGCATACCATGCAGGTCATTTTCACGCCCGGCCACGCGGCCAACCACCTGTGCCTGGTGTTGCAGGAAGACGGCCTGCTCTTTAGCGGCGACCACATCCTGAACGGCAGCACCACCGTGGTCAACCCACCCGATGGCGAGATGACGGCCTACCTCGATTCGCTGGACAAACTCGCCGCCGCCTGCACGGCACAGCACATCGGCTTCATTCTGCCCGCGCATGGCTACGTGCTGGGTGATGCCAGCGGTGCGATTGCACAACTCAAAGCCCACCGGCTCAAACGCGAAGCAAAAATCTTGAAAGTGATGCAGGCCGACCCGAGAGGCAGCATGGACGACTGGGTGAAACTCGCCTACGACGACGTGCCCATACGCCTGTGGCCCGTGGCCAAACGCTCGCTCTTGGCGCATGTGCAGCGGCTGCAGTCGATGTAATCGTCGATTCCAGCGTAAACCCTAGGGCGCTTCAAGCCTGGATGGATTTAGCATGCTGTCAGTGTTTAGTGTATCGATTTACTAAATCGATTTACTCACTCGATTGACCTCACTGACAACTGAATTTCATTCCAGCCACACTCACAGGAGATATTCATGCGCGTTCTATTCAAAGTTTTGGCCACTTCGGTGTTTTCCTTGGGAATCGCGCTGGTGGCCGCGCCTGCGGCTGCACAAGCGCCCGCCAAGAAACTGATTCGCATCCACACTGCGGGCCCAGCTGATTTGGGGGTGGACAACACCATGATGGCGCACCAGTTCATGACCTATGTGAACGCCAACTCCGACACCATGGAGGCGAAGTTGTTCCCGGCCAGCCAGCTCGGGCAGTCACGTGAAGTGATCGAAGCCATGCGTTTGGGGTCGGGAGCGTCGGCCACCACCGGCGGTCCGGCTGAATACGCGTCGTTTGTCAAAAAACTCGGCGTGCTGGGTCTGCCCTTCATGTGGAAAAGTTACGACCACGCCAATGCCGTGTTGGACGGCCCGGTGGGTAAGGAACTCGAAGCCGAGATGGAAAAGTCCGGCTTCAAGGTGCTCTCGTGGGCCGTGAGCTGGGGTTACCGCAACGTGGTCACCGCCAAAAAAGAAGTGAAAACGGCGGCTGACCTTAAGGGACTGAAGATTCGCACAATCCCGACCAAAGTGTTCGTCTCAGCCATCAACGCTATGGGCGCAAACGCCACACCGATGAACTTCGGTGAAATCTACACCTCGCTGCAAAGCGGCGTATTGGACGGCTACGAACACACCGCCGCCACCACCATTTCATTCAAATTCAACGAAGTGGCCTGCTGCATCGCCATGACGCGCCATTTGATGGACCCGACTGTGCTGGTGTTTTCGATGGCCGAGTGGAAGAAGTTCAGCCCCGCCGAGCAGGCCGTGATGACGAAGGGCGCCAAGGCCGCCTCTGACATGGTGCGCGCCGCTGCCCCGGTGCGTGAGGCTGAGTCGCTGGCTGCTGTGAAGAAACTCGGCATGAAAGTCAATGAAATGGACACTGCGCCGTTGCTCAAAGCCGCCATCACAGCGCAAGACGATTTGGCCAAAGAGTTCGGCGCTGAAGCCTTGCTTGCCCAGATTCGCAAGCAATAAATGACGCAGCGCATTGTGGACGGCATCGACCAAGGTGCCGAATGGTTGTTGTCGCTCATTTTTGCTACGGCGGTGGTGATCGCGCTGGTGCAGGTGTTTTGCCGTTATGCGCTGAATGTGTCGCTAAGTTGGAGCGAAGAAGCGCAGATTTTTGGCCATATCTGGATCGTCTTTTTGGGCATTCCGGTGGCCTACCGGCGCGGCGCACACATGTACATTGAAACTTACGTCGACAAACTGCCGCCGAAGGCGCGCTCCGTCTTCAACTTGCTGGTCGAGCTACTGTGGGCCGCGTTTGCGGTATCCCTCATGGTGCTGGGCTGGATGGTGGCCCGTGTCGCACACCTGCAAGAGTCGCCGGGGCTGGAGGTACCCATGAGTTACCCCTACGCGGGCATGGTGCTGGGCGGCGCTTACCTTTTATTCGTCGCACTGCGGCGCTTAGGCGGCAAGGCCTGGAAAGTGGTGGCCGCATGATCTGGTTTCTCTTCGCCCTGATGCTGGGCACGATGATGATCGGTGTGCCCATCCTGCTGTCAATCGCGCTGGTGGGTTACGTGGGTGTCGCGGCGGTGCCGGATCTGGTGTTGCCGCTGTTTGCGCAAAAGATGTTTGCACAGCTGGACTCCTTCACCTTGTTAGCGTTGCCGTATTTCATCTTGGCGGGTGCTTTGATGTCGGCCAGCGGTATGAGCCAGCAACTGGTGGACTTCTCACGCGTATTGGTGGGCCATCTGCGCGCAGGCTTGGCACACGCATCGGTGGTAGCCAGCATGATTTTTGCAGGTGTGTCGGGCTCCAGCACGGCAGACGCTTCGGCAATTTCGGCGATTGTGATCCCCACCATGAAGAAATCCGGCTACAAGGCCGGTTTCGCTGCCGCGCTGATCGCCACGGCCGGGACGATTGGTGCCATCATCCCGCCCAGCATGGTGATGGTGGTGTATGGCTCCATCGCGCAGGTGTCGATTGGCGGGTTGTTTCTGGGTGGCATCATTCCGGGCATCATGGTGGGTCTGTTCTTGATGGCCGTCATCAAAATTTACACCTACCGGCCCGACTACCCGGAGCTGCGTGTCGTTCATGGCAGTTTCTCCTGGGCGGCGCTCGGTAAGTCGCTGACGGTGGTGTGGCCGGCATTGATGGGCCCGGTCATCATTGTGGGTGGCATTTTGAGCGGCATCTTCACAGCCACCGAAGCGGGGGCCGTGGCTTGCCTGTACGCCTTCTTGCTGGGCACCTTGTTCTACAAAAAGATCAAGCTCAAAGATTTGCCCGGCATCTTTTTGGAGTCCGCGATGATGACCACCATGGTCTCGGGCATCATCGCGGTGGCCGGCGCCTCGGGCTGGTTGCTGGGGTATTTGCAGTTCAACGAAGGCGCGTTGAAGTTTGTTACCTCGATTTCGCAAGACCCCACCATGGTGCTTTTGATCGTGGCGGTGGTGATGATTGTGCTGGGCACCTTTGTCGATTCACTGGCGGTGCTACTGGTGTTCGCGCCTGCAGCGATCCAGATCAGCAAGGTCTATGGGATCGACCCGATCCAGATGGGTTTGGTAATGGTGATGTGCAACCAGATTGGCGCCGTCTCGCCGCCGACTGCGCCGCTCTTATTCATCACCACCAGCATCGCCAAATGCTCCTTCTCCGAGGTGAACAAACACGTTTGGTGGTTCATGCTGGCCGAGACGCTGGTGCTGCTGCTGGTGATCTTCATCCCGGACATGGCCACCTGGATTCCTCGCCACTATCTGGGCAAATAAGGTGGGTGAAGCCATGAGCACGATCCAGGATGTAGCGCGCCACGCTGGGGTGTCCATCAGCACCATCTCCAACGTGCTCAACGGGCGCGTAGAGCGCATGCGCGGCGAAACTTTGCAACGCGTGCAGGCCGCCATCGCGGCGTTGAACTACAGCCCCAATCGCGCCGCGCGCCAGCTTAAGACCGGCCAAACCGCCATGCTCGGCCTCTTGGTGCCCAGCATCGCCAACCCGATGTATGGCTACATTGCACGGGAGATCGAAACCTCGGCGCAGGAGCTGTTTGGCCATCGGGTCTTGCTGGGCAACACTTACCGCAACAAGGCCAAGGAAACCGGCTTTTTTGACGACCTGCTGGCGCACGGCGTGCGCGGTGTCATCGTCATCTCTTCGCTGGTGGACGAGCACCATTTTGAGTCGGCGGTGGCACGCGGCCTGGTGATGGTGAGTTATGACCGGCGCGCCACGCCCGGCACGGCCTCGGCGATTGACCACGTGTCGGTGGACAATTTCAAGGCCGGCAAACTGGCTGCCGAGCACCTGATAAGCCACGGCCATCAACGTATCGCCTTCGCCACGGCGGCGGGCCAGACCATGAGCCGCAGTGAAAAAATCAAAGGCTTCTTTTGCGCGGCTGAGCAAGCCGGCAAAAAGGTTCACGCGCAAGTCATCGAAGGCGAAACCGACTCGGAGTATGGCGACTCCGAAATGCCGGATGTCGGCCGAAAGCTGGCGGCCCGCATGGCGACTGACCTCCATCGGCCCACCGGCGTAGTCGCTGTGAATGACCTGATGGCGTTTGGCCTTTTGGCCGGTTTTCGCGAAGCGGGGCTGTCGGTTCCCGGCGACGTGTCGGTCGTCGGCATCGACGGCCTGTTTTTGTCGCCCTTTTTTAACCCAGGCCTGACCACCGTACGGGTGCCCGTGCCGGAAATGGCGCGCACCATCGTGCAACGTGTGATTGGCCGCATGGCAGACCCGAGCATCGCGACGGCCGAGTTTTTGTTTGAGCCCGACCTGTTGCAACGCGCATCCGTGGGCATTCCCAACCCAACTCCTTTGGCAACCGCTAACAGACCATGACCCGACCCAAAATCTTTCTCACCCATGGCCCGCATGCGCTGGCCCACTACTACGGCCCGCGCGCGCTGGCAGGCCTGCAAGCACTGGGCGAGGTGCGGCGCAATGACACCGACGAGTTGCTCAGCGTCGATGCCATGGTCAAACTGGCCGAAGATTGCGACATCATCGTCAGCTACCGCGTGCAGCCCGGAAGTGGCGAGCTGCTGCAGCGCCTGCCCAAGATACTGGCGTTTTGCCGCTGCGCGGTGGACATCCGCAATGTAGACGTGCCGGCGGCGTCAGCCAGCGGCATTTTGGTGACGCAGGCCAGCGCCGGGTTTCAGACCTCTGTGGCCGAATGGATCATCGGCGCCATGATCGACCTGGCCCGCCACATCACCTATGCGGCGACAACCTACCACCAAGGCCAAATCCCCGAAGCACGCATGGGCCGCGAGCTTAAAGGCGCCACCTTGGGCCTGATCGGGTTTGGCCAAATCGCCCGCACGCTGGCCCCCATCGCCCACGCCCTGGGCATGAAAGTTTTGATTCACGACCCATTCGCCAGCATCAGCGCCGCCGACGGCATTTCAACGGCGTTCAACGAGCTGCTGGCGCACTCAGATTTCGTCGTACCCTTGGCCGTGGCCACGCCGGCAACTGAGAACCTGATCAACGCCGCCGCCTTCGCCGCCATGAAGCCCAGCGCGTATTTTGTCAACGCTTCCCGCGGCAACCTGGTGGACGAGGTGGCGCTCCTGGACGCGCTCAATCGCGGCACCATTACAGGCTGCGCCATGGACGTGGGCCGCGCCACGGATCAGATGCCCACGCCTGCCTTGGCAGCGCACCCGCGGGTCGTCGCCACACCGCATGTAGCGGGCTTGACCCTGCCCGCCATCGAACACCAGTCGATGGAAACCGTGAGCCAGGTGTCTGAAATTTTGCAAGGTCGTTTCCCGGTGGGGTCGCTCAATGCGGACAGCGCCAGCCGACTGCGCACTTGGGCCAAACAGAATTGAAAGGCCCGGCATGAACTGCGATTGCCATATCCACCTTTACGAAGACCACTACCCGCTGGCCGCCAGCGCCACGTTCAAACCGCCGGTGGCACCCGTGTCAGCCTACCGCGAGGTGCAGCAAGCGCTCGGCCTGCAGCGGGTGATTCTGGTGCAACCCACCGGTTATGGTTTTGACAACAGTTGTTTAATGGACGGCTTGACTCAACTCGGGCTCGACGTGGCGCGCGGCATTGTGGTGGTGAAACCAGACATCAGCGACGCTGAACTGCGCCTGCTGCACGACCAAGGCGTGCGCGGCGTGCGTTTCATGATGCTGGCGGGCGCGGGCGGCCTGCTCGATTGGGCCGCGCTGGACGCCTTTGCGCCACGCCTGGCAGCGCTGGGTTGGTGCGCCAACCTGCAGCTCGATGGCCGCGATTTCCCGCGCTACAAGGCGCAAATCGACCACCTGCCCTGCAAAGTGGTGTTCGATCACATCGGCAAGTTTCTGGAGCCGGTGGCGGTGGATGACCCGGCCTTCCTCGCTCTCTTGGATATTTTGGCGCGACCCAATCGCTGGGTGAAGTTGTCGGGCGCGTATGAGACCTCGAAAGTCGGCCCACCGCATTTTGACGACGTGTCAAAACTCGCCAAAGCCCTGGCCCAGGCACATCCAGACCGTTGCCTGTGGGCCAGCAACTGGCCGCATCCCAACCGCAACCCGCTACCTTCCAACGCGCTGATGTTGTCTCTATTGGAGGAATGGGCGCCCGACGCGGCGGTTCGACAGAAAATTCTGGTGGATAACCCGGCGCAACTGTATGGGTTTTGAGGCCAGTCACCAGGATTGTTTTGTCGTGGTTTTGTCACTAAGCTGCCGAGCCGATGACGTCTAGTTTGCTACGTAAAGAATAGCTACTTAAGCATATTATTCGAGACCTAGTGCCAAATAACGCTCAAATTTTTACGTGAAACGTGTTATTGGGGTCAATAAACCCCAAATTGGGTACGATTGTACCCAATCGGAGCAAGCCAGCGCAGCAGCAGGTCATAAATCGTAGTCGCCCGGCGTGTCCGCCAAGATCGACAAATCCAGCGGCCGCACCGCGCCCATCCACATCGCACGGTCGCGGTGGTCGACCAAATCGGAATCGCTGATCGGGTGGATGAACACCACCAGGCCATTGCGATGCATCGCCAGCCAGGGGATCACTTCGCCAAACAACGCCGGTCTGAAGGCCAACTGGCAGCTCCAGTCGGGGTGCGGGCCCACTGGTTTTTCATGTACACGGCCCATTTTGAGGGGGAACTTGGCAGCGGCAGCTTCGCACAAGGCACGCGCCTGAGCGACGGTCTGCGCATTGAAATACACGTGGGCGTGAAAGCCGTGAATCGTGGGGGTCGGCTTGGTCGTTGGGGTGTCAGCAGTTACCATGCCCGCAATGATCGCAGAACCCAAGCCGCCGCGCAAAACCGGCCCCAAAACTAGTCCATCGCACGGCCCTTCTACCGCCGACGGTGAGCGCCTATCCAAACGCGTCATGGCGCTCAAGGGCTGCTCACGCAGCGAGGCGGAGCGTTACATTGAAGGCGGCTGGGTCCGGGTGGACGGCAAGGTCATCGAAGAGCCAATGTACCGCGTGGCAAACTTTAAGGCCGCTGCTGGGAACCAGAGCAATCCCGGCGCAGCCTCCCCCCGCGTGGAGATTGATGTCGACGCGAGCCTGCTTGAAGCCACCAGCGTCACCCTACTCTTGAACAAGCCGCCAGGTTTTGACGCGATGGCTGCGCTGGGCAACCACGGCACGGGCCGCCACGGCGTGCAAAGCGCGCAATCCTTGCTCAAAGTAGCGACGCATTTCGCTCCCGAAACCACGCACCCGCGTGCGCCAGAACGCATCTTGAAACGCCACTTCTCCGGGCTTACGGCCTGTGTGCCGCTGGAAACGGCAGCCAGCGGCCTCGTCGTCTTTACGCAAGACTGGCGGGTGGCGCGCAAACTCATGGAAGACGCGGCGCTCATCGAACACGAACTGATGGTCGAAGTGGCCGGCGAGGTGTCGCCCGAAGCCCTGCAACGCCTTAACCATAGCGGCAAAAGAGACGACGCCGCCGTGCCGCCCGTCAAAGCCAGCGTGAACAGCACTTCTGACACATCGACGCGGCTGCGTTTCGCCGTCAAAGGCAGCCACCCCGGCCTGATCGCCTGGCTGTGTGAACGCGCAGATTTGAAAATTCAAAGCATTAGACGCATCCGCATCGGCAGGGTGGGTTTGGGGCCTGTACCGCAGGGGCAGTGGCGGTACTTGCAGGGGCAGGAACGGTTTTGAGAATGTGACCCCCACGCTTGTCACTG
>JANOXL010000137.1:0-3158 GCA_031418395.1 Rhodoferax sp. | reverse complement strand
GCCTACGACGATTTGTATTACCTGGAGCGCGAATGCCAGTTGCAGGTGCTGGCGCTATCGACGGGCTTAAAGCTGCTGCCTGTGCCCCTGGCGTTGGCCAACAAAGTGGCGGCGCAGATTGACGGTGAACGGCTGCAGTCTGAACTGTTCTTTGAAAGTCTTCGTCGGATAGTTAAGTGATGGTTTTTTGGGTATAAGGTCTCGTTTTGATGAGAGTTATTGCTATAAAAAATGGTAATGAAAATGTATTAAAATTAATCAAAAATAAATGTTAAATCTAAAAAAGTAGAAAAATTTTGATCAAAAACTACAGCGTTCCATATCGGCTGCACGACTTGTTGGTGGCTACAGACCCACCTTCACCCAATGACTGAACGCAAAAACCTCTGGCTGGGCATCATCGCCGCGCTCTTGGCAGCGCTGATCGGTAGCGCCTGGCAACTTACTTCGCGTTATGGTGTCACCACTTCGCTGGGCGCGATGGAGTTGGCCTGCCTGCGTTACGGCGTTCCTGCGCTGGTGTTGCTGCCCTTACTGCTCAAAACGGGGCTGCTGCCCCTGAAACTACCCAAAACCCTGCTTGCGCTTTTGGTGCTGGGCGGTGGTTTGCCGTTTGGCCTGATCGTACTGGGCGGGGCGCAATGGGCCCCGGCTGCGCACATTGGCATGTTCCTCACGGGCAGCATGCCGCTGTTTACTGCGCTGATGGGCTGGGCGGTGCTGGGCGACCGCGTGACTGGCCTGCGATTGGTCGGTTTGTTGATGATCTTGGCAGGTCTGTTGGTGTTTGGCGCGGCGTCTTTGGGGCAGCTTGAGCACACTTGGCGGGGTGACGTGATGTTTATGTTCGCCGCTATCTTGTGGTCGGTCTACACCCTGGCGTTTCGCAAAAGCGGGCTTTCGCCATGGCAGGGCGCGGCGCTGGTCAACGCGTGGTCGGCGCTGCTGCTGTTGCCGCTGGCCCTTTATGTCGGCATACCCAAATTCGCCACTGCGCCGTGGCAAGACATCGTGATTCAAGCGGCCGGCCAGGGCGTGATGGCGGGTTTGCTCGGTTTGGTCACCTACATGGCGGCGATTGCGCGCCTGGGTGCGGCCAGGGCCTCGTTGTCTGGCGCACTGGTACCGCTATTGACGGGTCTGGGTGGCGCTTGGGTGTTGAATGAGCCGATATCCGGTAGTTCACTCGCAGCGATCGGCTTGACGATGGCGGGCGTGGCGCTGGCGAGTGGGGTGCTGCGGGGTGGGGCACTGAGCCGAGTTGCGCAGGCCAATGTGACGCCTGTTTTGCCTGCCAAGAACCCGCCGTGAGCGCTGTGTAGAAGCTCGCGATTGGAGTGAATTTCTAGAGCATTGTCCTGGAGATTAAATCTAGAGTTATACTCTAGACATGGTGAAACTCAAACCTCTGGCAGACGCCTCGCCAAGCTTTCTAGCTGGTCAAACCGTTCAAGCTGCGAAATCGGGCCACGCCTCGCTCACAGAGGTTGGCACACGCGGGCGCCTATTGGACGCGGCCATGGCCTGTTTTCTGGAAATCGGCTTTACTGCCACATCGATGGAGGTGGTGCGCCAGCGCGCTGCTGTGAGCAATGGCAGCCTGTACCACCATTTCGCGACTAAACAAATCCTGGCAGACGCCTTGTACGGCCAGGTTTTGCGCGAATTCCACGCCGCCCTGCGTATCCCGCTGGACGCCAGCCCGCCCACCACACGGCCCCGCGCCCAGGCGGCTGTGCGCGCCTTGGTACGTCGTTACCTCGATTGGGTGATCAACTCGCCTGACCGCGCGCGCCTGCTGGCCGAATGCAAACGCGACGAGCGCCTGGCCGGTTCGCCGCCCGAGTGGCAACAGGCGAACCGGGAGGGCTTTGGCGCTTTGGCCGCCTTCATTACACAAGGCGTGGAAGCCGGGCATTTGCAGGATTTGCCCGCCGATGTCTGGACGGCGCTGGTGTTGGGTCCGGCTATACAGCTCACGCCCGGCTGGCTGGCGCGCGCTGCCAAGGCAGATGTCGTGCAAATACCTGTGGCATTGCGTAAAACCCTGCAAGAAGCTGCCTGGAACGCCGTGGCGGAAGTCTCCAATGCGCCGGCGGACACTGCGGCGTTGAACAGGCCACACGCAAACTCGCTTGCCGAAGAAACGGCCACCAGTGCGCAATTGGCCTTGTTTGAGCCGCCTTCGCTCGATCGTGTCAAAACCATCAAAACCAGATTGCTGAGGAAAACGCCATGACCACGAACTTGGGTTTACTGGAGAAGCCAAGCCAGGACGCTGCGGGAAACCCATTGGAGGATTCACGAGAAGCCTCAGAAATAAGCGCACGAATGTTCGCCCGTGCCAGCAAAGCCATCGCCAACCAGTCTTTCAGCCAACTGTTAGGTGCGAGGTTGGAGGTGTTTGAGCCGGGCCGCGCCGAGCTATCGCTGCCAGTGACAGCGAAACTCCTGCAGCAACACGGCTTTGTGCACGGCGGCGTGGTCGCCTACATGGCCGACAACACACTGACTTTAGCGGGTGGCACGGTGCTTGAAAACGTGGTGACTGGCGAGATGAAGATCAATTACCTGCGCCCCGCCACGAATGCCGACAGCCTGCTGGCCATCGCCACCGTGGTCGGCCACGGCAAAACACAGGCCGTTTGTCGCTGTGAGGTTTATATCGTCAAGGATGGGCAGCGCAAACTCTGCGCGGCGGCGCAGGGCACGATTAACAAGGTTCAGGTGCCTGTAACGGCACCCTAAAGGCTTCCTCTGCGAGCTAGGTGGGGAGAGGGGGGCGATTGCAGCGCCGTCAGACCTAGGCTGTCGGGATTTGCGCTTGGGTATCGATTCGACCTTGCGCGGTGGGTACCGCGTCGGCTGAGGGCTTTGGCGATAAAGCGCTGCCCACAATCAGTAATTGAGCCGCGTAGTAGGTCGAAAGTATCCAAAATGCTGCCATCGGCAAGGGCTGCACAAATCGGTCAATCGCGATGAGCGAGTCGCTCAGCATAAAGATACAGGCTCCTATCGCCACACGCGTTGCGGCCGCGGTTTGAATTAGCCGCGCCCGCCCCAAGGCCTGAGCGGCCATGAGCGAAATGACGGCTGCGTAAGCGGCGACAGCCAGCTTCAGGGTCAGGTCGGGCAGACCCGGAAACACCGTGACATAC
>JANOXL010000136.1:0-10221 GCA_031418395.1 Rhodoferax sp. | reverse complement strand
CGCGCCAGGGCTGGTCGATCGCCCGGCACAGGGTCGCGACGGCACGGTCTACGTCGTCGAGCATCTAGGCGATTACCTGTATTACCCCAACAACAACGGCAATGGATACTTCCCGTATCCAGGTGCGAAGGCGTATGCTGTCGGGCAACTCCGAGAACAGCGGCTTCTGGCGCTCTTTGGCGACCCGCACGCTGGTGGGTACATCGACTAATAGCGGTTCGATCAATACCGGCACAGGGTGGGATTCGGCGATGACTTCACGCTCTTCGAACACAGTTTCTTCACGTTCTCGTGCCGCTTGTTGGCCCACCGCCAAGTCCTCCGCAATCTCGCGTTTGGCACGGCGGGTTTCCACCAGCGTATAGAGCCAGGCACCAATTCGTTCGGCTGCATGACCCCAGGAGAAGCGAAATGCCATGGCAAAACCAGTGACCACCAGCACAATGGCGACCAAGCCCGAGCCGGTAAAGCCCAGCCACTTCATTGCCAACGGCCCGAGCCAGTAACCGAACACACCACCTGCATGGCCCGGCAAATACGGCTCCAGCCGGTATAAGCGGCTCCACTCCAGCGCCACGCTGGCACACAGCAACAGCGCTAATCCGAACCAAAAAACAGCGGTGGGACTGCCCAGCCGTTCCAGTTTTTTGGCAATGGGAAACACCCGCGGCTGGCCGGGCATGGCAAGGGGCGGCTGTATAGGCCCGGACAGTTCTTGCCCGCGCATCCAGCGCGCCAAGGTGGCCAGCCAGGCACGCAAGGCAGCTGCCACACACCACCAGACTGAAAATCCAAAAACAAAATAGCTGATGTCGGCCAAAATGGCGCCGAGTTTGCCGGCCTTGTTGGCCAAGGTCCCGCCGCTGCCTGAGGTCGACCAGGCCACATCGTGAGTGGAATAGGTCAACAACGCCAGGAGCCAAATGGCCAACACGACGAAACCACCGATCAAGGCCAGTTCGGTAGCGAAACGCTGCAAACCGCTGCGCGGCACGCTGTCACCCGCCGAGCCACGCCCCGAGCGCGGGTTGTTGAGGGTGTTGAGGGAATAGGTCATTCAGATCCAACGCGAAAGAGGAACAGGGCGTGAGCGAACCAACGACAGCAGCACGAAGGATTTATGGGACTCTGCATTTAACGGCAGCGCGATGATTCGCGCTGACACACTTTGAAAAAAGCAATTCGCAGGCAAGTTCACCGTGGCAGTTTGCGCCGCTCTTTGACCCAGATGGCGCCGTCGGTCTTGGTCTCAATGAATCCCTGCTCCTCAAAGTCTTTCATCACGCGGCTCACCATTTCGCGCGAGGCGCCGACCATCTTGGCGATGTCCTGACGCGAGATTTTGTCGCGGATCACGCGCACGTTGGGCGACTCAGGTGTAGGCACGCCGCTATCGAGCAGCACGTTGGCGACGCGGCTGTACACACCCATCAAGGCCAAAGATTCAATTTTGCGGTCGGCGCTACGCAGGCGTTGCACCAAGCCGCGCATCACGGCCTGCATCATGGCGGAGTTTTCGTTCAGGCAGCGATTGAAATCGTCCCCACCGAGCACCAAGGCGTCAGTCTGCGTTTCTGCTTCGACGTTGGCCGAATGTGGCTCGCGGTCAATCAGGCTCATTTCGCCCACATGATCACCTGGCTGCAACGTAGCCAAAATTACCTCGCGGGCCTTTTTGTCGGTGACCACCACGCGGGCGCGCCCGGCCAGGATGATGTAAAGCGCGTCACAACGCTTGCCTTGCTCTACCAGAAGTTCGCCGCGTTTGAAGCGCCGCTTGCCCACGGCATCTGCGAGCGACTCGGCTTGTGGCTGCGTCAACACAGCAAACAGCGGAACCCGGCGGATCAGGTCAAGATTGGTCAACATCGACATTTAAAAATCCTTCCAACACCATCTTCTGCAGACTAGGTTTCGCGCAATTGGCCAGTCAGCGCTTTACGGTCAACGCCTTTTTTTATAATTGCGAGTCTCCCACTTTTCCCCAGCTTCGGAAATTCTAGAATTCATGTTGCGGCCCGGCTGGGGCCGCGAGCTTGGTAAACCTGTATATAACCCCAAACTGTACACGGCCCACAGACTAATCCCATCCGGAGTTTTCCGGGTATTTGCAGAAGGTTTTCACTATGTCAATTTCCAGGCACCTCAAGGTGCTGATTCTGGGTTCTGGCCCTGCCGGTTACACGGCAGCGATCTACGCCGCGCGCGCTAACTTGAACCCGGTGATGATCACCGGCATTGCCCAGGGCGGCCAACTGATGACCACCACCGATGTCGACAACTGGCCCGCCGACGTGCATGGCGTGCAAGGCCCCGATCTGATGCAGCGCTTCCTGGAGCATGCGCAGCGTTTCAACACCGAAGTCATTTTTGACCACATCAACGCGGTTGATCTCAGCAAACGTCCTTTCACGCTCAAAGGCGACAGCGGTGAGTACACCTGCGACGCGCTCATCATCGCCACGGGCGCCTCGGCGAAATACCTGGGCCTTCCCTCAGAGACAGCGTTTATGGGCAAAGGTGTGTCGGGCTGCGCCACCTGCGATGGCTTTTTTTACCGCAATGAGATCTGCTGCGTCGTGGGCGGCGGCAACACGGCAGTGGAAGAGGCGTTGTACCTCTCCAATATCGCCAGCAAGGTGTATTTGGTCCACCGGCGCGACAAGTTCAAGGCTGAAGCCATCTTGATCGACAAATTGATGGAGAAAGTCAAAGCCGGCAAGATTGAGCTGAAAACCTTCAAAACCCTGGACGAGGTGCTCGGCGACGCCACGGGTGTGACGGGCATCCGCCTAAAAAGCACCCAAGGCAGTGGAACAGAAGACATCACCCTCAAAGGCTGTTTTATCGCCATCGGTCATGCGCCGAATACGGAGATTTTCAACGGTCAGCTTGAGATGGCGGGCGGTTACATCGTCACCCAGTCGGGGCTGAAAGGTTTTGCCACCATGACCAGTGTGCCCGGCGTTTTTGCAGCGGGTGACGTGCAAGACCACATCTACCGCCAGGCCATCACCAGCGCTGGCACGGGCTGTATGGCGGCGCTGGACGCACAGCGCTTTTTGGAACTATGAGCGCGTCCAACCGGTGCAAAGGCTCTTCGCCACGGAATGGCATATAATCGAAGGCTTTTCGTAAATCAGGGTTACCGCCACCCTTCAATTGGCGAGGTGAGGTTGCGGCGCAAAACAGAGGCTGCAACTGTTTAATCGGAGTGCATCTATGGCACGCGTATGTGAAGTCACGGGCAAAGGCCCCATGGTCGGGAACAATGTTTCCCACGCCAACAACAAAACCAAGCGCCGGTTCCTTCCGAACCTGCAATACCGCCGTTTCTGGATCGAGACTGAAAACCGCTGGGTGCGCCTGCGCATTTCCAATGCCGGCCTGCGTCTGATCGACAAAAACGGCATTGACGTCGTGCTCGCAGTCCTGCGCGCACGTGGCCAAGCTTAATTCCGAAGGAGAACCAACATGGCTACCAAAGGCGGACGCGAAAAAATCAAGCTGGAGTCAACTGCTGGCACCGGTCACTTTTACACCACCAGTAAAAACAAGAAAACCATGCCCGAGAAAATGTTGATCAAGAAATTTGATCCCGTTGCTCGCAAGCACGTTGACTACAAGGAAATGAAGCTGAAGTAATTCAGTTTTCAGTCGAAAAAAAGCCCGCTAAATAGCGGGCTTTTTTTGATCCTGAAACTTCGGAATTAAGCGCGTGCTGCCCGCAGGCGCATAGAAAACTGCGCCAACGCTGCAATGCCTGAAGCTTCAGCCCGATGACACCAGTCTTTCAGCTCAGCAGCAAGGTGTTCACGCGAATGTGAGGTATTGAGCCACATCTGGCGCAGCTCCTCACGCATCGTCACCATTTTGTCGAGCACGGGCGAGGCAGCGCGGGCCTGGTCGAGGTGGGCAATAGCGTGAGCGGGCACTTTGTCGGCGTCGCGGTGCAGCCAGCGCTTGGCTGCCTTGATCACGGCGGCGTCGCTGCTTCGGGATTTCAAGACTTCCAGCTCATGTTTGAACGCACCCCGCATGTCTTTGGCGTAACCGGCCATGATTTCATAACGGTTGGAAATCAAGGCTTCGAGGGTTTTCTCATCAGCCACAGGGCGAATGTCGCCAAAGGCCAGTTTGGGTGGCGTTTTCTTCACTTTAGCCAGACCTGCCATTTGCAACAGGCGGATGTACATCCAGCCGATGTCGAACTCATACGGCTTGACGGACAACTTGGCCGAGGTGGGGTAAGTATGGTGGTTGTTGTGCAGTTCTTCACCCGCAATGATGATGCCCCAAGGCGAGATATTAGTGCTCGCATCCGGTGCTTCGAAGTTGCGATAACCCCAATAGTGGCCTGCGCCGTTGATGATGCCGGCAGCCATGATGGGCGTCCAGGCCATTTGCATCGCCCACACGGCCAAACCGGCAGCGCCAAACAGGGTCAAGTCCAGAATCATCATCAAGCCCACACCTTGCCATGAGAAAGGCGTGTACAGATTGCGCTCAATCCAGTCACCAGGCGTTCCATGGCCGAATTTGGTCATCGTCTCAGCATTCTTTTGCTCGGTGCGATACAACTCCGCGCCTTGCAGCAGCACTTTCTTAATGCCGTAAATCTGCGGACTGTGCGGGTCATCGGCCTGCTCGCATTTGGCGTGGTGCTTACGGTGGATGGCGGTCCATTCCTTTGTGACCTGGCCGGTCGTCAGCCACAGCCAGAGGCGGAAAAAATGTGCCGGAATCGGATGTAGATCCAGTGCACGATGCGCCTGATGGCGGTGCAAATAAACCGTGACGGCAATCATGGTCACGTGCGTCATCGCCAGCGTGAACAGAATAATTTGCCACCAAGCCAAGTTCCAGGCACCACGTGCCAAAAACTCAATGATGGCATTGAGTACAGACCAGTCGGGGAGGATCATTGTTTTGAAGTCTCTGTGTTGGAATAAAGCAACCCCCCACCTGCTGGTGCAAGTGAACAGCCTGCTCGTCAGCCCCAGATTTTAAAGCCTGCGGGGTTCTTGGGCGAAATTTATTTGAATTCCAGCTAAATTTAGCCAATACTCGTCAAATGAGGCTAAATCACAAGAAATCAAGCCTAAATCTCACAATTTCTGCCAAATCGCAGCGAAAAATCCATCGGTTTGATGCCGATGCGGCCACAAACGCAGGTACTTTTGCCCGCTTTCGCCACCGGCACACAGGAAATGGCCGGTCACCAGAACGTTGGCGCCGCCCGAGGGCGCGCCCTCCGCACTACCCAGCGAGTTGCCAGTTGCGGCATTGCCAGCGGCTACCCGGGCACCAGTCGCGTTTACGAACCCGCCCGCTGCGCTTGCGCCGCCTGCGCCGTTTGGGCCATCTACCTTTACCTGGCGCAGTAAATCGCCCGCCTCAACCACGGCAAACTCCGGGTTGGCCGCTGAAAAAGCCTCCGCCACGGCTTCATTTTCCTCTGGCAAGAGGCTGCAGGTGGCGTAAACCAGTCGCCCGCCGGGTTTGAGCAAGCGTGCAGCACTTTTAAGAATGGCCGCTTGAAGCGTCGCCAATTCCTGGACAGTTTGGGGACTTTGGCGCCACTTCAAGTCCGGGTTGCGCCTGAGCGTGCCCAGGCTGGAGCATGGCGCGTCGACCAGCACCCGGTCAATTTTGCCGGACAGGCGTTTGATACGGTCGTCCCGCTCGTGGGCGATGGCGACCGGGTGTACGTTGGAAAGTGTGCTGCGCGCCAAGCGGTCTTTCATCGCCTCCAGACGGTGCGCCGAGGTGTCGAACGCATAGAGACGGCCCGAATTGCGCATCTGCGCGCCAATCGCCAGGGTTTTGCCGCCAGCGCCCGCGCAAAAATCGACCACCATCTCGCCGCGTTTGGCGTCGAGTAAAAGCGCCAGCAACTGGGAGCCCTCGTCCTGCACTTCAAAATCGCCCCCGGTGTAGCCGGCGAGTTTGTTTAGCGACGGTTTTCCTTCCACACGCAAACCCCAGGGCGAATAGGGAGTTGCTGCTGATTTAATAGCTGCCTGCGCAAGCTCTTTCTGGACATTTTCGCGTTTCGCTTTGAGCGTATTGACCCGCAGATCAAGCGGACCGGGCTGGTTCAGGGCCTCGACCAGTGGCCAGAATTCAACGCCCACCTGCGCCTTCAAGGCCGAGGCCAGCCACTCGGGCAGGTTGTGGCGGTGGCGCTCCAAAAGGTCGGCCTGCTTGATCGCGTCGCACTGGTCGAGCCAGTTTTTTTCTTGATCCGAGAGCGCGCTTTTGAGGAAATCGCGCGGGCCGTGAAAGCCCAGAATCGCCAAACGCCGCTCCTTGGCACCGCTGCCACTGGGCGCGAAATGGTCGAATAGCTGCTTTTTGCGCAAGACGTTGTAGACCGTCTCGGTCATGGTGCCGCGCTCGCGCGGGCCTAAGCCTTTGTTCTCGCGGAAGAAGCGGGCAATGATGGCGTCAGCCGGGTGGTCGAATTTGAGGGCCAGCCGCACGAGCTCGCTACAGGCTTCGAGCAGGGTTTTAGGATGCATGTGGGGTCTTTTGGCGCATCCGCTGATTGTCCCACGCCATGGTCTTTCGCTCTCTGGTCAAATCGCGCCATGAACCCAGCACCCTCAGAAGCCTCTGGCGACGCCATCAGCGAACCGACCCTGCCCGCTTTGATCGCCACGCCGCCCGGCCGTTACCGTCACTACAAAGGCGGGCTGTATGACGTAGTCGGCACGGTGCGCCACAGCGAAACCCTGGAGCCGATGACGCTTTATCGAGCACTGTATGGCGAACAGGGCCTGTGGGTGCGGCCTGCGGCGATGTTTGAGGAGTGGGTTGAGGTTGCTGTCAATGGACAGCTTTATCAGGGGCCCCGGTTTACGCTAATTGTGGAACGAATAGCGGAGCAAAAGGTGGACTAGGGCGCTCCGCAATTACTATAACAAAAATAGCAAACTTTGCACATTTCACGAGACCTGAAGGCCTAAAACTCTCAAATTTATCGGATTTTGCCACAAAATCAAACATAATTAACACCCATGTTAATTATTGATTCGCACCGTGCATTTCCGCCAATAGGCCTTCAATCGCAGCCGGGTACAACAGGTGTTCTTGCGCGCGCACCCTGGCCGCAAGCAGGGCCGCAGTGTCACCCGCGAGGATAGGCACAGGTGCCTGCGCGATGATGCCGCCCTGGTCCAGTGCTGCGGTGACCCAATGCACCGTGGCGCCGGCCGTTTTGCAGCCCGTGTCGATGGCCCGCTGGTGTGTATTCAGCCCGGTGAACTCCGGCAGCAGTGAGGGGTGGATGTTGAGCAGGCGGCCTTCAAAACGCGCCACAAAACCCGGCGTGAGAATACGCATGAAGCCGGCCAAAAGCACCAACGCCGCCGGACCGTGTTGATCAACCGCCTGTGCCAGCGCATCGTCAAACGCCTCGCGGCTGGCATATTCGGTGTGATCCACTACCTGCGTCGCGATCCCCTGTGCCTGCGCCCACGCCAGGCCGGGCGCGTGGGGCCGGTTGCTGACCACGGCTGACACTTGCGCGCTGAATCGACCCAGCCAGTCGCGCTGCCGAGCCGCTTCGACAATCGCCCGCAGGTTGGAGCCTTCGCCCGAGATCAGGATAATGAGGTGTTTCAAGACCGTGATTGTCGCAATCTGGACACACAAAAACGAACGACCGTGCTAAAAATCGGAAATCGCATTCGCAACCGCAATTGAGCCTCAGGAGAAAACTATGGATTTGGCATTCACCCCCGAAGAACAGAGCTTTCGCGAGGAAGTGCGCGCCTGGGTGCGCGCCCATCTGCCCAAAGAGACCGCCCACAAGGTTCACAACGCGCTGAACCTCAGCCGTGAAGACCAGCAAGGCTGGGCCAAGATTTTGGGCAAAAAAGGCTGGCTCGGTTACGCCTGGGCCAAAGAATTTGGTGGACCCGGCTGGAACGCGGTGCAAAAACACCTGTTTGAAGAAGAATGTGCGATGGCCGGCGCGCCGCGCATCATCCCCTTCGGCCCGGTCATGGTGGCGCCCGTGATCATGGCGTTTGGCACGCCCGAGCAGCAAAAACGCCACCTGCCCGGCATCGCCAGTGGCGAAGTCTGGTGGAGCCAGGGTTACAGCGAACCCAATGCCGGCTCTGACCTCGCCTCGCTCAAAACCAAGGCCGAACGCGTGGGCGACAAATACATCGTCAACGGCCAGAAAACCTGGACCACACTTGCGCAATACGGCGACTGGATGTTCAACCTGGTGCGCACCAGCAACGAAGGCAAGCCACAAACCGGCATCAGCTTCTTGCTGCTCGACATGAAGTCCAAAGGCGTCACGGTGCGGCCGATCCGCACGGTCGACGGTGGCGTGGAAGTGAATGACGTGTTTTTTGACAACGTCGAAGTGCCGGTGGAAAACCTCATCGGCGAAGAGAACAAGGGCTGGACTTACGCCAAACACCTGTTGAGCCACGAGCGCACCAACATCGCCGACGTTAACCGCGCGAAACGCGAACTGGAGCGCCTCAAGCGCATTGCCAAGTCTGAAGGTGTGCTGGACGAACCCCGTTTCCGCGACGAAATCGCCAAGCTCGAAGTCGACGTGGTGGCGCTGGAGATGATGGTGCTGCGTGTGTTGTCTGCCGAGAAATCCGGCAAAAACGCGCTGGACGTGGCGGGTCTTTTGAAGATTCGCGGCAGCGAGATTCAGCAGCGTTACGCCGAGCTGATGATGATGGCGGCCGGCCCCTATTCGTTGCCGCTGATCCGCGAGGCGATGGACGCGGGCTGGCAAGGCGACGCCGTGGGCGCGCTGTATTGCGCGCCGCTGGCAGGCACCTACTTCAATATGCGCAAAACGACTATTTACGGTGGCTCCAACGAAGTGCAGCGAAACATCGTCGCGCAAACGGTTCTCGGCTAGCACGGTAGAACCGTCTTCGTTACGCGCAATATTGCTCCTCCGCGAGGGGGTTCCAGAATGATGAATGCAGTTGACGACACTTTTTCTTTTTTTTGAATACCGGCTGTGGCCGCATTGATTTGGGTGATTTATGAACTTCGACATATCAGACGAACAACAGCAACTCCGCGACGCGGTCGCTAAGTGGGTAGAGAAGGCCTATACCTTTGACCGTCGCCGCAAAATCGCCGACGCGGGCGGCTTCTCGAAAGAGGCTTACGCCGAGCTGGCCGAGCTGGGCCTGTGCGGGCTTTTTGTGCCTGAAGCCGATGGCGGTTTGGGCATGGGGCCGGTGGAGGGCATGGTCGTCATGGAGGAGCTCGGGCGAGGCATTGTGTGTGAACCGCTGGCGCAGGCGCTGATCGCCGGTGGTGTGCTCGCGGGGTATGCTCCGGCAGACCTAAAATCTGCATGGCTACCCCAAGTGTCTAGCGGTGAAGCCATTGTGGTGCTAGCCTATCAGGAGCGGGCTGCGCGTTATCGGCTTGACTTGTGCGCCACAACCGCGAAATTTGAAAGCGGCCAATGGTCGTTGACTGGCACCAAAAGCCTCGTGCCTGTGGGCGACAAGGCGCAGGCGTTTTTAGTCCCCGCGATGGCCGCCGGCAAAATGGCGATGTTTCTGGTGGATGCAAAATCGGCTGGCGTATCGGCACGCGGTTACGGTACGCAAGACGGCGCGCGCGCGGCTGAAGTCGCCTTCAAAGATTCACCCGCCACTCTCGTCACCACCGAAGGCCTGGCAGCGCTGGAACACGCGGTAGACATCGGCATCGCCTGCCTGTGCGCGGAAGCCGTGGGTGCGATGGAAAAAACGCTCGCCATCACCGCTGAATACCTGAACACGCGCAAAGCCTTTGGCGTCACCATCGGCACCTTCCAGGCCTTGCGTCACCGCGCCTCTGACATGAAAATGCAACTGGAGCTGGGCCGCTCCATGAGTTATTACGCCACCCTGAAACTCAACGCCCCCGCCCCCGAGCGCCGCGCCGCGCTGGCCCGCGCCAAGTACCAGATCGGCAACTCGATGCGTTACGTCGGCCAGGAGGCGGTGCAACTACACGGCGGCATCGGCGTGACGGATGAATACATCATCAGCCACTATTTCCGCAAACTCACGCAGATGGAAATGACCTATGGCGACAACCTGCATCAGCTGGGTGAAGTCGCCAGCCGGATGCAGGAGTCGGCTGGGGTGTTTGCCAACTGATCTTCTTGGCTAGTTTACCCTTGGGGGCAGCCCCTCAGCCAGCTCAGGGCGAATGCCTGCGTGTCAC
>JANOXL010000135.1:0-7476 GCA_031418395.1 Rhodoferax sp. | reverse complement strand
TCGATCTCGACACTTTTGCAGCCGATGCGGTACATGTTCGCCGTGGGGCCGCCCAGGTCGCTAATCGTTCCGGTGAAGCCTTTGACCTTGTCGCGGATGTCTTCCAGCTCTTTGATCACCGAGTCTTCGCTGCGGCTCTGGATGATGCGGCCTTCATGCTCAGTGATGGAGCAAAACGTGCAGCCGCCGAAGCAGCCGCGCATGATGTTGACGCTGAAACGAATCATCTCCCACGCGGGGATTTTGGTGCTGTGATCGTGGCTGCCGTTTTCATCGGCGTAATCTGGATGCGGGCTGCGCGCGTAGGGCAAGTCGAAGACGAAATCCATCTCCGCCGTGGTCAACGGGATGGGCGGCGGTGTGATCCACACATCACGTGAGGTGGCACCCTCGCCATGCGCCTGCACGAGAGCGCGGGCGTTGCCGGGGTTGGTCTCCAGGTGCAGCACCCGATTGGCGTGGGCGTAGAGGATGGGGTCTGATTTGACTTGCTCGTAACTGGGCAAACGGATCACGCTGCGGTCACGTGGTGGCACTTTCTGTTTGCCACCTTTGCCACCTGCCGATTCGCGGGAAGATACCCAATTTGGGTTCGATACGAAGGAAATGACACTCTCAGACACTAAATTTAAGGGTTTTTGGCCCTCAGGTCTCGCAGAATCTGCATTCCTCGCTATATTACTTATAGCATCCACAGCGTCTGTTTTGGCTGCTTCTTTTTCGGCATCTTCTTTCGCACAGCTACTCCCCTGTGCTGCGGCGGCTTCAGAAGTTGTCAAGTAGGGGTTGACGTGGTCTTCCACGCGGCCTGGCATATCCACCTGGGTGGAGTCAATCTCAAACCAGCCGTGGCGGGTTTCATCGTCTGGCCTGCGCACAAAGGCGGTGCCGCGCACGTCGGTGATGTTCTGCACGGGTTCGCGCGCGCCCAAACGGTGGGCGATCTCCACAATCGCGCGTTCGGCGTTGCCGTACAGCAGCAAATCACACTTGGCGTCCACCACGATGCTGCGGCGAACTTTGTCGCTCCAATAATCGTAGTGCGCGATGCGCCTCAAGGATCCCTCAATGCCGCCCAGAATGATAGGCACGTCTTTGAAGGCTTCGCGGCACCGCTGTGAATAAACGATGGCCGCACGGTCGGGGCGTTTGCCGCCCACGTCACCCGGCGTGTAGGCGTCGTCACTGCGGATTTTGCGATCCGCCGTGTAGCGGTTGATCATGCTGTCCATGTTGCCCGCGGTCACGCCCCAGAAGAGGTTCGGCTTGCCCAGTGCCTTGAACGCTTCGGCGCTTTGCCAATCGGGCTGCGCGATGATGCCGACTCTGAAACCCTGCACCTCCAGCATGCGGCCAATCACGGCCATGCCGAAGCTCGGGTGGTCCACATAGGCGTCGCCCGTCACGAGGATGATGTCGCAGCTGTCCCAGCCGAGCGCGTCCATTTCCTTGCGGTTCATCGGCAAAAATTTGGACGTGCCAAAACGAGCCGCCCAGTATTTTCGGTAACTGGTGAGCGGCTTGGCGGGGCGGGGGAAGAAAGAGACGTCGTAGGCGACAAGCTCTTTCGCAACCGCCTTGGGCGGGGATGCGACGGCGTTCATGGGGCTTTGGCTGAGTCCCGATTGTAAGTTGTGGGGATCACCCTTGGCCCGCTGCGGGTTCCGGGCACAGATGCCGAACCGCTCCTCATGGTGCTTAACCCGCGTCACCTTCGGTGACACGGCGCAGAAATCGTCGGGATTCGGCATCTGAACCCGGAACCTCTTCGCTACGGGGGGCTTGAGCCACGGCCGAATCGTCATCCCCTTTTTGCATTGGCAATTGGCTTACGGTCGTTTGGGGGCCGCCAATTTGTAGCGCCAGTAGTTGAAACACCCCTGACAGCGACAGCCGCGCAGTAGTTGCGGCCTAGCGGAGAGGTGACGATGGTCTGTGCCGGATCCCGACGATTTCTGCGCCTGTGTCGCCGACAGGCGACGCAGATCAGCGCACCATGAGGAGCGGTCCGGCACAGGCCGTCGGCACCCGTAGCGGCAAGGAGAAGCGATCACGCTCACGCGAGAGCCACCCCTATCGGCCCGACCTGGAACATGGGTCCGCCGAAGTCGTCGTCAACCGTACTGGCGACGCAACGATCACAGCGCTGAAATTAGGAACTAACCGCAGGCTTTCGTTTGAACCAAACCAACAGCGGCCACAACACAGCCGCGAAGGTAAGAACCGCCAGCACCGCTGCCACGGGGCGGCTGAAAAATGGCATCAGGCTGCCGTCGGACTTGATCAGTGAAGTGACAAAGTTCTGCTCCACCATCGTGCCCATCACGGCTCCCAGCACCAGCGCGGCCACTGGGTAACCGTTTTTGTCCATGAAATAACCGACGAGGCCGAACGTGGCCACGGTGAACACCAGCGCCAGGTTGTTGCCGGTGGCGAAGGAACCGACGGCGCACAGCAACACGATGACCGGCATGATCAGGCTGCGCGGCACATACAACACGTAACGTGCCGAGCGGATCATCATGATGCCCAGCGGGATCATGATGATGTTGGAGATCAAGAACACGATGTACAACGCGTACATGCTCGATGCTTTTTCTGTGAACAAGGTCGGCCCGGGGTTCAAACCTTTCATGTACAACACACCAATCGCAATGGCGGTGATGGTGTCGCCTGGAATGCCAAACAACAGCGACGGTACCCAGCCCGAGGCCAGGCTTGCGTTGTTGCTGGAGCCGGCTTCAATCAGCCCTTCGGGGTGGCCTGTGCCAAATTTTTCGGGTGTCTTGGAGAAACGTTTGGACATGGCGTAGCTGATCCACGCGGCCATGTCGGCGCCCGCGCCAGGCAACACGCCGATGATGATGCCGACGATATTGCCCCGCACCTGCTGCTTCGGGTGCGACTTGGTCAAGGCCCATTGACCTTTGAGAATGCTGCCGAATTTGCGCGGTGGCAACACCGGCAGGTCACTGGCTTTGTAGGCGCGCATGACCTCGGCGACGGCAAACACCCCCACCAGCACCGGGATGATCTCAATGCCGCCCAGCAAGTCGGCGATGCCGAAGGTGAAACGCTGAGCGCCAGCCGGGTTTTCTATGCCTACGCAGGTGATCAACAGGCCCAGAAACATCGCGGCGATGGCCTTGATGGGTGATGAACGGGCCACCATGGTGGCGCACATCAGGCCCAAAAGCGCGAGCCAAAAATACTCGAACGTGGAGAACTGGAAGGCCATCTCCGCCAGCATCGGCGCCATGATGATCAGCGAAAGCGTACCGATGATGCCGCCAATGGCGGAGAACCACAGGCAGATGCCCAGCGCCAGCTCGGGCTGGCCTTTCATGGTCATGGCGAAGGCCTCATCCGTGTAAGCGGCAGACGCTGGCGTGCCGGGAATGCGCAACAAGCAGCCCGGAATGTCGCCCGAAAAAATCGCCATGGCTGAGGCTGCGATGATGGCTGAGATGGCGGCGATGGGCGACATGTAAAACGTGACCGGCACCAGCAGCGCGGTCGCCATGGTGGCAGACAGGCCGGGCAATGCGCCAACGACCAGGCCGTAGATCGACGCAAGCAAAATGGTCAACAGCACGTCCCATTGAAGGACCATGTGAATGCCTGCGATGAGGTCTGTCATCTTGAATCAGGCCCAGGGAAATTGAAGCAACCCAGGGGGCAGAGGCACCCGCAGCAACTTGTAGAACACCAAATGCACAAAAGCCGGAGCAACGACGGCCAGAATGGCGGCCCATTTGGGCTTGGCGCCCTGCGTCAGGGCCAGCACGTAAATCATCGTGGTGGCGGTGAGCCAGAAGCCCAGTTTTTCAGAGGCAAAGTAGTAGAAAAACAAGGCGGCAGGCGGCGTCAGCACTTTCCAGCCGCCCTTCAAAAAGCCGCTGACCAGCCCTAGCTCTGGCTGCACAAGGGCGGCATCGGCCACCTCGCCCGTCTCGGAGGTGACGACTTTCTCGTCTTCCTCAAAGGTGCGGCCAATGCCCAGCATGATGAGGACGCCACACACCACCAATGCGCCACCCACCACCATCGGAAAAACGTCAGGGCCCACCTGCTGACCAGGCACTGGCGGCAGGAGCGAGCCGCCGTAATAGGCCAGCGCGCCGAGCACGAGCAAGATCAAACCGGTGACCCGGTCAGAAACTTTCATTCACCGCCGATCAGGTGGAAATACTCAGGCGCAGGTGTGGCTCAGGTCACAAGACCAGCCGACTTCATGGCCGCGCCCATGGCGGTATCGGCATTGGCCATAAAGCTGGCAAAGCCGGCCGGGTCAGCCCATTTCACGCCAAACCCTCGGCTGGCCATGAAATCGCGGAATTCCTTGGAATCGTTGGCCTTTTTGAGTGCGGCAACCAGCTTGGTCGCGATGTCGGCGGGCAAACCTTTGGGTGCCGCGATGCCGCGCCATGCCCCCACCGAGTAGTCCACGCCCATGCCTTCTTTCAAGGTGGGCACGTTGGCAAACACCGGGTTGCGCTCATTGGACATGATGGCCAGCGACTTGGCTTTGCCGGCCTCTACCAAGGCGCGCGACTCGGGCAGTGAACATGTCACCATGTCGATGCCGTTGGCGGCCAGGTCCTGCATGGCAGGCCCTGCGCCGTTGGACGGTACCCAGGCCACATGGTTGGGTTTGAGCCCCATGGCCTGCAGCCAGCCGATCAAAGCCAGGTGCCAGATGCCGCCCTGCCCTGTTCCCGAAGCTTTGAATTTGCCGACCGGTGAGGCTTTGATGGCGTCCGCCAGCGCTTTGATATTGGCATAGGGCGAAGTGGAACTGACAGTGACGCCGGGCGGGTCTTCGTTCATCAACGCCAGCGGGGTGTAGCTGGTGGGATTGAGTTCGGTGAGTTTTTGCCAATGCATCATGGCAATCTCGACAGTGATCATGCCCAGCGTATAGCCGTCTGCGGGTGCCGTAGCGATGGCCGAATGCCCCACCACGCCCGAGCCGCCGGTGCGGTTGACCACATTGAATGGCTGCCCCAAATCTTTCTCCAGCAAGTTGGCAATGATGCGCGCCGTCGCGTCAGTGCCGCCACCTGCGCCCCAGGGGCATACCACCGTGACAGGGCGGTTCGGCCAGTTGGTCTGGGCCTGCGCCAAACTGGGCAATAAAGCGGCTGCACCGAGTGCACCAGCAGTGGTCAATACGTGGCGGCGATTGCTTACTTTGGGGGTCATGGGGTCTCCAATTCAGAGTTAAGAAACGATTCAGCCGGTTAAACCTGGCCACAAAAGCTGGCATCAAAAGCTGGCGTTAGAAAATCAGGTTCATTCTAGGCACAGTGTGGGTCGCCCCAACCCGGTGGATAACCCTAGGAGCTTGACCTATGGGCGCCTTTCGCCACCAACCGCGGGCCTTGCGATATCCTTGACCCATGAAATATTCACACACCCAATTGACTGAATTCGCCACCCACCTGTTGCTGAAAACCGGTCTTGACGCAGACAAAGCCGAGGCCGTGGCCGACATCCTTATCGAAGGCGACCTGATGGGCCACACCACCCACGGCCTGGCGCAGTTGGGGTCGTATCTCGGCGAGCTTGAAAAAGGCACGATGCGCAAAACCGGCGAGCCGATGGTCGTCAGCGACTTCCCGGCGGCGGTGACCTGGGACGGCCAGCGCCTGCCCGGGCCGTGGCTGGTTTTGAAGGCGATGGAACTGGCCAGCGCGCGCGCCCGCACACAAGGCACGTGTACGGTGGTGATCCGCCGCAGCCACCACATCGCCAGCCTCGCGTCTTTCCACAAACGTGCGACTGATCAGGGGCTGATGATGATCCTGACATGCTCTGATTTCAATAGCGCCAGCGTGGCGCCTTTTGGGGGGCTGGATCCCGTCTTCACGCCCAACCCGATCAGCGCGGGCATCCCTACGAGCGGCCTGCCGGTGGTGATGGATATCTCCTGCTCAGCCACCACCAACGGCTTGACCAATCGTTTGTATGCTGAAGGCAAAAAGCTGCCTGCGCCCTGGGTGCTCGATGGCCATGGCAAAGCCACGGACGACCCCGGTGCCTTATTCCGCGAACCCAAGGGCACGATACTGCCCACGGGTGGGCTGGACTCCGGCCACAAGGGTTACGGCATGGCCTGGCTCGTGGAGGGACTCACTGGCGGCTTGGCGGGTTTGGGCCGCGCTGACCCCAAAGAAGGCTGGGGTGCCACCGTGTATTTGCAGATCATCGACCCGGCCGCGTTCTCAGGTCTGGCTGCTTTCACACGGCAGACCGACAAGGTGGCTGAGATGTGCCATGCCTCGCGGCCTGCCCATACCGGCCAAGCTGTGCGCACACCGGGCGAGCGCGGCCTGAAGCTGGCGGCCCATCAAAAGCAGGATGGTGTGGACTTGTACCCGTCGATCTTGCCGGGTCTGGCGCCTTGGGCGGAAAAACTGGGTGTCGCGCTGCCAAAGGCGCTTTGAAAGTCAGTTGGGTCGCCATGAATATGCTATGACTTATATAGCATATTCTCCAATAAACACGAGACCCAGAACTCAAAAATATCCAAATTCCATCTCGACGGGTGCTTTTGGAATCAACAATTAACATCCATGTTAATTATTGAAATTTTCGAACTGTTTTCCGGTGAACCACCCAGCGTATCTGCCCAGCGGTTTATCGTATGATGATTGATCAAAAACCCCCTGCCATTTCAATAAAGTGAACACCATGTACCAACCCAATTTGATGAACGGCCAGCGCATTCTGGTCACCGGAGGCGGCACCGGCCTGGGCCAGGCCATGGCCGAACACTTTTTGAGTCTGGGCGCAGATATTGCGATCTGCGGGCGGCGCAAGCAGGTCTGTGATGCGACGGCTGACGCCTGGCGCAAGCAGTTTCCTAAAGCCCGCATCGACACCTTTGGCGTCGACATCCGCATCGCGTCAGCGGTTGAAGAAATGGTGGAGTCGCTGTTTGAATCAGGGGGCCTGACGGGCTTAGTCAACAACGCAGCGGGCAACTTCATCTCCCCCACTGAAGCACTCTCTCCTCGCGGTTTTGACGCGATTGCCGGCATCGTGTTTCACGGCAGTTTTTACGTGACCCAAGCCATCGGCAAACGCTGGGTGGCACAGGCGAAAAACGGCGAATGGAAGAGCGGCACGCCGTTTCGTAATGTGATGAGCATCATCACCACCTGGGTCGACAACGGCGGCCCGTATGTGGTTCCCTCGGCCATGAGCAAAGCCGGCATTGAGGTGATGAGCAAATCCCTGGCTACCGAATGGGCGCGTTTTGGCGTGCGCCTCAATTGCATCGGCCCGGGCGAGATTCCCACCGAAGGCATGAGCAAACGCCTGAACCCCGGCGAAGAGCCAGGCACGCGCAGCAAGCTGCACAACCCGATGGCGCGTGTGGGCCAGATGAGCGAGCTGCAAAACCTCGCCACCTTCCTGATGGCGCCCGGCCAGTGTGACTGGCTTACCGGCCAAAGCATCATGATGGAC
>JANOXL010000134.1:0-2779 GCA_031418395.1 Rhodoferax sp. | reverse complement strand
GACCGCTTTGCCAGCGTGGCGACGGGGCTGGGTTTGCATGCGCAGCGCGTGTTTGCCTGAACCGGACAAGTTACCAACTCCCGGCAGCTTCACCCTTTTTGAGTGTGCGCATCCATGCAGGCTGCTAGGATGGCAGCCATGAACTCAAGTCGCCGCTTATTCACGATTCAACTGGCCGCGCTGGCAAGCGCCTTGGCGGCTTCGTTCAAGCTCAATGCCAAAACCGGTGCCGACGTGCTCTTGGCCACCAACGCACCGTCCAAATTCAACCCGGCGGATTTCCTGGTGAGCGAAAAGCTGGACGGCGTGCGCGCCATTTGGGACGGCAGCACGCTCAAATTCCGCAGTGGCCGCACGGTCGCCGCACCCGCCTGGTTTTTAGCTAAATTGCCCAAAACGCCTTTGGATGGCGAATTGTGGCTGGGTCGGGGACGGTTTGATGAAGTCTCGGGCATGGTGCGTAAAAATCAGGCGGTTGACGCCGATTGGCAGCAGATCAACTACATGGTGTTCGAGTTGCCCGGCGGCGAGGGCGACTTCACCATGCGCTACAGCCGGATCCGCCTGTTGACCTGGGGCGCCCAGTGGGATCGCTTGCAACCGGCTTTGCAAGTGCGTATCCCCACCATGGAAGGCATCCGCTCTGAGTTGAAACGGGTGGTGGCCGCAGGCGGCGAAGGCCTGATGTTGCACCGCGCCAACAGTCCTTACGTGACAGGCCGAAGCGACGCACTTTTGAAGCTCAAACCGACGGCAGATGCGGAAGCGACGGTCGTCGGCCACGTCGCGGGCAAAGGCAAGTTTGACGGCATGTTGGGTGCGCTCGAAGTCAAAACCGAAGACGGCCAGCGTTTTCGCCTGGGCACTGGCTTCAGCGACGAACAACGTAAATCCCCGCCGGCCATCGGCAGCATCGTCACCTACACCTACCGCGACCTGACGCCCAGCGGCAAACCGCGTTTTGCCAGCTTTTTGCGGGAGTTCAAGGAGCCGTGAGGATTGAAGTGAGGGCCTTGGACTAGCGCCTTGAGAACCTGGTCTGCAAAAAGCATGGCGGAAAAATTAGCGAAACTAAATTGCTATACTAATAGTAGCTAAATATCTTTATTTCACGAGACCCAGGGGCTTAAAATATATCGAAATGGCCTCAGGGCAGGTGAATTTCTTCAGCTATTAACACCCATGTTAATAGTTAGTCTAATGCCTAGATCTCCTGGGTAAATTGACCGACCTGTACGCCAACGACCAGACCTCTCAGGGGCAGATGCCTTCTACTGAGCTGATTTGAAAGGCAGCACTGCATGACGCAGCTGGCAATGCAGATTCCAGATTCAGTCGGAGGGTATCAAGCGGTAAACGAAGACACCCGCCACCGCAGACACCGCGCTGGCAACACTGCCCCAAGCCATATCTGCCAGCGCTACCGAGGCGGGCCAATTTTTGAGCGTCGCCCAATTGGTCAGGTCGTAAGTTGCATACGCGACAAATCCAAACAGCGCGGCTGCCACGGCCACTTTGGCCAAAGCCTCACCATTTGCGTAAGGCTGTATCGCAAAGTGCATCAGACCTGCCGCGTAAACCAGGTAAAAGCAAGCGGCTACCCATAATTTGGGTTGATCCGCCATCAGGTGGCCAATGCCGTTTTGGTACAGGGGTTTTGCCAAAAAGCCGATCCACAACACGTCCAACGCGAGCATGGAAAGGCCTGTGGCTAAATAGGCGGCGAGGTACTTCATTGCGTCAACAGGATTTCAGTTGAGGTGTCTAAGACGCCTGACGGGTTCGATCAGTTCGCTCAGGCGCGTCAGTTGGTCACTGGCTTGGTCTTGTATTTTCATGCGGTGTTCCAGGGTGAGTACCCGGGCATGTTGAGGCAGAACACACTTGCGGGCTATCAGGCGTCTCCGGGGTCTGGCGTAGTCGCGCACCTACAGGGACATGCCACGCCCCTTCAGCCCGGATTGTTCGCCACCCATCATCGAGGCTCGAAGAGCCGTCTAGTGGAGAGTCCGGGTTCAGTGCTTGTGCATCCCCGCATCTTTACCTCCCGCCGGGTTGGCCGCCGCCACCGGCAGCTTCAGCTCCAGCTTGCTTTCCACACCTTTGGCGTCTTTGAAGGTCAGCGTCAGTGGCACGGTGCTGTCTTTGGGCAGCGCGGCTTTCAGGTCCATCAGCATGACGTGAAAACCGCCCGGTTTGAGCTCGACAGCCTTGCCTGCGGGCAATTCCAGGCCAGCGGGCAGGGCGCGCATTTTCATGACGTCGCCTTCCATTTTCATTTCGTGGATTTCAGTGACCCCCGCCACCGGGCTAGAGGCCCCCACGAGTTGGCTGCCATCTTTGGCGCTCAGGGTCATGAAAGCGCCGGTGGCTTTTTGACCGGGCACGGCGGTGCGCACCCAGGCGTTTTTGACTTCGACGCTCTGTGCCAGCGCTGCGCCAGCGCCAAAAACGAGAAGTAATGCAATGCCCGCGTTCAGGGTCGATTTGAGCGCGTAAGTTGATGATTTCATGGTGTTTTCCTGAGGTTTGACGCATATTGCCGGGTGCTGCTGCGTCATGGCCGCTATTTTAGTTGCCAGTGCTGCAATTGCTCAGAATCTGCCCAGGCTTCTGGGGCAAGAAGTGCCAGACTGCGGCCTGCAGCATGGTGCGGGCAAGTTCCCGGCGTATGACGGCACGACCGACATGTCGGGCGGCATCCGCGCCGTTGTGACCCGTCGCCACACGCCCGCACCGGTTTTTACCGCGAAGCCGCGCGTGAGCCGTACATCATGGC
>JANOXL010000133.1:0-45714 GCA_031418395.1 Rhodoferax sp. | reverse complement strand
GAACTTCACCCTGGTGTGTCTCGACCCTGAAGTCAAAACTTCTTGTATCGATATCGCCCAACAAGGCCGCTTTGACGCGCCCGGTGATGATGGCGTCGTCAATCGCGGCCCCAGTTGATGTGCTTCGCGCTGCCGCTTCGGCCCCTGTGCCGCCATCGGGCGCCTTGCTGCAAGCCGACGGGCCGCCAACGCAAAAGGCAACAGAGATAACAATGAAAACACGCCGCAAATGACCTTTCTTCATGACGCTCTTTTCCTTTTCGATTCTGACGCGAGCCCGACGCCTGGCCGCGCCTGCGGTCGGGTTCACGCGCCGACAATCAACGCGCCGGGATCACCAGAATGGTTTCGCCAGCCGCCCTGCCCGTGGCCCCGCTGGTGCCCTTGGCGCCCGTACTGCCGGTAGCACCTGTGTCGCCGGTTGCGCCCGTGCTTCCGGTGCTTCCCGTGGCGCCGGTGTAGCCGGTCGCGCCGGTTCCCCCGGTCGCGCCGGTTCGGCCGGTGTAGCCGGTTTCGCCGGTAGCACCGGTAGCGCCCTGCGGCCCGGCAGGGCCAGCTGGCAGCGTTATGCAGCCGCAAAGTCCAAATGCCAGGGCACTTGTGGCAAGCATTTTTGAATAGTCCATGATGATTCCTTTAAAGAGAGTTGAAGCTGGGTCTGGGCCGCTTTGCCGCTGACAAAAACCGCGTTGAATGATTCGGCTCGTCCATCGGCTGGCGACTGACACAAGCCTATTACGCGCGACTCAAGGTCTCTGTGCGTTGGCGCGCATACGCTTCTTTTGACAAAAAAAAACAATGGGTGCGCAAACGCACAGATGAAACCACTGGATGGATGCACGATGCATCGCACGGGAAAAGATGCTTTCTGTACGGCATCCCCAGAAGGATTCCCCATGAACAATTCTGAATTTGACAACCCCAACGTGAACTACACCAGCGCCACACGCCATGCGTGTCCCTTGTGTAGCGCGCCATTGGTGCGAACGCCCCGCCGCACCATTGACCACTTGCTGAGCCGATTTGTGCCCTTACTGCGCTACCGCTGCGAGCGCTTCGTTTGCCAGTGGCAGGGAAACCTGCGGGTGGAACAACTACCTGGATTGATTCCCGGCCACACGACGCCGCGGGAATCCTGAAGCGGCGTATCCAGCGCTGCCATGCGCCGCGTGCCACTAATAAAAAAAGCCGGCGTGCACCGGCTTTTCTCCTGGAGAGGAAAATCGCTCAGGTCTTGCCAAATTTGGTCTTGGCGCTTGCCATACAGTTGGCCTTGGCCTCGCCTGCGAGTGTGTCGCATTTCTCGGCCGCCACTTTATAGTCGGCATCCATCTTGTCAAGAACACCTTCCCTCTGGGTGTCCCCGATTTTCCCAACCATGCAGGCATTGACCAAGGCCTTGACTTCCACCGCGCGGGCCTCCTTCACGCAAACCGACTTGTCATTGCCAGCCAGATCGTCACATTTTTCCTTGGCCACTTCATAAACTGCTTTGGCTTTGGCTTCCTCGGCTTGGGTCAAATCACCCGGCTTGCCGGAGTAGGCATATTGCAGATTGGCGCGCGCCACTTTTTGCTTGCCTTTGGCCTCCTCCATGCAAATGTCGCGCGCGTTGTCGGCCTGTGTTTTGCACGCTGCCTTGGCCGCCACGTAGTCGGCGCCAATTTGGCTTTTTCCCCCTGTTGAACTCCGGCTTGCTCAGCACAGTAGACTGCGCGCGCTCTTGCCGTAGTAGATGTCCTACGCGCTTGCGCAGCACGGTAGGAAACGTCCGACGCAAAGTCGGGGATGCCGCCAGCATCCGGCCCGCGCATTCACAGTCATACTAAGACGATTCTTCTGCCGTCGAAGCCAGCCTTTACACCGTCTATGCAAACGCTCAACACCTATCTGATCGAGGACAGCCCGGTTATTCGCCAAAGCCTGATTGCCGCGCTGGAAGAGCTCAGCCAGGTCACGGTGGTGGGCACTTCCGAGGACGAAGCGTCCGCGGTTTCATGGCTTTCAGACTCAAAACACCCGGTCGATTTGGTGATCACCGACATCTTCCTCAGGGCCGGCTCCGGCCTGGGTGTTTTGAGGAGCGCCTATGCCCTGGCACTGGGCTGCAAAATGGTCGTGTTGACCAACTACGCCACACCCGACATTCGGCGACGATGCCTGGAACTGGGGGCCGACCGGGTGTTTGACAAATCCACAGAAATCGAAGCGCTGGTCAGCTACTGCGACCGTCTTGCGTGCGGTTGCCCGGAGACCAATGCGCAAAACCTGTTGCAGTAGGTGAAACGCCTGAATCAGTATTGCGCAATCTCGTCGTAAAACGCGTAGCCAGAGCCTCGTTTCTTAGCCATATACATGGCAGCATCGGCATGCTCCAGCAGCGCGGGGCCGGTTAAGCCGTCATCGGGATACAGGGCGATGCCGATGCTGGGGCGGATGCAGAGGCTCAGCTCGCCAATCAGCATGGGCGCTGCAACCGACGTCAGCACTTTGGACGCATGAAGCCCCAACTGTTGGCGATCCGGAAAACCACCCAGCAAACAGGCAAATTCGTCCCCACCCAGACGACTGACACAGTCTTCGACGCGGATGGCGTGAATCAGGCGCGTCGCCACGATTTTGAGCACCTCGTCGCCCTTTGCATGGCCATGGAGGTCGTTGACCTGTTTGAAGTAATCCAGATCCAGAAACAACACGGCAAGTAATCCGCGTTCCGCGGTCTCCAATTGCGCGGCCAAGGCCTGGCCCAGCCGCTGGCTGAAATGGAGCCGATTTGGCAACGAGGTCAAAGCGTCGTGGTTCGCCAGGTGGCGGGAACGCCGCTCCAACGCCTGGCTACCCATCAGTTCATGGTGTTTACGTGCCAGGGCCGCTTGCGCAAGGTCAATGTCGGATTTGAGGTTCTTGTAACGCTCCAGTTCGTGTGTCAGCGTGGTGTGCAACTGGTTCAGCGCGGCGACGCAGTCAATCATTTCTGCCTGCACTTGCACCAGCCCGGTTTCAATGCGGAGATCCCTAGACTCGACGAAATCGTCGCTGGCCGTTTGCAACAGACGCGTCTTGACGGCATTGAGCAAATCGTGCCAGTCCGCCATGGCCACATCACCCGGCAAGGAGGGCGGTGGCAGGTGGGCGCTTTGAGCCGACCCCGTGACTGGCACTTTACTTACTGGCATCTCGCCCAAGGCCGAACCATTGACAGCACTGCCTTGGTCAGTCGCGTGGAAATGGGGCTGCACACTAGGTTCAAGGAGGTCTGGCATGGCTTTTAATGATGGATAGGACTGGCCTTCATTTGACGAACTGCAGCCCAATTGCGTCTGTACGGTAACGAACTTAGGGGCCATGGCTTTCTGTTTTTTATGCGCTGGCGGGCCTTTGCCAGGCTCATCGTTCGCTACCGCACAGATTGAAAAGAGGGCATTTGCTTATGCTGACTTTTTTGGGAGAACTTCATGGATCGTTTCATCATCGCCGTCATTGTGGGCAGCCTGCGCCAGGACTCCTTCAACCGCAAACTGGCGGGTGCGCTGGCTCCCTTGGTACCGACAGACTTCACCCTGGAGCAGCTACAGATCGACGACTTGCCCTTGTACAACCAGGACGATGATGAGGCTCAGGCCCCGTGTGTTTTGCGCCTCAAACGTGAAATCGGCGCGGCGCATGGCCTGCTGTTCGTCACGCCAGAGTACAACCGCTCGCTGCCTGGGGTACTGAAAAATGCGATCGACCATGCTTCCCGGCCCTATGGCCAAAACGCCTGGGCTGGCAAACCCGCTGGTGTGCTGGGTATCTCGGTGGGCGCGCTGGGCACCAGCCTGGCCCAACAGCACTTGCGCAATATCCTGGCCTACCTGGATGTTCCCGTCATGGGGCAGCCCGAGGCCTTCTTGCAGCAAAAAGAAGGTTTTTTTGAAGTGGATGGCAGCTTGGGTGCCGCAAGCCGCCCGTTCCTGCAATCCTGGACGGATCACTACGTGGCTTGGGCACGCGAACACGCCGCTTGACGGCGGCGTATTGCGGATGGCAGAGGCCTGAAGCAGGCGAAGCCCTCCGCAGCCCAAGCGCCTAGAACGAGTAGCGCACGCCCAGTGTGGTGACACCGATGCGGTCGCGGTCATTGGCGCCGCCGGCAAAACGCAAGTCGTGGGCGTCGTACTGAAGCACGCCCGATATGTTGGGTGTGAAGAAGTATTCAGCGCCAATGCCCAGTGACAAGCCAAAACCGTTGTCCTTCCCACCTGCGACACCCGACCCGGCGGCAGACGTCACATCCGTACGCCCGTAGGTGGTGCCAATCTTGCCGAGCAGGTTGAAGGATGGACTCAAAGGCATTTTGCCGACCAGCCGCAGGCTCAGTCCATCTGCGCGTGTGTTGCCGCCAACGCGGCTGATTTGACCAAAATCGGTGTAAGCCAGTTCAACCCCAAGGTAAGGGGTGAAATAGGCGCCGCCCGAAAGTATGTAGGCCGTTGGCATGTTGCTGCTTGGAAACAGGCCGAGGCCATTGCCCAGTTTGTAGTCGGTTTGGCCTGCCGCCAGGCCAATGTAGGTTTGGGGCGAGCTTGACAGGGTGAACGGCCCGCCTGGGTTCGACACATTTGGATTATTGGCCTGGGCCAGCGCGCTGGTTGACGCTGCGACCGACGCAATGGCCAGCAGAAGGCCACAACCTGTGTGTAATGAAATGTTCATGGATGTCCTTGAAGAGGGGTTTGAAATTCCGGACATGCCGGAAAGCTCCATAGGAATGAAGATGACATGACTGTAAGTTTTGCGTCGCACAAATGCTGTAAGCCCTCTGACTCTGCGTATGTAGGACAACGCGTGCAATTCGCGGGGAGACAGCAGAAATCAAAGCGGTGGATTCGCCTTTCAATCAGCCCTTGAACGACGTAGATCAGCCCCGTATCACTTGCGCCAGCGTGCGCTAACGCACAGAGCAAGGCCGCTGGCTGGACTCACACTGCACCCTGCGATGACAAACCCACACTGCCCTTTGCGTCCCAGTTGAAATTCGATGAAATTGAAGGACTATTACGCTGCATTGGGCGTCCCCCGCGACGCCACTCTCGAGCAGATCAAAAAGGCCTACCGCAAGCTCGCGCGCGAGTTTCATCCTGACGTTTCCAAAGCCCCTGGTGCCGAGGAGAAATTCAAGGACGCTGCGGAGGCCTATGCTGTTCTGAAAACCCCCGAAAAGCGGGAGGCTTATGACCAACTCGCCCGCCAGCCCCAACAAGGCCAGGAGTTCACGCCTCCACCCGGCTGGCAAAGGGCGTCCGGGGCCGAAGAAGACATATATGACACCATGGACCTGGATGAGTTGCTGGCGGCCATGGGCCGGGCTCATGCCGGTGGGAAGTCTGGGTCCAGGGCACAGACCGGGCGGGATTTTGAAAGCACGGTTCACATCGACCTGCTGGATGCCCACCGTGGCACAACGCTGAACCTGGAGTTGCCTGACCAGGATGGCCTGCGCACGCTGGAGGTGAAAATCCCGCAAGGTGCGCATCAAGGGCAGAAGCTCAGATTGCGCGGCATGGGCGCGCGCGGGCGGCATGGGGGTGTAGCCGGCGATATCTATCTGACCGTTGCACTTAATCCCCATGCGATATTTCGCGTCGATCGTCATGACCTCTACTTTGATTTGTCATTGACGCCCTGGGAAGCCGCGCTGGGCGCTGAAATGAAAGTACCCACGCTGGACGGCGAGGTGATGCTCACCGTCGCGCCGGGAACGCAAAGCGGCCGCAAACTCCGCATGCGCGGGCGTGGCATCAACCAAGGCCCCATCGCCTCGCAAGGGGCGCAGGCGCGTGGCGACCTGTATGCCATTGTCCACATTGACGTGCCTGCGCCTGCATCGCCGCGTGAGCGCGAGCTCTATCAGGAATTGGCCAATTTGGCGCAGGCCCACACCACCAAAACCACAACTACAACTCAGACGCCGAAGGAGAATTCCGATGACCGAGTTAGCCATTGACTGGATGTGGGCGGGGCCGCACCGGGCGGTAAGTCAGTTTGAGATGGCCCGGGCTTGCGCCATCAGCGAAGCGGAACTCGACGAACTGGTCGAGTACGGCGCACTGCTGCCACTGCCCAGGGCGGTCGGCTCTGGCGCTTCCGAGCCCCGCATGTTCATGGCCGACTGCGTCACGGTGTTGCACACCGCGTGCGAATTGCGCCGCCATTTCGACCTAGATCTGTTCACCATCACCATCCTGATGGACTACCTCCATCGCATCGGGGACCTTGAAGACCATGTCAGCAGGCTGCAGGCGCAACTCTCCACACGAACGCTGATAGAGCCGCTGGGCTGACAGCCTTGCCTCTGCCTATGCAAGCCCTGGCGCCGTCAGTCGGCACTGTGTTGGCGCAGGTATTCTTCGCGTTTCATGGCAACATAGACACCGCGTTCCATTTCATGCAACTGGCGCGGGTAACGCTCGGTTGCCGTGAACCAGCTTTGCAAGCGCGTTTCAAGTTGCACAGAAGGCGCAGTTGCGGCGGCGTCGAGAAAGCTGTCGATCGCCAAGTAATAACGCATGGTATTGCGCTCCATGATCGCACGGATGCCGCCGATGTAGTCCGGCGGCCCGCTGTCGGCTCTGGGAACCTGGGTGAACCCGATCTTGCCCCGGCCAAGCGTGGCCAGATAGGTCGCCATGGCCAGGCGGGCCGACAAATTGGCGGCGTAGGAGTAGCTCAGGTGAATGAAGGTCTGCCGACCGCCCAGCGCGACCGCCTCGAAGTCAATGCGGTAGTCGCGGGTTCCCATCGGGCCGCTGGCAGCATCCAGCCGGACCTTGAGGTAACGCGCTGAGGTAGCGTCTACGGTGTAGGCGAACTCGACCCTTGCCACGTCTTTCAGGTCTTCGGCCGTCTTCTTGCCGATGTTCACGAGGAGCTTGCTGGCCCCAGGGGTTGGTACGGCACGGCAGTATTTGGTGTTCATATGCAGAGACATCACGTCGCACCAGCTGGCGGGCTTTTGCAACTCGGCTTGTACCAACGCAAATGGATGACTGACCACGGCATATATCTGCCCTTGCGGCCGGTCTGCTGTGTCAAGCGAATCCAGCGCCAGCGACCGTCCGAATTGGTTTTGGCTCAAACGGCCTTCCAACTGGGCATGCCGCGCGAGAAGTGCGTCAGATGCATCGGCGCGGGCCGTCGCCGACAGCATGAGGCCCAGGCCAAGGCCAGCCAGCCGCCACAACCAGTGGGATCGACGGGTCGTGGCAGCAGCGTTTTGAACGCGGCGGTGGCCGGGATTGGCGAAAATGACCCGAGTGATGCAGGCGGTGAGCGCCGACGACACGGCGGCAGTGAAGAGTCGCCGGCTCACAGCCAGTACTCCCACAAACGCGCAAACGATTCTTTGACGCGGAACTGCAGCGGGCGGCGTTCCCAATCCGTCAGGGTGATCGCGCGCGACGCGGCCAGGTCTTTGTCAAACATGGCCTGTACCTGGCGGCCAAAGTCGGCACCCAGCACCACTGCATTGAGCTCGTCGTTGTGCAGAAAGCTGCGCCAATCCAGGTTGGTGGAGCCAACCGTTGCCCAGACGCCGTCTACCAGCGCGGTCTTCGAATGCAGGATCACGGTGCTGCGCTCATAAATCTTCACGCCCGCCTGGAGCAGTTGCGCGTAATAGGCGCGCCCGGCGTGGAACACCAGCCAGGAGTCGGTCTGGCTTGGCAGAATGAGCTTCACATCGACTCCCCGCGCGGCGGCGGCGGCCAGCGTTGCCAGGAGTTGTGGGTCGGGCGCGAAATAGGCGTTGGTGATGGACACACTGGTCTCCGCGCTGGCAATGGCCGACAAAAGCGTGGCGTAGATCAGGCTGAAGGCGTCGTCGGGCGAGCTGCCAATGGCGCGCACCACCTGCGCACCGGCCTGCACAGGTGGGGGGAAGTAATTGCGCGCGGGCAATGCAGCGCCTTTTTGTTTGGCCCAGGTGGCAAGAAACAATTTTTGCAGCTCGGCCACCACGGGGCCCTGCAATTGCAGGTCGGTGTCACGCCAGGCGGGTGCATGTGGCGCATCTGGCGCGCCAACCTCGCCAGTGGCATTTTTGGCAATCTTGGCTCTGGAGTTGGCGCGAAACGAGCCGCCCGAATACACGCTGCTGATGTTGATGCCGCCCAGAAAGGCCGTCTGGCCGTCGACCACCAGCAGCTTGCGGTGGTCCCGGCGGTTGAGCTCCCAATTTCCGCGTGCGGAAGCCGGGTTGATGGGGTTGAACTCCAGCAGTTTGATGCCCGCCGATGCCATGCGCTCAAACAGCGCGCGCGGCGTATTGCGTGTACCCACGCTGTCATGAATGAGGTTGACCTGCACACCCTGGCGCTGTTTGTTGATCAGCGCATCGACAAAGCGCTGGCCCACTTCGTCGTCGTCCAGGATGTAGGTTTCCATGTTGATGTGGTCTTTGGCCGCCAGGATGGCTGCGTACATGGCCTGGTAAGTGGCCGGCCCGTCCTGCAACAGCTTCACAGCGTTGCCGGTGGTCAAGGGGCTGCCGACAATGCCTTCTTCAAGCGCCAAGTGGCGGTCAAAAATGCTGGTGGGCTGGCCGCTTCTGGCCAGGCGCTCCAGAATTGCCTTGCTTTGCGCCGCTGATAGTGCGCCACGCACGCCCTCAAGCCGGACGGCTGACGCACCAGGCTGCGGCTGCACGGACTCGATCGCCGGCAAGCTGCTGCAAGCGCCCAGACACAGCCAGACCAGGGCCAGCCATCTGTGGATGTACGTCAGAGACATCCGGTATTCCGGGTTGCAAGCGCGGAATCAGCCGACTGTCAGATTCGCCCCATCAAGAGCAGGACGACGATGATGATCACCACCAGCCCGATGCCGCCGCTGGGCCCGTAGCCCCACTTGCTGCTGTGCGGCCAGGTTGGAAAAGCGCCGATCAGCATGAGGATCAAAACGATCAAGAGAATGGTGCTTAAGGTCATGGGAATCTCCTTGAAGTTGCGATTGAGCGAGCTCAGTTGGCCGGTGCAGAAGCAGGCGCGGCCGGGATGATCACCACGGTTGTGCCGTCACCGGTTTTGCCAGTGGCGCCGGTATTGCCGGTACTGCCTGTGTTGCCGGTGTTGCCCGTATTACCGGTTTTGCCCGTATTGCCATCATTGCCCTGGGCACCGGTCGCACCGGTAGGGCCGGCGGGCCCCGGTACGGCGACCGGTGTGGTGGGCATAACCACCACGGCGGGTTTGTCGCAGGCGGCAAGCAGCACGGTGGCCGAAACGGCCAGAATTGAGAGTGTGTATTTCATGTGATTTCCTTTGAAGTTTGTAGACCGTTTCAGGTTAAAAGCCCCCGCAACGGTTTTCCGTGCGATAGCGTACAAAACAAGATGGGAGTGACCTGTTACGTGGAAATCGGACGCGCCTCCCGCTGGTGCATGGCCATTTGGATGAATTCAACGAGCGCCACAACGCTGGGAACGCCAATGTGGCGTTGCCGGTTCCTCTCTACGCCGATCAGTCCACTACGCGCAAGGCGACTCAGCGCGCGGCTGACTGTTTCAAGGGTGAGACCCAGGTAGCTACCAATCTCCGCGCGCGACATACGCAGATTAATTTGATCCGAGCGAAGATGCCGGGCAGCCTGCGCCTCAGCCAGGGAGCGCAGAAAGTCAGCCACACGGGCATCGGCACCCAACCCGCCAAGCGCAAGCTGGCGTTCATTGACCTGCGCAAGCTCGCAACTCATGGCCAGGTAAAGCCCGCGCGCCAGTGCTGGCGAGGAGGCAGTGGCGAGCATCAATGTCTCGTAACACACCGACCATATTTCGCTGGTGTCCATCGCGTAGACTTCGCTCGTGCTGCACGTTTTTGCGATGTTGTCAAAACCGATCCAATCGCCCTTGAAATGCAAAGCCACCACCCGCTCGCGACCCTCAGCGCTGAGGTTGACGCTTTTACAGGCACCCAACCTGACGACCCTCAGGCAGGCAAATCGCCCGCCGGCAGACTGCACCCGGTCGCCAGCATGTACGCGGCTTTTGGAAAATGGCACGCGGCTTTCAACCAGATCGACCAGTTCAGCACGCCAATTACAAAAGTTGGAGGCGCTTGACTCAAGGCTTGTATTCATCACTTTTTTCCCATCTGTAAGTTGTCGGAATAGATCAGGCTTTCAGTGGCATAACAGGTACAGGCAGCCTTTTCGAGCCCGGGGCGGTCAAACACCCTGAGTTCACCGTGGTGGTACTCGATCAGTCCCTCACGCTGTAGCTCGCCTGCTGCGTTGGTGATGCCAACACGGCGAACACCCAACATGTAGGCCAGGAATTCGTGTGTCACGTGGAACTGGTCCGCCTGGGCTCTGTCATGGCTCATCAGCAGCCAGCGTGCAAGGCGCTTGCCGATCGGGTGAAATCGCAAACACGCCGCAACTGTGCTGAACTGGTGCATCAACACGTGGATGTACCGGTTCATCAATCGTTGCAACGGCGGGTTTTGTTGCAACTCGGCGCTAAAGGCTCGGGCCCCAATGCGCCATGCCCTGCCAGACCCTTGCACGACGGTATGCAATGGCGTCGTGAAAATGCCCAGGGCCACATGGGAACCCACCATACCCTCACGACCCACCATACCCACTTCAAGGCAGGGTTTGCCGTCGATAGGGGTGATCAGTGAAACGAAGCCGTCAACAGGGAAGTAAACGTAGGGGGTTGCCGCGCCGGGCTCGCCCATCGACTCGCCCATCGCCAAAGGCACCAGATTGGCAATGGACGCAAGCTGCCTGCGCCCCGCGCGTGAAAGCATTTCAAGCAGCTGGTTGTCGGGCGAAGTCACGGTTCAGATCCTGGTTCGCCGGGTTCAGACTGCCATCGCCATGGGCGCCCGCCCCTGCGTACGCTGCTGCAACCCTTGCCGATCCAGCACATCGATATGTCCGCGGCTGTAGCGGATGACGCCATCCTGTTGCAATTTGAGCGCGGCGGCCGTCACGCCTTCGCGCCGCACGCCGAGCAAGTTGGCCAGCAATTCCTGAGTCATTGCCATGGCCGCAGACGGCAGGCGCTCCAGGCCCAACAACAGACGCCGACACATCAACTGGTCAATCGAGTGGTAACGGTTGCAGGCCGCCGTTTGCGCCACTTGTGCCATCAGGGCCTGGGTGTAGCCCAGCACCATTCTGAGTACGGGGCCGGCGCGGTCCATCTCGTCCCGCACGGCCTGCGCCCGAAGTCGGTAGCCCTGACCCGCGCTTTGCACCACGGCTTCGCTGGGTGTCGAGTTGCCGCCCATGAAGAGGGAAATACCGACCACACCGTCGTTGCCGACCACCGCGATCTCTGAGGACGCGCCGTCCTGCGTCACATACAGCAATGAAACAATGGCCGTTGTCGGGAAGTAGACGTACCCCGGTGCCCGTCCAGATTCGCTCAGAACCTGCCCGAGCGACAGGTCGACCAACTCGAGGCACGGTTGCCACCGGCGCCATTCGGCCTCAGGAAGGCCCGCAAGCAGGATGTTTTGGCGCGGATGGGACGGCAGGCGGGTGGCAGTTTTCATTGAAGGTTCGCTGTGTGGCACGAGCTTCGATGATCCCGCCAGGCGCTACAGTGCGCTATCAGTGGCAGCCGTTTTGATCTGTCAGCCCGCTCCTACAAGCCGCGAGCCAGTCGCCCCGCGCTGGGCGGCCCGGGTAGGGCCAAGCTTAAGCTTGCGCTACCCTTTGTCAGGTAGCGAGCCTTGCCGGAAGCAGCCGGTCATATTCGTTCTTGACCACCGCGTAACACTCGCAGGTGCGGCCTTCAAGGCCTTTGCGGTTGAGCACCGTGATGCGACCGCGTGCATACTTGATGAGGCCTGCCTGCTGCAATTTCATCGCGCCCTCTGTCACGCCTTCACGGCGCACGCCCAGCATGTTGGCGATCAATTCCTGTGTCATTACGAGTTCTGGCCCTTCGAGCCGGTCGAGGCTCAAAAGAAGCCAGCGGCAAAGCTGCTGGTCCAACGAGTGGTGGCGGTTGCACACCGCCGTCTGCGACATCTGCGTGATCAATGCCTGCGTATAACGCAAGAGGACGTGCATGACCGGGCCGGAGTTGTTGAATTCATCCTTGATCATTTGCGCGGGCACGCAATAGCCCTGGCCCGCGCTTTGCACCACGGCCCGGCTGGGGGTGGACTCGCCCCCCATGAAAAGCGAAATGCCCACAATGCCCTCATTGCCCACCACGGCGATTTCGGCTGAGGCGCCGTTCTCCATCACGTACAACAGCGAGACGATGGCTGTCACCGGGAAATAGACGTGGGACAGCGTAACACCCGGCTCGTACAACACTTGACCCAAAGGCATGTCGACCAGTTCGAGCAGGGGCTTCCAGCGCTGCCAATCGGTCTCGGGCAAGGCGGCAATGAGTCCATTTTTTTTCGGAGCGACAGTAAATGACATGGTGATTCCCCAGATGGCCAACTGAAGGGCCTTACGCATGCCGCAAGGGCAGCGAATGATTTGAATTGTAGGCAGCAAGAATCTCCCTTCTGTGCGGTAGCGCACACGCTCCTTGCAATCAACGTTTTTTTACAGGGATCAGCCTGACGCGCCGAAATGGTGCGGAACCAACCGGCGATATACGGCGTTTCGTCTGACAGACTTTTGACGCCGCAAGTCTGAAGATCGGACATTCAGTTCCTGAACTGCGTCAAAACCTGATTCCGGCCGACACACTTTCGGTACGGCGAAAAACCATGAAATCAAAAATTGCTCCCTATGCGTCCTGGTCCACCACTGCGATGAGTGGCGCGACCGACACCTCACCGATGGAATTGACGGCCTTGGGTGATCACCTGGATCTGTGCCGCGAAACGCATGTGCGCCTGTTTGCCATGCGGTGTGCTGCCGAATCGGTGAGCGGATTCGTCTCAGCCCGATTTGTGACCAGCCTGGTCGCGGTCGTCTTCCTGATCCTTGCAGGCGCTCAAGTTCTGTAAGCCATGTCGCCGCCTTCGCTGCTGCGTCTGGTGCCAGATGCGCCCCGGGAACTGCGCGAGGTTCTCGATGGCGTCAGAGGCCCGCTTCAGCCGCCCATACGCTCGGAAATTTTTGGTCCCCAGAGGTTTGCCCAACACGGGCGCAGCCTGGGGGCCACCCATCGTGCCGCCAGGGCCAACGCGCGCGCTGCCAGCTTTTTCCCCCGGATCCGGCAGAACATTGAAGCACTGCGGGAGGCCCATCAATACATCAGCATGCAGGTTCGGATTGGCTACGACATCAGTCCGGCAGCCGAGTGGCTGATTGACAATTTCCACTTGATGGAAACGCAGGTCAGCGAAATCCACAAGGGCCTTACGCGCAGCTATTTTCGGACCCTGCCAATCTTGCAGGATGAGCCGCTCGCGGGCCTGCCCCGCGTTTATGGCATCGCCTGGGCCTTGGTCGCGCACACCGACAGCGCGGTTGACGAAGACCTGTATGTCGAGTTTTTGAGTGCCTACCAGGAAACGCGGGAACTGACCTTGAGCGAGATGTGGGCGTTGCCCACGACACTGCGCGTCGTCCTGATTGAGAACCTGCGCCGCCTCGCTGAACGTGTGGCCACCAACAAAGCCGCGCGCGAAGTCGCCAACCTCTGTTGTGACCGCATTGGCAGCTACTCCACCAATCAGCTGGAAGAACTTTTGTCGCTGATGAACCAACGCGGGGTAGGCCGGGTATTCCTTGTCCAAATGGCATTGCGCCTGGGCGATCCGGCCACTGCCAACCTGACTGACAGCGCAGGCCGCTGCTGGCGGTGGCTCCAGGATGCCCTGCCGGATCTGGCCGCTGCGCAAACACAGCAGCCGCTGGATCAGGCGGCTGACAACCTGAGCATGAGCAACGCAGTCAAAGCATTGCGTGCCATTGGCGAAGTGGAGTGGGCACAGGTGATTGGCCAGAGCAGCCCGGTCATGCGAATGATGCTGTCACTTCCGCTGTTCAAAATCGAAGACGATGCCACGCGCAATCGAACGCTGCACCACATCGAGCGACTGGCCCTCAAATGCCACCAACGCGAGATCGATGTGGCCCAAACACTGCACGACTTGATCAGTGCCGCAGAAGGCCCCCACAGTCCCGGCGCGGTGGCCGACTACTGGCTTCGTGGCGACGGCAGGTCTCTGATACTGGCCAGGCTGTGCCGGCGCGCCAAAGCGTGGTCGGTTTGGCCGGGCGACCCCAATAAACTCGCGTTGCCGCTCTACCTTGGCACGATACTGACCGGCACGTTCGCCCTGGTCGCCTGGATACTGCTTCACGAAAGCCTGGGCGAAGTCGCCGCCCTGTCCACCCTGGGGGGAAGCCTGCTGGTTGCTGCATTCATGCTTTTTCCGGCATCCGAAGCGGTCGTGGCGGTGACCAACCGCGTGATCAGCGAATCCGTCCACCCGGTCTTTCTACCCCGCCTGGCCTTGAATGACGGCCTCGCGCCGGAGCACCGGGTGATGGTGGTGATTCCGGGACTTCTGGCACGCCAAGCCGATGCGGTGAGCCTGATTCATCGCCTGCGTCTGCATTACCTTGCCAATCCCGAGCGGCATGCTCAGTTTGCGTTGCTGACAGACTGGACAGACGCAGCTTCAGAAGAACTCTCATCGGACCAGGCATTGCTCGATGAAACCCTGCGCCTGTTGGCGACGCTAAACCATAGCTACCCTGTTGATCAAGACGCCGAGCCACGCTTCATCTTGCTGCATCGACAACGTACCTTCAGCAACAGCGAACAAGCGTGGATCGGTTGGGAGAGGAAACGCGGGAAACTTGAGCAATTGGTCAAGGCGCTCGCGACGGGCGACTGCACCGACTTTCTGGACTTGGGGATTGCTTCACGAGTCTGCGCAAATACCCACTACATCCTGACGCTGGACAGCGATACGCGCCTGCCGCCCGGGCGTCTGCGTGAGTTGGTGGGTATTGCAGCGCACCCGCAAAACCGGCCCCTGCTAGATGCGGACAAACGCCGGGTCATTTCTGGCTACAGCATCTTTCAACCCCATATCGTGACGCCTTTGCCGGCCGCCGGGGATGCCACCTTGTTTCATTGGCTGTTTTCGGGACAGCTGGGCATTGACGCCTACAGCGCAGCCGCATCCGAGATTTATCAAGACGTTTTTGGCGAAGGTACGTTCACCGGCAAAGGCCTGCTGGACGTGCATGCCATGCACCATGTGCTGGCCGCAAGGCTGCCCACCGACCAGATTCTGAGCCACGACCTGCTTGAAGGAGCGCTCGCGCGTTGCGCCGCAGTCACTGACATCACGTTGATTGAAGAAGCGCCATTTCACCCGGACGTGGCCGCGTCGCGCATGCACCGCTGGATGCGGGGTGACTGGCAACTATTGCCCACCCTCGTCAGATGGCAAACCTATCCGCTGCGTGGCATCAACCGCTGGAAAATGATCGACAACCTGCGCCGGTCCCTGGTGCCGCCGATGTCGCTGGCCCTGCTCGTGTCGTCACTGGCTGGGAACGCGCTTTCACCCTGGGCCGCGTTGCTGCTGGTTATGGCCGCATTTTCGGCGGGGCCGGTATTGGGCGCGGTGGCAGGATTTGCACCCGGGCGGGATGATCTCGCCAGAGCCTTCTTCTACCGCCTGGCAGCCATTGATCTGGGCCGCGCCGTGAGCGGCGGCCTGTGGTGGCTCGCCCAACTGCCGCAACAGGCGTTGCTGTCTGCCGACGCGATCCTGCGGGCGGTCTACCGAATGGCCATCAGCCGGCGCAAACTCCTGCAATGGATGCCAGCGGCCGCGGCGCAGGCAAAAACGTCGGTTGAACTCGCCGTCTTGATTCAACAGCACTGGCGGGTTGCTGCTGCGGCCGCGTTGATTTTGGCGGCGCTGTTGGCTGATTCGACACCGTTCCCTGGCCTTTCCGCATTTCTTTGCCTGGTCTGGTCGGCATCAGCGATCTGGACCTGGTACTTCGGCAAACCCGGCCAGAGAATCGAAGCGCGGGAGTTGACTGCCCAGGACAAAACATACCTGCTCGGCATTGCAAAAGACTCCTGGGGCCTGTTTGAGCGCTGCGTGGGTGCCGAGGACCATCACCTACCCCCTGACAACCTGCAAACGCTGCCGTTCCAATTGGTGGCGCACAGGACTTCGCCCACCAATATTGGCCTGTACCTACTAAGTGTCGTCTGCGCCCACGAGTTTGGCTGGATCAGCGCCGAGCAGATGACCCGTCGGCTTGAGGACACGCTGGCCACACTTTTGCGTATGCAGCGCCACAAAGGGCACTTTCTCAACTGGTACGACACCCAGACGCTTGCGCCGCTGGCACCTTTGTATGTATCGACGGTTGACAGCGGCAACCTGAGTGGACATTTGCTGGCGGTGGCGCAAGCCTGCCTAGGTATGCCCAAGGAAACGGAAGGGGCAGCGTCCAGTGGCCTGTCAGACCGGTTGACGGATTTGGCGAGAAGCTTTGAGGAACTTGCCTGGCAAGCGGACTTCACCCTTTTGTACAGCGCCAAGCGGCGGTTGCTGCATATCGGGCTTCAGGTGGCCGAACAAAAACTCGACTCGTCGTTTTACGATTTGCTGGCCTCGGAAGCACATCTGACAAGTTTGCTGGCGATCGCCAAAGGTGATGTGCCCGTACGTCACTGGTTCGCATTGGGTCGGCCGTTCTTTACCCGGGGAGCGGCAGCGGGTCTGCGCTCCTGGTCTGGTTCGATGTTCGAGTACCTGATGCCAGGCCTGATCCTGGACGCGCCCCAAGACAGCGTGCTGCAAAGCGCCTGCCAGGTCGCGGTGGCTGAACAAATAGCGTTTGCCGCGCAGCAGAAAGTGCCATGGGGGGTTTCCGAATCCGCCTATGCGGCGCGCGATCACACGTTGGCGTATCAGTATGCGCCACACGGTGTGCCGAGGCTGGCGCTGCGCCGCACGCCTACGGACGAATTGGTGGTTGCGCCGTACGCGACCGCTCTCGCGGCGCCTCTGGTGCCGCATCAAGCCATCTTGAATTTAATGGCTGTAGAGGCCCTCGGTGGACGCGGGGATTACGGATTTATTGACGCGCTGGATTTTTCTCCCGCCAGGCAATCGGCGACAAATGTCTGCACGCCTGTGGCCACATTCATGGCACACCATCAAGGCATGACCATCGTTGCGCTGGCCAATACGCTGCTGGGCGGAGTTGCGCAGCGATGGGGCATGTCCAACCCGCGAATTGAGGCCGTCAGTTCTTTGTTGCATGAGCGGGTTCCTCGAGAAATTGCCGATTTGCCAGACCAGGCTCCACGGCTTGCCGCATTAAATTTTCAAAGCCGCTTGCCTGGCTTGTACCGGGAAGTGGTACCAGGTGCCCATGCGATCGATCCGACACATGTGTTGTCCAATGGCCGCTACAGCGTGACTCTTCGCAGCAACGGAGCGGGTTGGAGTCGATGGGGCCAGGCCGGTATCAGTCGCTGGCGTGACGATGCATTGCGCGACACCTGCGGGTCTTTCATCTATCTGCGCAGGCTGGGTGAGCCGGGTACCGGGCAGACCAGCGGATACGCGGCTTCCTTGCATTCGTTGACGCACCATCCCGCGCCCGATCCAAATGCCAGCTATAGAAGCGTCTTCCATGCTGACCGGGTCTGCTTTCAGACCGAATGGGCCGACCTTCAGACCACCGTGACAGTTTGGGTCAGCCCGGAGGACGATATCGAATTTCGGCAGGTTGAAGTGCGCAACACCTCCAACCAGGCGATGGAGCTTGAGCTGACATCGGCCTTCGACATCACCCTGACTGAGCCGCACGCCGACGAAGCCCATCCTGCTTTTAGCAACCTGTTTGTGGGCGCACAATGGCTGCCCGGTGTCCAGGCGCTGCTTTTTGAGCGCAAGCCGCGACTGCCCGCAGAACGCAGTTTGCATGCGGCACATTTCCTGGTTGATTCGCAATTGACCAACGAAGACCTTCGCGTCCAGACGGACCGTCAGAGCTGGCTGGGCCGCAATCATCCCTTGAGCCGGCCTGCGGCTCAAATGAATAACGCGCCTGCATCACCGTTTGAGCCATCGGCAAACACCCAGTCGAATCAAGCGGTGCAGCTGGCAACCGGGCTTGATCCAGTTTGCGCACTGGGGGTCAGGTTGCGGGTCGGGCCGCAAGCCACCACCCAGATCACGTTTGGCACGGGTGCATCCGATGAACTGGCGACCTTGCACGCCATCGTTGACAAATACCGAAGGCCCGTCAGCGTTCAGCGCGCCTCGCTGATGTCTGCCACGCTGACTGCCATCCGATTGCGATCGTTGGCATTGAGCCCTGAAAACTTCGCGGGCATTCAGGCGTTGACGACGGCGCTGGTTTCAAGTTTGGGGCAAGCACAGGTCCACCCGTCGCGCCTGGTAGACGACGGGATTTGCGACAAACGCCAGTTGTGGCGATTCGGCGTTTCCGGTGATCGCCCGATTGTGCTGGTCTCTGCCTCTTGGGCACAGAACCTGGGTCTGCTGCGCACCTTGGTCCAGGCATTGCGCTTGTGGTCATGGGGGGGCGTAGCCTGCGACCTCGTGGTTCTCAATGCCGAACCAGCCTCGTACCTGATGACGCTTCAACGCGAACTCGCTGCGATGCGCGATGCCCATATGGCCGCCAGCACCGCTCAGCCTGGCGTGCCCTGTACGGCGATACATGTGCTGCGCGCCAATGAAATTTCTGGCAGTGAACGCAATGCCTTGCTCCGTCTTGCGCGCCTTTATCTCAAAGCCGACGGACGCCCTTTGCTGCACCATCTTCAGGACTGGATTTCGCTGCATGAAGCGGCGTTTGAGCAGCGGCATGCGGTTTCAAGATCACAGGTGGGCACGGGCAACATCAGCTTGTCGCCTGGGACACCCGCTGCGGGCGTATTTTCAGCGGCCAGCGGCGAATTCCGATTTGCCGTCAATGCGCGCAAACGACCCATCCGTCCCTGGGTCAATGTCATTGCCAATCCGGAGTTTGGCACCCAACTGTCGGAAGCCGGCGGGGGCTACACCTGGGCTGCCAACAGCCGCTTGAACCAACTCACGGCGTGGTCCAACGACCCGGTGGCCGACCCGCCTGGAGAATGGTTTTTCTTGCAGGACATGCGCTCGCAAGTAGCCTGGAGCATCACGCCGAGCGCCTGGGGCGCAGAAGATGGGGTTTATGACGTAGCGCACGGCCAGGGCTACAGCCGCATTCGACACAGCCGGGGCGACCTGACTGTCACGGCGTCTTGGTGCGTCGACCCGCACCGCAGTCTGAAACAGGTTCGCATCCAAATCGTCAATGAGGGCAACCGCACGGTGCGGCTGCGTCTTGTGGCCTTGGCCGAATGGATGATGGGCGCGAACCGTCTAGCCCGCAGAACAGTTTGGACTGAGTACGCGGCTCAAACCCGAGACGCCCGACAGTTGACCAGCCTTCATTGCACCCAACACGAGCTGTCCGGTGGTTTTGGCAATGGCACGGCCTTTTTGAGCCTCATCAGTGCTGCCGAGGCCGAGGTGGATTGGACCTGCGACCGGCGGGAGTTTTTTGATGCAAGGGGTGCTTTGGTCCTGCCCGACCATCTGGGTCAACTTGATGGCGATGGCCTGGACCCTTGCGCCGCGCTGTCCACGGCCTTGACACTTACACCGGGAGAAAGCCTGGAGCAGGTTTTTCATATCGGCTATGGAAACAGCCCCGCCGAGGCACGGATTCTGGCGGCGTCCACCCTGGATGCATCTGCGGCCCAATGCCTTGACAGTGTCCAGGCGCACTGGAACCACCTGCTGGGCGCTACCGTAGTGACAACACCTGATCCGCTTTTTGATGCCTTGGTCAATCGCTGGCTGCTCTACCAGACCATCAGTTGCCGCCTATGGGCGAGGGCCGGGTTTTATCAAGCGGGCGGCGCAACCGGTTTTCGCGACCAATTGCAAGACGCGATGGCCACCGTCTGGGCCGACCCGGCTTTTTTGCGCCGACAAATCGTCCTGTGCGCGTCGCGTCAGTTTGTTGAGGGCGATGTCCAGCACTGGTGGCACGCGCCGCAAGGCGCCGGGGTGCGCACCCGATTCAGCGACGACCTGTTGTGGCTGCCCCATGCGCTTGCCCATTACTTGCGGGCAACAGGCGATCAGACCCTAGCTGACGAATTGGTGTCCTTCATTGAGGGCCCGGCCATTGCGCCTGGCAATGAGGACGCGTATGACATCCCGGTGGTCAGCGGCGAGCGCGCCACCGTCTATGAACATGGTGCCCGCGCCATTGACCGCAGCCTCGCCGTGGGGTCGCACGGCTTGCCGCTGATGGGCAGCGGCGACTGGAACGACGGTATGAACCGCGTTGGCTCCGAGGGGCGCGGCGAATCAGTCTGGTTGGGCTGGTTTCTGTGTGATCTGGTGCGCTCTTTTGCCCCGATTGCCCGAGTCCGTGGCGACCTGGACCGGGCACAAAAATGGGAACAGTCGGCGATCGGCTGGACGGCCGCCCTGACGGACGCCGGCTGGGACGGCCAATGGTTCAGACGGGCCTATTTTGACGATGGACAGCCGCTGGGTTCAGGCAAAAATCCCGAAGCCCGCATCGACCTGATTGCGCAGGCCTGGGCAGTGCTTTCGGGCACTGCGCCCGCTCACCTGCAACGCATGTGCCTGGCCGCTTTGGAAGAAAACCTGGTGGATCCAGAGCTCGGATTGCTCAAACTGATTGATCCACCCCTGGTTCATGCCGTCCCGGGCGCCGGTTACATCCAGGCCTATCCGCCGGGTGTGCGCGAAAACGGCAGCCAGTATTCGCACGCCGGCGTCTGGGCGCTGATGGCGCAGGCCCGGTTTGCTGTGGAGAACCGACAGGCCGGTGCCGACCCGGACACGGTCTACCGCTATTTCACCTACCTGAGCCCGGCGCACCGCGCACAGCACCCTTCGCGCGGGCCAGTGTATGGACTCGAACCGTATGTGGTGGCCGGTGATATTTACAGCCAACCACCCTATGCCGGGCGTGGCGGCTGGAGTTGGTACACCGGCGCAGCGGCCTGGCTACACCGCGCGGCGATCGAGTCCTTGTTTGGCCTTCAACAGGATGCACAGACGCTTTGTTTTCGGCCTTGCCTGCCCTCGCATTGGCCCAAAGCAGAATTGACGCTACACCGCGACGGCGTGGCGTTGCGCTTCATCTTGATGCGGGCTGACGCGACGGCAGCACTGGCATCAACAATACAGTGGCAGGCCAGGTTGTTGCAAATCGGCCAGCTACTTGAGTGGCCACTTATTAAGACGTCCTGCGTGTTTGTCATACCGCTTCTGGCGGACTAAAGCAAACCTCACCAGCCGGTCTAGTGCAGTGTCGTGCCATAAAAAGTGCGCGGTGTCGTCCTACATGCAAAGGAGCACCACGCCGATGCCCGCCGCTGGCGTGGCCTCCTATAGTTGATTCAGGTTAGTTGCAGGCTTTGCACTGATCCCACTTAAACCATCAGGATACCCATGACACCTCCGATCGACAGCAGCAAGGTAAAGCCTATCCGGCCTGCCAGTCCAACACGCATGGAACTGGATGATGCCGCGCTCGACGCCGCCCGCAACAGCTTGGAGACGGGCACACTGAAGCCCGCCGACGTGTCTAGCCGCAAGGACATCATCCGGCTGCTCAATGGTGCTCTGGCGACCGAACTGGTGTGTGTCTTGCGCTACAAGCGTCACCATTTCACGGCCAGCGGACTGGCGTCTCCCAAGATCGCGGAAGAATTTCTGGTGCACGCCAATGAAGAGTCCGCCCACGCCGACCGGCTGGCCCGGCGGATTGTGCAGTTGGGCGGCGAACCGGATTTTTCACCCGCCTCTTTGGCCACACGAAGCCACGCAGCCTACGACGATTCGATGGACCTCAGTGCCATGATCCGCGCCAACCTGATTGCAGAACTGGTAGCTATCGAAGCCTACACCCAGCTCATCGCCCTGATCGGCGCAAAGGACACCAGCACGCGGCGTCTGCTGGAAGACATCCTGAGTGATGAGCAAGGCCATGCCGACGAACTCAAGGACTGGATGAGCGAGTGATCTGACTTTGGTTTTGCCTTTGGGCGGTGGGCTTTTCATCGCCTGGTCGCTTCGACCTTGTTTTTACATCAACTGGAGATACACCATGAACATTCGACTAACACTTGCCGCCATCATTGCCGCAGTTGCCCTACTGACCGCCACGGGTTGCGCCGTCACGCGCGGCCAGGAAACCGTCGGTGCCTACATCGACGACGCCGCCATCACCTCCAATGTGAAGGCACGTTTTGTGGAGAGTAAAGACGTGAGCGCTGCCGCCATCAGCGTTGAGACGCTCAACGGTACGGTCATGCTCTCAGGCTTCGCCAAAGATTTCACCGAAAAGGTCAAGGCCGGCGAGATTGCCCGTGGCATCAACGGAGTGAAACTGGTCAAAAACGAAATCGCTGTTCGTCCATGATGCTTGGACAACGCAAATCACCCACTTTTCACCACCACTAAAGGACTATTTATGAACTGGGATCAAATTCAAGGCAATTGGCAGCAAGTGACTGGCCGTGCCAAAGAGCAATGGGGCAAACTCACCGATGACGATATGGACGTGATTGCCGGTCGACGCGACCAGCTCGCTGGAAAACTTGTCGAGCGTTACGGCATCTTGAAAGAAGAGGCTGAAAAACAATTGGCCGCCTGGCAAGTCAAGGCAACCGATGCCTGGTTTGTAAAAAGCAAAAATTAACACCCATGTTAATTAATCCGCCGAAATGGCGGATTTTTCATTTATTTAAGTCTTTTGAGCTCCCAGGTCTCGCAAAATATCCATAGTTTGCTATACATTATATAGCAAACTTGCCGCGACAAATTTAACGCAAAAATTTGACGCGAAAACGCAGGTTCACTCCAGCCCCAACTCCTGAATCTTGCGCGTAATCGTGTTGCGGCCAATGCCGAGTTTGCGGGCGGCTTCGATGCGGCGGCCTTTGGTATCGGCCAGGGCGGTGAGGATCAGCTTGGCTTCAAAACGGCGCGTCAATACGTCCCACACGTCTTCACGGCCATTGGCCAAGAGGGTCATGGCTTCGACTTCGAGGCCGAGTTCCCAGCCGGTTTTGGTGGTGTCTTGCGCCAGCTGAGCTTGCGCGGGCTGATCGGGTGCTGTCTGCGGATCAGCGAACACGACTGCTGGTGTCGCAAGTGGCGCGGTCGCCTGGGCGTTATCGGGCCGATCCAACAGCGGGCCATTGCCTTGCGTGGCGGTGGGCAGCCATTCTCGCGCTGCCGAAACTGGCGCGGGGCCGGTTGTGAGCCCCGACATCAACCCGGAGAGCGACCCAAATGCCGCGCCTGACGCTACAGCCTTCGCAGCACCTGTCGCAATGCTTGACGCAATTTCAGGCGGCAAATCTTTAGGCTCGATCAACTGCGCGGGTGCCATCACCGTCAACCAATGGCAGATATTTTCTAGCTGGCGAACATTACCTGGGAACGCAAAGCCGCTCAAGGTCGCCACGGCGGCGTCTGAAATACGCTTGGGCTCCACGCCAAGTTGTACCGCGCTTTGGCTCAAGAAGTGGCGGGTCAACACCGGGATGTCGTCGCGCCTCTCCCGCAAGGCCGGCAGGCGTAGGCGGATCACGTTCAGGCGGTGAAAAAGGTCTTCGCGGAAAGCGCCGTCTTTGACGCGCTGCTCCAGGTCCTGGTGCGTTGCGGCAATCACGCGCACATTGGTTTTGATGGCGGTGTGGCCACCCACTCGATAGAAGCTGCCGTCACTCAAGACGCGCAACAGACGCGTTTGCAAGTCAAAAGGCATGTCGCCGATTTCATCCAGAAACAGCGTGCCGCCGTCGGCCTGCTCAAAGCGGCCCCGACGCATGGTTTGCGCGCCGGTGAAAGCGCCACGTTCGTGACCAAAGAGTTCACTCTCCAGCAAGTCTTTGGGAATCGCTGCTGTGTTGATGGCGACAAAAGGGCCACCTGCGCCGGTTTTGGCACTGGCGTCGCCGCGCGGTGAGTGTTTGTGCAGCGCGCGGGCGACCAACTCTTTGCCGGATCCGGATTCGCCGGTGATCATCACCGTCACGTTACTTTGCGAGAGCCTCCCAATGGCGCGAAACACATCTTGCATGGCCGCGGCCTGGCCCAGCATTTCGGGTGATGCGAGTTGTTTTTCTTCGGCTACCGACTCGCGTTGGCTCTCCTGTACCGCACGGCGGATCAACTCGACCGCTTTGGGCAGGTCAAAAGGTTTGGCGAGGTACTCAAATGCGCCGCCCTGAAACGCCGAGACAGCGCTGTCCAGGTCTGAGAACGCGGTCATCACAATCACCGGCAGGCCAGGCAACTTGGCTTTGACTTTGTCCAGCAGGTCCAAGCCCGAGCCGCCGGGCATACGAATGTCGCTCACCAAAATCTGCGGAAACTCGTCGTCACTGGCGGTGGCCAGGGCCAAGAGCACGTCTTTGGGGTTGGTGAAGCTGCGGGTCGGCAGGTTTTCCCGCAACAGCGCTTTCTCCAGGACGAAGCGGATCGATTGGTCGTCATCTACTATCCAGATCGGCTTCATGTGATGGCGCATCCCTTCTTGTAGCACCCCGCCTGCCGGTTCAGGGCAGCGGGATCAGTATCTGAAAATCCGTCCGGCCAGGCACACTTTCGCATTCAATGGTGCCGTGGTGTTGTTGCACAAAAGTCTGTGCCAACGTCAACCCCAACCCCGAGCCCCCTTCCCGCCCCGACACCAGCGGGTAAAAGATGCGCTCCTTGATTTCGGGTGGCACGCCTGGTCCGTTGTCGATGACATGCAATTCCAATGCCAATCGGTAGCGTTGTTTGGCAAACGTGATTTGGCGAGCCACGCGCGTCCTGAAAGTGATCACAGCCTCACCCGTCGCACGCTGCTCTGCCAGGGCCTGACAGGCGTTGTGGGCGATATTCAGTACAGTTTGTATCAATTGCTCACGGTCACCCCGAAACTCGGGGATCGAGGTGTCGTAATCCCGCACCACCTTGAGCCCCTTGGGGAACTCCGCCAGGATAAGGGAGCGCACCCGCTCGCAAACCTCGTGAATGTTCACGTCCCCCACCAGATGCGGCCGGCGATGCGGCGCCAAAAGCCGGTCAACCAGCACTTGCAGGCGATCCGCCTCACGGATGATGACTTGCGTGTACTCCGAGAGGCCACGCGATTCGATCTCCATCTCCAATAGCTGCGCCGCGCCCCGTATGCCGCCCAGCGGGTTCTTGATTTCGTGGGCCAGATTGCGAATCAGCTCTTTGTTGGCATTGGCCTGCTCGGCCAGGCGCTCCTCGCGGTCTTGGCGTGCCTGTTGCTCCAGGGGCAACATTTCGATCACAATTTCCTGGGGCGATTCCGTTTGGGTGACGATCACATGCACCAAAATGGGGTCATGCGCTGGGCCTTGGCCTGTACGTTTGAGCCAGGCGTCGTAACGCAAGGCAGCAAATTCATTACTGCCCGCACCTTGTAGGGCACTGGTCAACACATGGGGTTCGGTAAAACACGGTCCCAAAGGCGCGCCCTCAATGGCACGCCGCGAAATACCCAGAGCGTCTTCGAGCGAGGCATTGGCAAACAGCACCTTGCCATCACTGCGCACGACGGCTACCAAAGTGGCCAAGAGGTCAAAAGCATGAAAACGATTGGCGACAGCGGCCGAAGGCTTGGCAAGTGGCGTGGCAGACTGCAACACTTTCGGCAGAGCTGCAGGCGGCGCTAGGCGTGAAGCGGAGGGTGAGCGGGCGACGGGCTTGTTCAAGCCGCCTATTTTGCCCGAGCGCAAGGGGCCCGGGCGCAAGGTGCCTTATCGCGCCTGTGCGGCATTGCCGCCGCTGCGGCCCAGCTCGCGCCGGATACCGGCAATGTCGTTGTCGATACGCTGCAAACTGGTTTTGAGCTCGGCCACACGATCCAGGTATTTTTGATGATTGCGGGCTTCGTCGCCGCGTTTTTCGGGCTCACCATTGTTGTATTCCTGCGCCAGCTCCTGCCTGCGGGCCTCGGCCTTTTTAAGCTCAGCGTCCAGAATCAGCTTGGAATCGGAATCCCGGGCGCGCTGGTCACTTGTATCGACACGTTGCCCCGGTTGAGTTCCGCTTTGTGGCGCGGTCGCCACACGCACGGGCGCGCCGGGCGCTGTCGCGGTGTTTGCCGGCTGAGGCCGCGTGCCCTGCACCACAGTGACGTTGCCGCCTTCGACAAGCTTGCAATTGAGTGCTTTGGGATCCGTCAGCGAGTTGGTGTAATAGTTGTTGTCGCAGCGGTACATGCGGTCTTGTGCCTGCGCAAGGCCTTGGGCACTGGCAAGTAAGGCGAGAACAACAGTGAATAGTAAGTGATGCTTCATGCGATCTGCTTCGACTACGAATCTTGGGCAGAAAGATAAGTATGCGCCAAATCCGACGGATTGCAAAATCAAAGCCCCACACGCCAACGGTAGAAACGAAAAAACGGCCCGAAGGCCGTTTTTCTGAAATCAACACAGCCAGGAAGCTGTGTCGTCAAATCAACCAAGACGCATCACAGGCTGTAGTACATGTCGAACTCGATCGGATGGGTTGCCATGCGCATGCGCGTGACTTCCGTCATTTTGAGCTCAATATAGGCGTCGATCATGCTGTCGGTGAAGACGCCCCCTTTGGTCAGGAAGCTGCGACCCGTGTCGAGGTAACCCAGCGCCTGGTCGAGGCTGTGGCAAACCGTTGGCACTTTGGCATCTTCCTCGGGCGGCAGATGGTACAGGTCTTTGGTGGCCGCTTCGCCAGGGTGGATTTTGTTTTCTACGCCGTCCAGACCCGCCATCATCAACGAGGCGAAACACAGGTAGGGGTTGGCCAGTGGATCGGGGAAACGCGCTTCAATACGGCGCCCTTTGTCGCTGGCGACATACGGAATACGAATCGACGCTGAGCGGTTGCGGGCGCTGTAAGCCAACTTTACCGGCGCTTCAAAACCGGGCACCAGACGTTTGTAGCTGTTGGTGCCTGGGTTGGTGATGGCGTTCAGCGCGCGGGCATGTTTGATGATGCCGCCGATGTAATACAGCGCATAGTCCGACAGACCGGCGTAGCCGTTGCCGGCAAACAGGTTTTTGCCATCTTTCCAGATCGACTGGTGCACGTGCATGCCGGAGCCGTTGTCACCCACCAAAGGTTTGGGCATGAAAGTGGCGGTTTTGCCATAACTGTTGGCCACGTTCCAGACCACGTATTTCAAAATCTGGGTCCAGTCGGCGCGTTGCACCAGCGTGCTGAAACGCGTGCCAATTTCGTTCTGGCCAGCGCCACCGACTTCGTGGTGAAACACTTCAACTGGCACACCCAAAGACTCCAAAATGGTGGACATCTCGGCGCGCAAGTCTTGTGTGCTGTCCACCGGAGGCACGGGGAAATAGCCACCTTTGACGGTGGGGCGGTGGCCACGGTTGCCGCCTTCAATCTTCTTCGAGCTGTTCCAGGGCGCTTCGTATTCGTCAACTTTGACGAAGGAGCCGCTCATGTCGGCACCCCAACGCACGTCGTCAAAGACGAAAAACTCTGGCTCTGGCCCGAAGTAAGCCGTGTCGCCCAAGCCAGAGGCTTTCAAATAAGCCTCGGCACGTTTGGCGATAGAACGCGGGTCGCGGTCATAGGCTTTGCCATCACCCGGCTCGAGCACATCACAGGAGAGGAACAGCGTGGTGTCCTCAAAAAACGGGTCGATGTTGGCGGTGTTCGGGTCCGGCATCAGCAACATGTCAGAGGCTTCGATGCCTTTCCAACCAGCGATGGACGAGCCGTCGAACGCGTGGCCGGCGGAGAATTTTTCTTCGTCAAAATGCGAGACCGGCACGCTCACGTGCTGCTCTTTGCCTCGGGTGTCGGTGAAACGGAAGTCAACAAACTTGACTTCGTTCTCTTTCACCATTTTCATCACGTCTGCGACGGTCTTGGCCATCAAATACTCCTGTTAATAGAACTAGCGGGTTGAAATTAGTTATTGAAACCAGTTTTGGTTTGAATGCAGTTTTTGTGCCAGGGTGATACCAACGCCCTTGTTTGGAACCGGTCTTGACCGCGGACCTAACATCTCTGCCAAACCGCGCATTTTGCCCGATTTTCTTCGGCGTTCTGGCGTGTTGGCTGCAAACGGTAGCTCTGCTAGCAAGGGCACAGCGAATCTGCAAAGACGGAACTTCAACGGGCAACGCACCAAGTTAGAGCGAATCGAAAGAATGCACCTTTATGGTGCACTTCTAACGCACCAACTCAGGGCCTAATTCTGCTTTGAATTTTCCCAGCCCCAGCAGCAAGGCGGGGTACGCCTTGTCGATCAAGCCTGGGTCACCTTTCACGCCAAGTTCGATATGGCGCCCATGCACCGGGTGGTCCACACTGGGCAGGCTGAACACTTTGGCGCCCACATAATCCCGCTCAATCTGCTCCATTAGCGGCGTCAAGGTCGCCTCCATTGCGCCAAAAACCACGACGGACTTTTCAACCCAGGCTTTGCTTTGATGCAAGTGAGCGTAATGTGTATCGAGCACCCATTCCATCATGGGCCAAGCCATTACCGGAAAACCCGGTACGAAATGTAGGCCCCCACGCTCCCCCATTGCATGTGGGTCGCTGCCCCCCGAGGGGGCGCTCGCTGCTTGGGGCGGCCCTGCGCGACGCTTGGGTTGTACGCCTGCGCGCTCCCCAGTGCTCCAGCAGGTAAAGCCGGCAATCTTGTTATAGGGGTTCGGAATGATCTCGGCCCCTGCCGGAAAGACGCCCATATTGAGTCGGTGCTGGTTGTCGTGGCGATCTGGCTCGTAGGGCACGCCCTGTTCACGCGCGGTGTCGCGCATCCGTTCGCGGATCAGCTCTGCCGCTTGCGGGTGTAAGGCTAATTCCACACCTAAAGCGCGCGCGGCGCACTGGCGGGTATGGTCATCGGGCGTCGCACCAATGCCGCCCGTGGAAAACACCACGTCGCCACTGGAAAAGGCGCGCTTCAATGCCGCCTCGATACGCACGGGAGAGTCACCCACGTAGTCAGCGTAATCCAGCTGCAAACCGCGTTGCTGTAGCAGCTCGATGGTTTTGGGCAGATGTTTGTCGGCGCGTTTGCCCGACAAGATTTCGTCGCCAATGATGATGAGGCCGAAGGATGTGGACATGTTTTGACAAAAATAGGAAGTGGCTTCAATTCATGGAGGGCGGTACAGGGCCAGACGTTTCGGGTCCAGCGGGGGGTACGGCGGGTTTGGGGCTGGGCAAACCCGGCACGGGTGTTGGCGCGTCAATGACGACACGATCCGTTGCACGCCGACTGCGCTCAACCAATTGTTCCGCATCGTTTTTGCTGCGGATCTCTTGCAAGGCCGCCAGGGTGTAGTGGGCAAACCAGAGTGAAGAGAATGCAAACACCAAGGTATAAATCCAGATCGCAAAGGGCACCAAGATCGGTGCCATCGCAATAAACAGGGCCCCCGAGGCCCACAACACGCTGGGCGCAGCACCCAGGTAGCCGCTGACCACGCCAATGCCCAACAACCGGCCCCGGTGCTCTTTGAAGATTTGTTTGCGCTCTTCGGCACTGGCGTGTTCCACCAGGGCGTCATACGACATGACGCGGTAAGTGAGCCAGCCCCAAATCAACGGCGGTAAAACCAAAATCAAGGGTGGGATTAGCCACAACGGAATCGAAATCAGCATGGCGATGATGGCCAACAAGGTCGATCCCAAGGACCAGGCCACACTAGTGACCACCGAGCCGCCTTTTTTGCGCTCCAGTTGGGGAAAACGGCGCTCGGCCACCAAAGCGACCATGGCAGGCGTCATCATCCAGGCGACAAACAGCAGCGAAGCAATCGCAATCACCGGAATCGCCAGAAACAACACGATCACTGGCGCCAGCACCACGCGCAGGTTCGAGAGGCCAAACCGCTCCAGCCAACCCATTAGCGTGGTCACGAGCTCAAAACCTTCCAGGTGGGTGCGCACGGCGACCATGGCTTCGTCCCAAAAGAAATAACCCAGGCCCAGCGAGATCAGCGCCATGATGATGAGGGGCAGGATCGACAAGGCGATCACCCGGGGGTGCAGGCAATACAGCGCGGCGCGCCAAAAAGAATCGAGAAGCTTGCTCATGCGCTTAGGATAACCGCCGCGTGTGGCGCCATCATCACGCGCGCCCTGCCAAACGTTTCAGACCCAGCCACTGCTGCTGCCAAAACCCGTGGCCATAGTCGCGCAAGCCCAAGTGCTCAGCGCCTTTGCGCAATTCCACTTGGTCGCGCACCCCCGTGGGGTCGTAACGCAGGGTGAAGTTGGCCGTGCCAAAAGCCATGTCCCACCACGGCAATAACACGCCGAAGTTAGCGCCACCCAGGACTTGTTTGCCGTTCTTCAGGCTTTCGTGACCCAGCCCAATGCTGTGGTGCAGCCGATGAAACCTCGGGCTGACCCAAAGGCGTTCGCCCCAGGCGCCAAACCACAGCCGCAGGTTGGCGTGCTGAAAACTCTCGCTCAATTGGGTAAACGCAACAATCGCAACAAATTGTCCGGGGGCCACGCCAATGAGTTGCGCCACGATGACGATCAACACGTCGCGCAGGGCATCGTCCAGCAGGTGGTTGCGGTTGTCGCTCCACATCGTCATCTGGCGCTGGGCGTGGTGCAGCGAATGCAGACGCCACCACCATTCAAAATGATGCTGGCCCCGGTGCATCCAATAGTCCAGAAAATCAAAAACGACCAGGTAAATGAAAAAACTGACCAGGGCCAGATCCGTCACACCTGGCCACAGGGCATCGAGTTGCAAGGCACCCAGCCCTGCCACTCGCAGCGCGCCAAACACGTCGTCCAGCAAGGGCTGCAAGCTAAAAAACAGCGCAATGCGAAAAAGCCCAAGCCGGTGAATCAAGGTGTACACCATGTCCGTGCGGATGGTGGCGCGATCCTTGACTGGCTCCACCGGTCGCCAGCGTTGCAGCGGCGCGATCACGGCAAGCAACACCGCGATTTGCAACACGCCGACAAGTAGCCAACCGGTGGCGGCGTAGGCGTCTTCGAGCAAACCGCCCCACCCGATCGCAAACATCAGCGGCTGCACCAGCGCCTCAAACAGCCATTGCTGCGAGGCGTCAAAGGCTTCAATGCATCGCGCGGGCAGTGCGTCAACTGCTTTCAGTGCGTTAGTAAAGTTCACGGCAGTATTGACGCAGCCCGCAACTCAGCGCCGCGCGGCGAACCAGCTTTGATAACCAGGGTGAGTGCGCAGGGTGGCAAAACAAAACCCTTTCTCCTTCAGCCCCACGATCAGTGGCTCCAGCACGGTGGGTGCCCACGGGTCTTTGCGCGACCAAATCCCCAAGTGCGCCACCAAAACATCACCTGACCTGATGTCCCTGAGGGCCTTTTTCAACAACGCGTCATTAGGGTATTTGTCACTCGGCAACTCGTCACCCAAAAAGCCAGCCGGCGCCCAGCCCACGTGTTCGTAACCACACTGGCGCGCCGCCTCCAGCAAACGCGGCGAGGTTTTGCCACCCGGTGCGCGAAACAGCGGCAAGGGCTTTTTGCCCGTGTGGTCGCCTACCCGCTCTGCCGCATAGGCAATCTGTTCGCAGTATTTTTTCGCGTCCCAGGTGAATTCGCGGCCCTCCAACGCGCCGGCGCTTGGGCGAATGCGAAATCGAGGCTCCTTCCCGGGGACATCGCCGCGCCAGTAGGCGTGGTCGTAAGTGTGGGAGGCAAATTCATGCCCTTCAGCCTCGCGGGCGCGCCACCAGGGCGCCCAGTGGTTCCCGAGGCTGCCGTCGCCCACCTGGGTGCGTTCATTGGCAGCAAAAAACGTGACTTTGACTTGGTGGCGCTTGAGCACATCGGCAATCAGCGGCGCTGTGCCCATGTGGCCGGTGTCAAAGGTCAAATACAGGGGTTTGTCACAGGCTTGTGCATGTAAATCGCCACTGGGTCTCGTCAGCAATATACAAGTAGCTATTAAATATATAGCTAACCGTGTTTTGGACGGCGCGTTGAAAAAAGCGCGGAAAACGCTAAAAACGCGGTGCGTGATCGAGTGTCCAGACGCCATGGGGTGATTTTCCTACATTGACCTGACGCACCACGGCTTTGGTCGTGGTGTCGATCACGGTGAGTTTGCGGGCCCAGCGCGAAGTGACATAAATCAGCTTGCCGTCGGCTGAGACTTCCATGCAGTCCGGCCCGCCCGGCGCTTTGTAGCTGTCTACCACGGTAAAACTTTGGTAGTCGATTTTGCTGATGGTATTGGCCACCCGGTTGCTCACAAACACGTGGCGCTTATCACCTGCGGCGCGAAACGCATGGGCACCGGCACCCGTGGGCAAGAGTTTGATCATTTTGGGCGCACCATGGGACGCCTGAGTGCTTGGGGAAATGTCCCAAACTTCAACGCCATCGCCGCCGGTGAGCCCGACCAGCAGAAACTTGTCATCCGGCGTGCCAAAAACATCGGCGGGCGTGGCCCCGGTTTTGGCGCGCCATTTCACGGTTTGGGTGGCCAGGTCAATGCCGATGATCTCGTCGCTGTCTTGCATGGTGGCGTACACCGTGGTACTTTTGGTGTCAATCCACAGGTGGCTAGGTGTTTTGGCGGTGGCGATACGTTTGAGCAGTGTGATGTTGCTGCCGTCCCAGCGGTAAATATCGATGTGGTTCAGCCGGTTAGCCGCCGTGACAAACCACTTCATGTCGGGTGAAAACCGCAGGTGGTACGGGTCGAGAATGGAATGCAGGGTGCGTTGCACTTCTGCTGTTTTGGGGTCGATAAAGGTCAGCGAATTGCCCGAGGCGTTGGCAATGATCAGCGACTTTTCATCTGGCGTGAGGTACAAATGGTGCGGCTCTTTACCGGTCGGGATACGGCGGGTTTCCTTCCACGTGACAGGGTCGATCACACTGACGCTGGCGTCCAGGGAATTGAGCACAAACAGGGGTGGCGGGACGACGGATTGCGCCAAGGCGGGCAATGACAACGCATGGATCAGAAAACCGGCGAAAAAGAAGGCCACCAGGCGCGCTGGCGTATTGAAAAAATTCACAAAAATCCACGTTCAAGCTAACCCGCTAGTGTAGCTGTCGCCGCTTGGTACACCCGGATGCGCAGGGCGATGCGGTCGCGACTCTCACGGGTGACCGTGCGCATGTCGTATTCGGACTGCAGGTTCAGCCAAAACCGTGGCTCCATGCTGAAAAACAGACCCAGCCGCAAAGCCGTGTCGGCAGAAATGGGGCGCGCGCCGTTCACGATGTCGCTGATGCGGCTGGGCGGCACATCCATGTCGGCAGCCAGTTGCCGAGCGGTGATGCCCATAGGTTTCATAAAGTCCTCCAGCAGGATTTCGCCAGGGTGGATTTCGTCGAGCAGTTTTTTAGCCATATACAACTTTCATGTTCACGCCGTCCATTTCAGTGATAGTCCACAATTTCAACCTGGTAGGCACCGTCTTCTCGCCACATAAAACAGATGCGCCATTGGTCATTAACGCGGATACTGTGCTGCCCCTTCCGGCTGCCTTTGAGCGCCTCCAGCATATTGCCCGGCGGAACTCGCAAGCTGCCCAACTCGGTGGCCGCATGGATCTGCAACAACTTGCGCCGCGCCACCCGTTCGATGTTCCTGAACCGGCTGACGGCCAGGCTTTGAAACAGGCTTTCGGTGTCGGCACAGAGGAACGAGCGAATCATGTGGCCATTTTAGTCTGAGTTTTAGATTCTGTTTCACGGAATTTTTTTTCGTTTAGGTCATGATAAAAGCTATAACTTCTACACGACTCTCTTTAGACCACAAATGAACTAGCATCCAAATGTTTGCAAATGAAAAGGGAGTTTCCACATGTATATTGAATCCATCTCGATTGAGAACTACAAGAGTTTTTGTGAACGCCAAACTCTTCAATTCGAACCGGGGTTTAACTTGCTTCTGGGCGCAAACAACGCGGGCAAAACGACCGTGCTTGACGTGATCGATTTGAACTACAACCTGAACGAGCCGCATCGATCAGAGATAACAATTCCCGAGTTCGGTGGCCTGACCACTCAAATGTCGGAAACCGAGGTGACGCTGGTCACTCGCTTTAGTGAATTGCGCAAGCTGATTGGGTCGACTCAGATTTACCTTCCGGTTACCCCATTTCCAAACACCCCTTTGGATCACTCAGAAATCGCCAATCGAGTACTTCAGCTCATAAAGAACGACGGCGAGATAAAGATTGCATCGAAAGCCAGCGGTAATGTGGAAACGGTTGAAGTTATTGCCGATCACTTAATTCGAGGTCGTGCAAGCAGACAAAATCCCCACTCTCAACAATGGGTGGCTTTGGTTCAATTCATTTCAAAGGAATCCCTTCCCAGAATTGACATAAACAACGTGGGAGTTGGTGGAGTAATTGGCGGCTACGCGCAGCTATTCAAGCCAAAGATCTACAGGTTTAACGCTCTGAGGCGACCTGGCCACCAATGTGGGTCACAAGGTTCCGCTGTATTGGATCGGGAAGCAGCATCGCTACCCTATTGCATCAATCATCTCCACACCAACGACTCGCACGGTCACGCATTTCTTTGCGATTGGATTAACCGGGTATTCCCGAGTGTGAAGTGGGTGCAGGCACCTCCGAACGGTGGCAATTTCAATATCAAATGCCTGCCCAGTTTGCCTTCCGCGCGACGGGATGACCTTGCCATCCCCATGGCACATATGGGTGCAGGCATCGGAAACGTTATCGCCATGTTGTATGTCGTTCTTACTTCGCGCGAGCCACAGGTGATCGCCATTGATGAGCCCAACTCTTTTTTGCATCCGAAAGCTCTTAGAGAGCTGCTTTCTATTCTTGAAGTGGAGGGGAAGCAGCATCAATTCATCCTCACCGCTCATTCGGCAGATGTATTGACCGCCGTAAACGCAAAAACAATCTCTTTGCTAGATTTTGATGGCGTTGCGACGGCGGTTAAGCAGGTCGGCTCCAAGGACTTTCACGCGTTGCGCGGCAGCCTGGCGGATTTGGGAATCCGCATGACCGACCTCCACGCAAAGGATCGCGTGTTTTGGGTGGAAGGTCAGAGCGAAGAATTGGTGATGCCGGCGTTGCTGCGCTGGGCTTGCCCTGAAGTGGCTGCCGGCACTTCTGTGTTACGGGTTGAGGATACCAATACATTTTCAAAAAAGAAAATGCCACCAGAGGAGATTGTGAAAATATACGAGCGACTTTCAACGTCGTCCGCCGCCTTCGTACCGCCAATGGTTTGCATCTTGTTGGATGCTGAAGCTCGCACCAAAGAAAAACGCGAAGAAATTGAAGAGGCGTCTCAGGGCAAACTCCGTTTTCTTGACCGCCGAATGTTGGAAAACCATTTATTACATCCCAAGGCGATTACGGAAGTGCTCAAGGAACTGGGGCAACCAATAGAGCCAGAGGATGTCCAGGCTGCTCTTTGCAAGCACCTTGAATTGGCGGCCTTACCCGGAAATTTGATTGAGGTGGATGGTGCTGCCGCGCTGAAAGCCGTCTTTTCTGGCTTATCCGATGCAACGCAAGAATTCCGAAAAACACGGGACGTTCCGACAATCGTCAATTGGCTCATTGAAAATGATCCTGATCATTTGATTCCACTTCGTCAGTGCTTGAGAAAATCGTTCGGCCTGCAGGTTTCGGTGTAGTTTTCAAATGTCATGAACAGTCCAGTTGCGAAGGTAGTTAAGGTTTCTGGCGTTCGTCTAGAAATGGTTCAGATTTCGCCAATAAGCGAAAAAGATGCACTTGCGCCGCTTGTCTTCCTGCATGAAGGCCTGGGCTCGGTCGCCATGTGGCGCGACTGGCCTGCGCAGTTGTGCGCCGCCACCGGGCGTGCCGGGCTGGTGTATTCACGGCGCGGGTACGGGCGGTCTAAGCCTGTGCCACAGGTGCGGGGGGCATCGCGCACAGTCAACGGCCAGCGCCAGGGGCGCTTGCTGCCGGATTACATGCACGAAGAAGCCTGGACGGTGTTGCCAGCCTTGCTGCGTCAACTGAATATTGACAACCCGGTGTTGATTGGCCATTCGGACGGCGGCACGATTGCGCTGCTTCACGCCAGTCGCTTTCCGGTCGCAGCCTGTGTCGTGATGGCGCCGCACGTGATCGTCGAAGACATCTCAATTTCAGCCATCAAAGAGGCTAAAGTGGCGTTTGAGACCGGCGAATTACGCGCTCGCCTGGGGAAATATCACCAGGATGTGGACGGCGCGTTCTGGCAGTGGAACGACGTATGGCTGTCGCAGGCGTTTCGCAGCTTCGACATTCGGGAAGACTGCCGCAAAATCATTGCCCCCGTGCTGGCGCTTCAAGGGTACGACGACCCGTATGGCAGCATGTTCCAAATCGACGAAATCGCCAGAGTGATGAGAGGATCAGGCGATCAGGGCTTGCAAAACCAGCGGATAAAGCTCCAAAAACTAAAGTGCTGTGGACATTCTCCGCATCGCGACCAAGCGGCGATTTCTACGCAGTTGATGGTCGAATTTTTGCAGGACATACCTTGATCTGGCATGGTATTTTGACCGTCATCCGCTGAGCTGGCACGGCGCCCACAAACGCGTCAACCGACGGTCGGCTTGAGCGACTCCAGATCGCCTTGCGTCAACCAGCGCCACTGACCCGGCGCCAAATCGGGCGGCAACGCCAGGCCACCAATGCGGGAGCGGTGCAAACTTTCCACCCTATTCCCAACCGCCGCCAACATACGTTTGACCTGATGGTATTTGCCTTCGGTGAGGGTGAGGCGCAGATGCAAATTCGCGCCATCTGGGTCAACCATCTCGCACGCCGCCGCACGCACCGGTTTGGGCGAATCATCCAGCACCACACCCTCCAGCAGGCGCTTCACCTGTTTGTCATCCAGCGCGTGTTTGGCTGTGATCTCATAGACCTTGGGCAGGTGTTTTTTGGGCGAACTCATGCGGTGGATGAACTGGCCGTCGTCGCTTAGTAGCAGCAGTCCAGTGGTGTCTTGATCCAGGCGCCCGACTGCCTGCACGCCTTGCACAGCAGATTTTTGCGGGCGCAGGCGCAGTGGCAAAGGTAGCAGTGTGTAGATACTCGGCCAGGTGGAGGGTTTTTGTGAACACTCGGTGCCCGCCGGTTTGTGCAGCATCAGGTAGGCGTGTTCGCAGTATTCCCAGTCCACGCCCTGCACTTTGAAGCGCAATCCATTTGCTAAATATTCTGTAGCTGATTGCGCCTGTTTTACAGGGACTAAATCGTCATTTGACTCATAAACTTCAACAAAACCCTGTTGAATCAAACCGGCGCACACGCGGCGAGTGCCGAAGCCTTGGGAGTAGAGAATGTCTTGAAGTTGCACGGATTGACGTACCAAAAGCCTGTATTAATTGAATCGTTTTGAAGCCACGACGTCCTGGTCAAATTGGTCCATCGCCGCCTGTGTGAGCGGGTCTTGCGACCAGGCTGCGAGGCTCGCGGGTGTGAGCGTCACCGCCGCCGCGCCCATGCCCATCAGTTTGGCCAAGACGTCGGGCGATTTGACGCTCGCCGCCAGGAGCGCCGGGCCGGGTTCGTCAAAATCATCTTGCGCCAACACGCAAGCCTCGATCAAGGCCCACACATCTCGCCCATCCGCCTGCAAACGGCTCACGTAGGGCGCCACAAAATCAACCTGCAGCGCTTGCGCCCACAACAATTGCACGGTGTTGGACAGCGCCGTCAACAGCACCGGCTGCCCTTCTTGTTTGAGCGCGCGAATGCAAGTCAGCCATTCGGGATGGCAGGGCAGCTTGATGGTGAGCGCAACTTCGGCGCGCTCGGCCGCCGGGCGCAGCGCGTCCAGCCAATGCAGCGCTTGCGATGGGTCACCGGAGGGCATTTGCAGCATCAGTTCCGCCAATTGCGCCTCGCCCGCTGAATGAACCAGCTTCAGGTAGGTCGGCAAATTAACCGCCAGACCGGCCTGGTACATCAGGCTGGGGTTGGTCGTTGCACCCTGAATGGGCGGGCAGCCCGCCAAGGGTCTCCAACTGCTCACGATGGCCGAGTCGAGGTAAATTTTCATACGCATCACTTTATGCCAAGAACGGGTGAATGGCGAGAGGCGTGCTGGCGATCGATTCAAAATGGCACCCTTGGCAAACATCGCGTTGCCCTACGCCGAATGCGCTGGCCCGCACCTTACGCGACGCCATGTGCGCGGCAGCGATCAACTGCAGCCGGGCCGGTTGCGAACCGCCCCTAAACGCGGAAGTATTGGCGGAATTATACTAATAAATATTTCGTTAAAGTATAGTTTAATCAATTTTAAGATTAGGTCTCGTAATTATTGATTTTTTTGCTATATATTTAATACTGTTTTTACCTATTTTTTATACAAAATAACCAATATAATATACGAAAATAAGCAAAATTCGAACCTTTAAGGCGCGCCCAATCGCACCGACAAACTCTGCGTCGCGTGCCCAATCAGCCCCGTGGTATCAAACAAGCGCGATTGCGCAATGCCACCGCCTGTGTCGCCCAGCGCCGTGTGCGCATCCAAGCAAATCCACTCCCCCACCGGGCGACGCAGCAGGTTGATCGTCAAATCTGCGTTGACAAACTGGTCACGTGTGTAATCCAGAATGGCGCTGATGCCGTTGCCCGAATCTGCCGCCACCGCCACACGCTGGTAGGCACTGGGCGGCTCGCCCAACACCAGCGGATGGTTCAGGCGGAACCACACAGCGCACGGCCCCTGAAAGTTTTTGCCACGTGCTTCGCGGATCGACATTAGCTCGGCGTAACCGGGCTGGTCATCGGCAAACGGGAACTGGGCGTGCCTTGAATCCTCGGGCGATGCATCGGCCAGCGGCAGCGGGTGGCCCGCCAGCGGCGCAGGTAAATCGACGGCGTTTTCACGTTGAAACAAGGCGGTACAGCGGGCCACTTCTTTGCCGCCTGCAAACAGTTGCGCGGCGAAATGGCCGGCGTTTTTTCCAATGTAATCGGCGCTGACCACCACGTTCAACTCACCCACCGGAATGGGTCGCAGCAAATTCGCCGTTAGCCGCGCCAGATGCGTCAGGCCGTGCAGGGCGGCGGCCTGCTCCAGGCTGCGGCAGATCAACGCAATCGGTGGCCCAGCGTGTTGATGCGCCGGGTTCCACGGGCCGCGTGTGTAGGCTGTGGCAGCAAAGCGGGCCTCTCCTGTGTGCACGTAGGCGCAGGCGGCGGGCGGTTGATTCGTTTTAAGCATTCATGATCACCTGGAAGCCGCACTGCTGCATCGCGATGGCATTTTCTGTTTCAGCGTCGCAGCTCATCCCCGCCGCGCTGCCTCAATGGTGGCGATGTCGATTTTTCCCATGTGCATCATCGCCTCGAACGCGCGTTTGGCAGCGGCGCGATCTGGATCGGTGTAGGCTTGGGTCAGGGCAATCGGCGTGATCTGCCACGACAGGCCCCATTTGTCTTTGCACCAGCCGCAGGCGCTCTCTTGCCCGCCGTTGCCCACAATGGCGTTCCAGTATTTGTCGGTCTCGGCTTGATCGACGGTGGCCACCTGAAACGAAAATGCCATGCTGTGATTGACCCCCGGCCCGCCGTTCATGGCCAGGCATGGCATGCCCAACACCGTGAACTCAACAGTCAACACATCGCCTTGTTTGCCTGCCGGATAGTCGCTCGGTGCGCGGTGGACGGCTTTGACACTGGAGTCGGGAAACACCGAGGCATAAAACCGCGCGGCTTCTTCGGCATCGCCGTCGTACCACAGGCAGATCGTGTTCTTTGCGGGAATACTTGCTGTGGTGGTCATGTCATTGCTCCATGATGATCTGAAAACCGCCGAAGATCATACGTTTGCCGTCAAACGGCATTTGCGAGTTCTGCATGCGCGGGTCAGCCATGATCTTTTCCCAAGCGCTGTCTCGCGCCGCCTTGGATGGCCATTGAATCCAGGAAAACACCACGGTCTCGCCCTCTTCTCGCTTCACGGCCATGGGAAACGAGGTGAGCTTGCCCTCTGGCACGTCATCGCCCCAACTCTCCACCACGTTCAAAGCGCCGTACTCCTTGAACACCACCGCCGCCTCTTGTGCGTGTTTGAGAAAGGCCTCTTTGTTGGCCATCGGAACGGCAGCCACAAATCCATCCAAATAGTTCATGATTTATTCCTAAAGTGATAGCGAATCGCGCAGGTTTTTTTAGACTCAACGACAGATCTTGTTTAAGACAATCAGACTGGCGGCCCGTCAATACCGACCATCCAGTTCACGCCGAATTTGTCGGAGCACATGCCAAAACAAGGCGACCAGAAAGTCTTGCCCATCGGCATGAAGACCGAACCGCCCACGGCTAACGTATCAAACAGGCGCCTGGCCTGCGCTTCGTCGTCCGCCGTGATGGAGAGGGTCACACCAGAAAAATCGACTTTCTCGGTACTCATGCCGTCCGAGGCCATGATCAAAGTTTGCCCCACCATAAAGCCGCAATGCATGATCTTCTCGCTCCAATTGGGCGGCAGCGGCATGTGCGGCGGGTCGGGGCTTTCTTTGAAGCGCATCGTCATCACCGGCTGCGCACCGATAGCGGCTTGGTAAAAACTGACGGCCTCTTCGCAGCGGCCTGAAAACATCAAATAGGGCTCGACTCTCATGTTGATCTCCAGTTCAAAGGATGAGGGATTGCAAAGGATGACCGATGGGTGTGACGCTGACGTTAAATCAACCTGGAATTTCCGGCTCTACCAGTCGCGCCAGGTTGCGCAGCGACTCCTGCCAGCCCAGGTAACAGGCTTCCAACGGAATAACTTGCGGAATGCCTTCCTGCACGATCGTCACCTCTGTGCCGACCGAGACTTTTTTCAGATGGACGGTCACCCGCATTTCACCGGGCAAATTCGGGTCGTCAAACACATCGGTGTAACGCAGGCGCTCATTGGGCACCAGCTCCAGGTACTCACCGCCAAAAGAAATGGCCGTACCGTTGGTGAAGTTCGTAAATGACATCTTGAAGGTGCCGCCGACTTTGGCCTCCAGGTGGTGGACTTTGCCCGTAAAACCATTCGGCGGCAACCAGCGCGCCATCGCGTCGGCGTCGAGAAACGCGCGGTAGATTTTTTCGGGTTGAGTGGCCAACACCCGATGCAGGTTGACTGTGTTTTTGGGGGTCATGGTGATTCCCTTGGTTGACGTTGTGTGATCGGCTCAGGCTGTCAGTTGTGTCACGGCTCAAGTACGCTCGGCAAGGGTTTTCAGACTGCCAAGTCCTTCCTCGTACTTGGTGCCCACCATTTTGTCCATGCTGAACACCAAACTCATCAACTTGGAGATGTAGGGGCTCGGGCCGTACATGGCTTGGGTGACACGTGTGCCCTCGCCCTCCTTGCTCAGCACAAACTCCACGGTGTTTCTGGCTTCAAAGGGCTTGATGAAATGAAGGTTGAGCACTACTTTTGACGGCGCGGTCGATTCGATAATTTCCATTCGACCGTGGCCAACTTCCTTGTTGCCCTGCCATTCGTAGATCGCACCAACCCCGCTGTTGGCACCGCTATAAACACGCTTGAGCGAAGGGTCCAGCTTTTCCCACGGCGACCAGGGCTCCCACTGGTGCAAGTCGTTGATCAGTCCGAATATTTTCTCAGGCGGCGCTTTGATGACGGTGCTGCGTTCGATGCGAAAGCGGTCAGGCTTGGTGGCCGCGAAGATAAGCAACGCGCCGACGAACAGCGCCACGACGATGAGAGATATTTTCAACATGGTGTTCTCCGGAAGAAAAGAAGACTACTGGCGGGATTCCACATGCTTCGCAAAATTGTTCAGAATGGCCTGCCAGCCATCTCGCTGCTGGTCGACAGAGTTTTCTGTTTCAGCGTCGAAGGCAACCCGCACTGTGACGCCACTCGCGCCAGGCACGAACTCAACCGAGGCCGTTCGGTCGCCGAACGAGAACTCCAACAGTTCGTTCGGCACGACTTTGGTGTAGGCGCCGGCAAAGTCAAAACCGTAGCTGCCGTCCTTGGCCTCCATGCGTGATGAGAACGCGCCGCCCACACGCAGATCGACCGTGGATTCGGTGGTGTGCCAATCATCGGATGCGGCGTTCCATTGTTTGATATCGCTCGGCGTGGTGTAAGCCCGCCAGACCTTGTCGATGGGTGCATTGACGTGGGTTTCAATGATGATTTTCATGATCTGGCTTCCTGTTGAGATGTCAAAGTGGGTTGGCCTCGGGCCGCTAGTCAAACTGCGGATGGCGAAATGGCCGCAAATGGGGTGGAATGCGTGGGATCGTTCAGTACCAGCGCGACGTAACGCCGCAAGTGCGCCACGCAATCGGCCGCCATCTGCACCGTACCCTGTGCTTTGGCCAAAATGAAAGCACCTTGCAGCGCGGCCTGGGTGTAGTGCGCCAGGCTCTCGGCGGTCCAATCGGCATCGGGTGCGTAGAGCGCGCGGGCTTGGGCGATGTCTGCCGCGACGGTTTGGGCGTGGGTGTCGATTCCAAGCCAGCACGCATCGCGAATGGCGGGATGGGTTTCGAACGTCTCCTGCACCATGGTGCCCAAGAGGCAGGTGAAATCGGGCAGATCGCCTTGCAATATTTGGGCGCGAAAGTCGATGTAGGCGAGCACACGCTCACGTGGGTCGGCAACTTGCTGGTAGGGCGCGCCGGCAAACAGGCCGCCTGTCACCTGCGTCCAATACCGGGTGGATTCAAGCGCCAGCTCTTCTTTGCCTTTGAAATGGTGGAAAAAACTGCCTTTGCTGACCGCCGCAGCCACACAAATGTCGTCTACCGTCGTCGCGGTGTAACCCTTGGTGCGAAACACCTTGAGGGCCGCGTCTAGCAACTTGGTTTTGGAAGCGTGGGCTTGGGAAATCATGGGTACATACCGTCTAGTTGGTTTAATTATACCAACTAGACGGTATGATTTCAAGTCGAATTTACGGGGACTTGTTTTATTTTGTAACTTTTAACAGGGTCGATTCAATCGGTAAATGAAATGCGCTGGTTCGCCCGTGTGTTGCAGCGCGTTCAGATCAAGGCACCCCACCCGCCAAGGCGCTCAGCTCCCCCGACAACGCCACTCGCACGCCCGGGCGGCCCTCACTCACCATGCGATGCAGCGCTTGGGCAACATCTGCCGCTTCGATGGCCTTGTAATTCGCGGGGATCAGGAAGTTGACGGCATTCATCAGCTTCAAGCCGATCCGTTCGCCGGGCCGTGCGGTTTGCTTGAGCGAGTCGCGGTCGCCGGCCAGCATGCTGGGGCGAGCGATGCTGACGCTGCTGAACCCGAGTTTTGCTACTGCCGCCTCCATCTCGCCTTTGATGCGGTTGTAAAACACGCCGGAGGTGGCATCCGCGCCCATGGCGCTGACGACGCCCAGGCGCGTGGCCCGATTGACCTGAGCCGCCGTAGCCACGGCCACTACGGCGTCCAGATCAATCGCCTTGAAGGCCGACTGGCTGCCCGCCACCTTGATGGTTGTGCCCAAAGTGCAATACACGTCGTCAAATGAAGGTAGCGCGGCGAATTGGCTTGCCAAGTGGGCGCCCAGTTGGTTAGTTACCAAGTCCATCACGTGGGTTTTGAGCTTGGGATGTGTGAGTGCGGGTGCGCGCCTGCCAATGCAGTGCACATTGACGTACTTCGGGTCGGCCAGCAGCAGTTTCAGCAACTCTGCACCGACCAGGCCGGTGGCACCAACGACCAATGCAGAGCGATTTTTGAGCTGCGCCATGGCAAATCCTTGTCAATGAAAAAAGCCGCCAACGGGTGATGGTTGGCGGCCTTTCAGGTAATTGGTGGGCTGGGGTCTATTGAAAGATGCTTTGAAACCCGCATGAATGCTAAGTTTCATAAAATTCAAATCCAGTTTGCACCCCCGTCTGTACCCCCGTTTTGATTTCCTACTGCGGATTTTTGCTATTGCTTTTTTGAATTTTTTTCCCCAATCGAATCAAGAGCAGAAATGACAAGTCCGGCAATGGCAAGCCCCGCGAATGTAACCACAGTACCTGCCAGCCAAGCTTGCCCTTTGACGAATTTCAACTCCATTGCAAAAGCAAACCCAAAATCCCAAGCTAAACCGATTAGTCCAAGAATCGCGATAACCGCAGAGAACCAAAAGAACCCACGCACAGACCATATTTGGTCTTTTTCAAACTCGGATTTTTCAGCTTGCAGCTTTTCATTCAGCAATCTAAGGTGCTCCTCAAAAGCGGCTTTGCGTTCAAGATGTTTTTCTCTCCAATCGTATTTTGGGACTGCATTGAAATTATCTGACTCTTGGAATTCGCCATATGACTCATCCTCAGCTAGATCAAAGGCATCCCGTTCCCGCATCAACACCAGCGATGGGTCAGGAGGTGGTGGCGGTCCACTCCAAACCTCGGCCCAGCTCTTTGAGCCATTGATTGACCGCCAAAGGAGGACTGATCCAGTAAGAGCCAGAGCCGTCAGTAGCAATCCCCACCCACCATATTCGCTAGCTGCCTGAATCTCAGCGACAACAACCCCACCAACCATCCAGGCGACGGTACAACTCACCCCATAAGCACCATATTTAATTGCAATCCACCTATCTCGCCTCCATACCGCTGCTATCTCCTTTCGAGCAATCCATAAAAATACTGGTGGCGCGACAACAATTAAAACCAAACCAAAAATACGTGTCCATTCCCCAGTTCGGGGATAGGTGTCGTAGAACCACAGCCCATAGCCAATCAAGATTCCCCATGCCACCAATGCCGCGAATCCCCAAAATGCAAATCCGACAACCTTCCAAACGCCAGCGGCAGCATCTTTGTTTGATGAAATCATTGCCACAAGGATCAGTCCAAGCAAAATTGCAATCACCCAAGTCATAGAAGGCCTTTCGGATTTTCAAATTCGCTCAGCACGATTTGCCAGCGGTTTCATCGAATTACTCTACCACCTCGCCCAATCGCGTTCGCATCAAACATCATGGCACGCGCTTGATGGCACTCCGCATTCACGGTTTTGGATAGCGCCCGCATCATCAGCCAATGGCCGCCTGTGTAGGCATTCCGCGAAACCGCCGCCTTACCCTCGGGGCTTTTTGGCCCGGTGGACTGGTTCCACGGTTTCCAACGCTTGATGGCTTCGCTCTGCCGCTTGCGCCGCTCTGGCGTCCATCCCTTTGCCGGGTTGCCCATGTTCCGCCTCCAATAGTTTGTTTTCCTCGGATGAAACTGTTCCGCGAGCGCGCGCCAGCGCGGAATGTTCAGCATTGCCAATGTTGTTCACCTGTTGTGGCCCGTTCGCAATGTTGGCCTGTTTCACAAACGTGGCCTGCCGTGGATATTTCAAGTCCACCAGCGCCGATATGGTCGCCCGGCTCTGTGCCTGCGCTTTCAGTGCCAGCCCCAGAAACGCCTCCAGGTTCTTTTGGTATTCCTGCGATTGCGCACGCCGCGCCAGACTGGTGAATATGGTTTGCAGCGCAGTCGCTTGCGACACCAACATGGCCTCCAACGTAGAAAGGTCGCCATCATTTACCTGCTTGCATGAATCGCTAAGCCCCTCTACTAATTCGGCAAGGTCAACATCGTTGCCCATTAGGTTGCCCTGATAGGCCTTGATGACCGATGCGCCATTGATTGCAGGTCGCAATGCAGTACGCGATACCGCTTGCTGCACGGTCTGCCCAAGTGCGCAGGCCACCGGCAGGGCGTTGTTCGGATCAGCCTTTGAGGGTTTTACTTTTGGCTTGCTCATG